>DAORIX010000006.1:0-28981 GCA_035438745.1 Minisyncoccota bacterium | reverse complement strand
AGGGGGCGGTGGTGGTAGTGGAGGAGGAGGTGGCGGAGGCTCAGGAGGCGGTCCTGTTTCTACAGGAATGACGCTTGGTGGAGACACATTTGTTCCTGTTCAATTTTTGGGTGCAATGGGTAGTGAATCTGGTACCGCACAACTCTCTGTTAATCCTGTAGGTTCGTTTTCTTCCGATGTTTCTGTTCGTGTAGTCTCCATTGTCTCAAGGACTACTGGTTTGCCTGTGCCTGTAGGTACTCAGGTAACATATTCTTTTGCTGGAAACCCATTTGTAGCAAGCCCTGTTGAGCTTATGAGGCTTAATGTTTCAGGTCAGTATATAAATACCTCTGGTTCTGTTGGTTTGCCTGTTAAGGTAAAGTTTTCTCAACAGATTAGTGAGGCGTACATTGTACGATTTGAAGCTAGTGGGGGAGGCATCACAGACACACATGATCTTGTTGTTGACCCAAGTGGAGTGAGTCCTGATTTCAGAGAAATCTAATAAAACAAAAAACCACAACGAGATGTTGTGGTTTTTTGTTTATCCCCGTATTAAGGATAGAATATTTATGCACGATGTGAGAAAATGGACATACGTTCATTTGTTATGGTGAAAAATCTATTTACATTTTTATTGGTCATTGTCATTCTGTTTTCCGGTAGCTCTTTTGTTTCTGCTCAGGCCACCGCAAGCCCCTCGGTTAACGCGGAGGAAATTTGTTCTTCGTATAAAAAGAGCGTTGGAATTGTTACGTTTATTGATAATCGTATTTCCCAAGCTCGTATCTCCCAAGAAAAAATACCTGTTATTCTCGAAGAGCGTGATGGGGTGATGGTTCCTGTGCTTGATATCCCAGATGTTCCTTTGACACGAGAACGTATTATCAAAGCAGGAGACACGGTACCTTTTGTTAGTGTTGTGAAAAACAAATCATCACTTTTTCTTGAAAACACCTCTCTTGTTTTCTTTGTATATAAAATAGAAAAAGACCAAGAGTTTTTAATTGATCGTTTTGTGCCGGTACAAAACATTTCTCTCAAGGCCGATGAGTTTAAGGAATTTCCTTTTTCGTGGACAGTTCCAGTTGATTTTAAAAAAGGGGAGTATGTTTTTAGGGTATACGCTGTTTCTGCAAATACTTTCGCTCTTCATGGTACGTCTTTTGAAAAAGATGCGTCTGTTGGAAACATTCGTTTCTCTGTTGAGGGAGAATCTTCAGACAAAAGACCTTTTCTGGTTGAGGTAAGTCAAAACGTTAACGCTGTCTCAAACATGATGTTCTTTCCTCGTACAGGAACTATGCCGTTAACCATTACACTCAAAGGTGAACGCGGCACCGTGTTTAAAACACCTGTTCGCATAAAGGTTTATTCTGGGATGGGTACCATTTTGAATGATATTGTCCACGCAGAAGAAAGAATTGTTGAGATTTCATCAGAGGGAAAGGCTTCTTTTGAATATTTGTTTAGTCATGATGATTTGTCACGTTATTATGTGACCATTGAGGTTGGGGGTGAGGAAGTAAAATCGCTTGGTCATGTTGTGATTAACCGTCAGAATCAAGGAGAGGCGCTTGTTTCTTTCGCGGGTATTGATAGGAGTGTTTTGGGGACCACTACTCCTGTCCCATACATTATTTGCCTTAATAGTTTTGGAAAAAAAATTATAGAGGGCACTTCTGTTGTCGCTTCTTTGATTAACTCTAGGGGTGTTGTTATCGAATCTCAAAAATTTACTGGTGATCTCCTAAAAAACGCTCTTGGGGGATCTTTTGGTGCTCAGTTTAACACAAAAGATGTTCGTTTTTCTGTTGAGCTTCGGAAAGATGAGAAAACAAGACAGTATATAGAGGTGACTTCCTCATGTCTGGATTGTGTTCAGGGTGAAGAAACCAAAAATGTGTTACCCCTTATACTTATCACAACTTCGATACTTTTTTTGTTTAGCGTTGGTGGCTTTTATGTCAGAAAAAGGTCGTCAGTTCAAACCGCCTCAATTTTTAAAAATGAAAAATAAATTTTTTTCTCGTTTCGGTTTCGTGGTCCTCTTTGCTTTTGTTTTTT
Organism: Minisyncoccota bacterium; assembly: GCA_035438745.1. Classification (GTDB taxonomy): domain Bacteria; phylum Patescibacteriota; class Minisyncoccia; order Phycocordibacterales; family UBA6065; genus CAIMLU01. Next base: position 26,932 of record DAORIX010000006.1, on the reverse strand, counting down.
TGGTGCCCGCTATAATGCACGCAGGACTCGTGTGTGGTCCATCAATGTGTGTCGACACCTACGTTAATCCAACTTCGGTCACTCTTACTCCTTCTGGTTATGATAGCAATGGTTTGCCTGTGGGTTTTAATCCAGGAACTACTAACAATATTCGCAATGTAACTTTCAATATTACGGGTTTTTGGCGAGGATGGACGAATACAGGAACATGGGTTATGGCATCTTGTAACAATTCTGTGATCGGGTTGTCTGATATTTATTTTAATAACTCTCTCAACTCAGTATCAATTAATGTCCCAAGTTCCTCCGTATATCTTGGCTCGACGGTTCCTCCAGACATGTATATTCAAAATAATTGTTCAACCGGGGTTGTTGACACGGTCCAAACATCTACTACATTTCAGCCGGCACCTTGGCAGTATTGGCCGCCCGGTTATTACGGAAATCCAAACAATATGGGTGCTCAGACTAACTTTACTACAGGTCTTTATTTCTCGGCCTTTGCACACATAGAGAATGTTTCTAGTGGCGCATATGTAAGTTTTGTTTCAGGGGCAACCGCTGATATATGTGCAAATGTGAGTGGTAATCAGACTTCTGTGCCTGCAGATATGTACGCAGATGGTGGTAATTGTTATTACTATCCTCCAATAGTTAACATAACTGGGCCAGCAGAGTTGCCGCTTTGTGGTAGCGGAACTGTTTCTTGGACAAGTCAGTACGCGCAGTACTGGTGTAGTCCTGCTTCTCCTGGTTCTGGAACGATTTCCGCTCCAGGTACAGATGGTCTAACGAGCAGTGTTAGTGTTTGGTGTGTGGGGTACGGCGGTCAAACAACAGGCACACATACTGTTACAGCACGTGCTGCTCTTGGTAATAATTGTTCTTATGCGCCTCCTCAGTGTTCTGATGGTATAGATAATGACGGGAACGGTCTTGCTGATCATCCTAGTGATTCAAACTGTGACGACCCTTCGGATGATTACGAGGCGCCGATACCTCAGTGTTCTGATACAGTCGATAATGATGGTGATGGCCAGACTGATTATCCTTCTGATATTGGATGTGTAGACGGTAACGATAATGACGAAACTAATGTTGTTGTATTACCTCAGTGTTCTGACACAGTCGATAATGATGGTGATGGCCAGACTGATTATCCTAATGACACAGGATGTGTAAACACTCTTGATACGGATGAAACAAATCCGGTTATCCCTCCATCACCAGCACTTTCTTTTACTGCTGCTGACTACACACCAACATGGGGAACAGCCACCACTCTCAGTTGGGACGCTCAAAATGTTACTTCCTGTACCGCGTCCGGTGATTGGAGTGGTTCAAAGGCTCTTTCTGGAAGTGAATCAACGGGTGTGATGTGGTGGAACAAAACGTTTGTTCTTACTTGTACTGGTGCATATGGCTCTATTGCGAAAACAGTGAGTATTGGTCTTAGTGGTACTTCAGCATGTTCAGACAGTATTGATAATGATGGAGATGGCCTGCTTGATTTTGGTGGAGATCCTGGATGTGACGACATTATGGACGATGATGAAACTAATGTTGGCGCTGATGTTTGTCCAAACTTGGCTGGTAGTCAGTCTTCTGTGCCTAGTGGCTATTCTCTAGATGGTCTTGGAAATTGTATTCTTACACCAACTCAGTGTGCCGACGCGGTTGATAACGACAGCGACGGTTTTGTAGATTATCCTGCAGATCTTGATTGTCTTAGTCTCTCTGATATCGATGAGAGCGGACCTTTGGGTGGGGGACCTCAGTGTTCAGACGGCATTGATAATGACGGAGATACTCTCGTTGATACAAATGATCCTGACTGTCACACTGACGGTAATCCTGGAAATGGCGGATCGTATGATCCTGGAGATACCAACGAAACAAATACGCTTATTCCTGGTTTTACCCTAGGGTCTTCTGAGGATATTAAAATCGTTTTTACCACATCAGGAACGGCTGATTCTGAAGCAAAGACGGTAAGCGTTAACCCCGTGGGTGGCTTTGTGGGAAATGTGACTCTTACTTTGGGAGCAATAACACCCGCTCTTCCTGTTGGTACTACGGCGCTTTATTCTTTTAATGGTGGAGCGTTTAGCGCAAGTCCTTCAATAACTATTCCTTATAACGGTTCCGCATCTCTACGTGTGCGTATTTCAAATAAAATAACTTCACCCTATACCTTTACCCTGACGGGAAGTTCCGCGGGCTTTGCTGATAGTGTAAAACAGTACACTATAGTACCAACTAACCTCATTCCTGTATTTGAAGAATACTAGGTCCTTGTGAACATGGTTTAGTTTTAGGTCTTGGTGATATACTAGAGAGGACTTATTTGTGTTTTTGTAATTCTCAATGTACGTTCCAGAAAAACAGCTTAAAGATTTTATTCTCGATTCAGGCTTTGTTTCGAAGTCTGACTTTTCAAATGCTGAAAAAGAGGCTGCTGAGACAGGTGTTAATGTAGGACTCGCTCTTGTGCATCAAGGCAAAATAACAGAAGGGGACCTTCGTAAGATTCAAGCGTATATTCTCGGTATTCCATTCGTAGATCTCAAGGGTCAAAAAATAGAATTTGAAGTGCTTTCGCTTATTCCTGAACCTATTGCCCGCAATCATAATATTGTTGCCTTCAAAAAAACCTCAGAGACTTTGGAAGTCGCCATGCTTGATACCGACGACTTGCCGGCAATTGATTTCATTAAAAAGAAGGTAGGTCTCAAAATAGTTCCACGTCTTACTGATAATGATTCCATTAAAAAAACCCTGCTTCAGTATCAGAAAAGCCTCAAAGCAGAGTTCGGAGACCTTATTAAAAAAGAAACGTCGACACTCAAAGCTTTGTCTGAGGAGTTGGGTGCAAACGCTCAGTCAGAAAGCGATCTTAAAAAGCTCGCCGAGGATTTGCCGGTCGTTCGTATCGTAGAAACCCTTCTCAAGCATGCTATTTTGCAAGGCGCTTCTGATATTCATATCGAACCTCAAGAAAAAGAACTCATTGTTCGTTATCGTATTGACGGTTTGCTTCACGACGCCATGGTGTTACCAAAGAATGCTGAAACATCTATAACCGCACGTATTAAAGTGCTTTCAAGTCTTAAGCTCGATGAAAAACGTTTGCCTCAGGATGGAAGGTTTAAGGTGGAACTCAATGGAGAAAAGGTTTCTTTCCGTGTTTCTATTCTTCCTACGTACTACGGAGAAAAAACAGTAATGAGGCTTTTGCGCGAGGGAGGGGGAGGATTCACTCTCGAGCACCTCGGTTTTCACGGTGAGGGACTTGAACGTATTCATAATTCTACAAAACTTGCTACGGGAATGATTCTCGCGACAGGACCAACTGGTTCCGGTAAATCAACGACTTTGTATACCGTTTTGGACATTCTCAATACGCCTGATGTAAATATTTCAACTATCGAAGATCCTGTTGAGTATCAGATGCCACGGGTGAATCAAACACAGGTACGACCAGATATTGGTTTCACTTTTGCTTCAGGTATCCGTACTCTTGTTCGTCAGGATCCGGACATTATTATGGTGGGAGAAATTCGTGATAGTGAAACGGCGTCTCTTGCGGTAAACGCTGCGCTTACAGGACACCTCGTACTCTCAACTCTTCACACCAACTCTGCTGCGGGTGCGATTCCACGACTACTTGATATGAAGATAGAGCCATTTTTGCTCGTATCAACCTTGTCTATCGTTATTGGACAGCGTCTTATTCGTAGAGTGGCTGATTCAAAAGAAAAGAGGAAGCTTACCAAGGTTGAAATTGCTGCTCTCGGCAAGATTGTCGACCTTGATCGCATGATCGAGCTTTTGAGAGTTGAAAAAATTATTGGTCCAAAAGATTCGTGGGAGGATATTGGTATTGCTGTGCCACGTCCAAGTCCCGAGGCGGAGGATGGATACAAGGGCCGTATTGGTATTCATGAGGTTCTCAAAATGTCACCTGCAATCAAAGAGCTCATCATGAAAGGCGCAACATCTGCTCAGATTGAAGATCAGGCAAAAAAAGAAGGCATGGTTACCATGATCGAGGACGGTATTTTTATGGTTGTTCAGGGTAAAACAACTATCGAAGAGGTGTTGCGTGTGGTTACGGAGTAGTTATTCACAAAGCCTCAGGGGTCACATGGGGTATACTTTAAGTAAAGGAATGTTTTTTATATTTTCTATTCCAGATTCTATAGTGTAATTATATGCCTCAATTTAAATACAAAGCAGTACGTGACGGGAAAGAGTATTCAGGAGTAGAGGAAGCCTCTGACAAATTTGCTCTATATAAAGCTCTTCAAACAAAAGGCGAAACCGTTGTTTCCGCCAAAGAAATTAAAAAGTCGTCGAATTTTTTCCATACTTTTTCTGTCTCATTTGGTGGAATAAAAACACCAGACAAGATCATGTTCGCAAAGAATCTATCTGCAATGCTCGTTGCAGGACTTTCTCTTTCTCGCTCTCTTTCTGTGTTGTCACGACAAATCAAGAGTAAAAAGTTCAAAGAGATTTTGGACTCTCTCCAGGAGGGGCTTAATAGGGGACAGTCTCTTTCTCAGGCTCTTAAGGATTTTCCTCAAGCTTTTTCAACGCTTTTTGTCTCTATGGTCGCTTCAGGTGAAGAAAGCGGTAACTTGTCAGGCGCACTTCGTATTGTGGGCGAGCAAATAGAAAAAACCTATTTACTCCAAAAGAAGGTTAAGGGCGCAATGATGTACCCGGGCATTATTTTTTGTGTGATGATCGCTATTGCTGTGCTCATGTTTGTTTTCGTTGTTCCAAAACTTACTGAAACTTTTTCTGAGTTTAAAGTAGAGCTCCCTCTCTCTACTCGTGTGGTAATCGGTATTAGTGAAACACTTCAGAACAATTTTATTATTGTACTTATTGTAGGCGTTCTCGCAGGGCTCGGTATTCGTTATTACATGAAGTCTCTGCAAGGCAAGAAAGTGTTTCACCGTCTGTTTTTGAAGATACCGATCATTGGTCCTATTGTGCAGGAAGTAAACTCAGCGCGTCTTGCCCGAACATTGTCTTCTCTTTTGACGTCCGGAGTTGATGTTGTCGGAGCTCTCGGTATTACTGGCGAGGTTGTGCAGAATTATCATTATCAGGCCATGCTTAAGGAGGTCGCAGAAAAAGTTCAAAAAGGACAGCCACTAGCACCTCTTTTTTCTGAGCGAGAAGATCTTTATCCTGTTTTTGTGGGCGAGATGATTGGGGTAGGAGAGGAGACGGGTACTTTATCCAAGGTTCTTTTTGATATTGCCGTCTACTATGAAAATGAAGTAGATCAAAAAACAAAAGACCTCTCTACAGTGATAGAACCGTTTCTCATGGTCTTTATTGGTGTTGGAGTAGGTTTTTTCGCTCTCGCAATGATTTCTCCAATCTATTCGATTAGTAACAATATCTAGTCTTGATGCTCTACGGCGGGGTATACTTATAGGTACTTACGTTCTTTATGTTTCCACATGTATCACGAAGAGGATTTTCTTTTGTTGAGACACTCGTTGCAACGGGAATTTTTCTTGTCGTCTCACTTGCAATTTATGAAACCTATTCTATCGTTTTTAAGTTAATATCTTTTAACAAAACAAAAACCGCAGCTCTTGAACTTGCTGAGGAACGCATTGAGTTTGTGCGTAATCTACCTTATGCAAGTGTGGGTATTGTGAGCGGTATTCCCGTGGGAGTCCTTCCTCGAACTGCTGAATACAGAAGATCAGGATTTCTTTTTCAGGCAACCACAACCGTACGCAATATCGACGATGCGTTTGATGGTACTATTGCAGGCTTACCAAACGATCTCTCTCCTGCAGATTATAAACTCGTTGAAATGGAAATAGGATGTATCGCATGTGAGGATTTTGCTCCTTTTGTTGTAACAACGACCGTTGCTCCTAAAAGCCTTGAGACAACATCGGGAAATGGTGCTCTCTTTGTAAAGGTTATTGATGCAAATGGTCAGCCTCTTCCAAATGTTGATGTATCCATTCGAGGGCAGGGTACGTCCACTGTTGTAATCAACGAGGTTACAAATAATAACGGCGTTCTTCAGGTCGTCGATGTTCCTCCGGGAGGCTTTATGTATCGCGTATCAGCAACAGATGCCGGCTATTCTAGTTCTACAACATATGCAATGGGGGTTGTTTCAAATCCTAATCCGGTTAACCCTGACTCTACTGTACTTGCGGGTTCAGTAACGCAATTAACTTTTGCTATCGATAGGTTGAGTTCTGTTAGGTTGCACACGGTCACTCCAACCTGTGCGCCTATTAGTTCGGTCCCTGTATCTTTTGTCGGCGCAAAGAAAATAGGAACATCACCCGATGTGTACAAGTTCAACGGCTCATACATAACAAGTGGGGCAGGGCAGGCCTTTTTACCAGAAGTAGAATGGGATTCGTATGATATTTCTTTGGGTGGAAGTTATGTTATGGGTGGTACTATTCCACTGCTTCCTCTTTCTTTGTCTCCGGGAGTTGCTCAGGATGTTTACCTGCTTGCAAAAACTCCTGATCCAAATGCGCTTCTCGTTACGGTGAAGGACTCCGCTACGGGATTGCCGGTCTCAGATGCTTCTGTCGAGATTACTCTTGGTGCATTTAGTGACACGCAAATAACTAATAAAGGATTTTTCACCCAAACCGATTGGTCTACAGGTTCGGGACAAGAGATGTTTGGCTCTCTTTCACGATTCGACTCTTCTGATGGTCAAATTGAATACACCTCTGATCCAGGGCAGGTAACGCTCAAAGACTTTTTCGGTTCGTATGCAGCATCAGGAAATCTTTCTTCGTCGTGGTTTGACGTTGGTAACTCATCAACAACCCTCTATGCGCTTAGTTGGCAACCGGTGAGCCAAGCGTCTTCTACGGGCATGTCTCCAGTGCGTTTTCAGATTGATAGCGGAGACAGTACTACCACCTCAACTGGTTTTATTGGACCCGATGGAACATCTTCAAGTTTCTATACATCTACAAGTACAGCTATAACTGCGGACCATAATAACAATCGTTATTTTAGATATAAATTATTTTTGTCTACCGAGGATGTTTCCGTTACGCCGATTGTCTCTGATGTCTCAGTAACGTTCGGCACAGACTGTATACCGCATGGACAGGCTTATTTTTCAGGATTATCCAATGGTGCGTACACCGTCACCGTTTCTCATCCTTCATACACCACGTATGTTGCTCCCGTTACGGTTTCAGGAGCGTTTCAAACGCTTGAGATTTTGCTTACACCATAAACATGAACATGTATTCTTCTAAAAGAAAGACGTCTGGATTTACAGTGGTGGAACTACTCGTATCCCTTTTTATTGTTTCTATGGTTGTTGTCGTGCTTGCGCTTTTTCAAACAGAAACATTCAAGAAAGACAGGGCTTTTCGTGCCCGATTGGTTTCTATACAGGAAGCTCGGTTAACCCTGCGTCGTTTTTTGGAAGAAACTCGTTCCGCCTCTCCTTCATCAACAGGGGCATATCCTATTAGTCTTGCACAAGCAGATGCCTTCACCCTCTATTCTGATGTTGATGGTGATGCTATCAAGGATAGGGTACGTTACTTTGTGTCAGGAGGGAGTTTAAAAAAAGGTGTTCTAAAACCGACAGGTAGTCCTTTGGTATATAACCAAGCGAACGAAAGAGTGTTCACTCAGATTACTAAACTAGCAACCACAACTAATATTTTTACGTACTACGATACGAATAACGCGACAATGACCCAGCCTGTGTCACCGTCTCTTGTTCGTAGCGCACGGATCAATCTGGTTGTCGCTCTTGATTCTCAGTATGGCGCTACAACAACGGTATTGTTTGAAACACGAGGTACTTTCCGAAATTTGAAAGATAATTATTAAAAGAATCCTATGAAGTCTTTTTTACTCACTATGTTTTCAAAGATTCGTTGCTCCCAATCATCTAGGGGTTTTTTGATTGTACAAATTCTTGTATTTTCTACAGTTGCAATGCTTATTATTTCGTCTGTTATTACATGGACGGGTAGTAGTTTGCGAGATGCTCGCTATGTGGTTGATAGAGAAAAGGCTTTTTATATAGCAGAAGCGGGTATTGAATATTACCGTTGGCACTTGGCTCATGCGCAAACTGACTTTCAGGATGGAACGGCCACTTCTGGTCCTTATATTCATCCTTACTATGACGCAGACGGAAGACAAATTGGTGTTTTTGAACTCACCATCACTCCACCACCCGTCGGTTCCACCATTGTGACCATTGTTTCAAAAGGTATTTTTGGCAGTACTACCATTTCACGTTCTATCGAAGCAAAACTTGCCATTCCTTCTCTCGCAAAATATGCATTCGTAGCAAATGATGTGATGCGTTTCGGAGAGGGAACTGAAGTTTTTGGAGCGCTTCACTCAAACGGAGGTATTCGCTTTGACGGATTGGCCCACAACGTTGTGACAAGCGCGCAATCGAGTTATGACGACCCTGATCATTCGGGTGCGGTAGAATTCGGTGTTCATACTCATGTCACCGCACCACCGGGTAGTGGTATAAATGATACATTTCGAGCGTTAGAGGCTCCGCCATCGGTAGTCGCACCTCGTACTGATGTTTTTGAGGTGGGACGTCAGTTTCCTGTCCCCGCTGTTGATTTTAACGGCTTTACGAGCGATCTCGCGTCTCTCAAGACAAAAGCTCAGGCCGGAGGACGATATTTTCCAGCGTCAGGTTATTCTGGTTATCGTGTTGTTTTGAAAACCAATGATACTTTTGATTTGTATCGAGTGACGAGTTTGGTTAATCCTTCAAACTCATGTCGGTCAAACAGCCAACCGAGTCCTGCTGGAAACTGGGGAACGTGGAGCATTAATAATCAAACATTTTTGGCAAATTATGCATTTCCAACAAATGGTATTTTGTTCTTAGAGGATCATGTGTGGGTCCAAGGTACCGTTGATGGCGCGCGTCTTACTATCGCTTCAGGACGTTTTCCTGAGAGTGCTTCCACTAATACTCACATCACCGTAAACAGTGATCTCAACTACACTAATTTTGACGGTTCTGATGTTGTTGCCCTCGTCGCACAAGGAGATATCAATGTTGGAATGGTGAGTGATGATGTGCTCGATATTGATGCCGCGTTACTCGCCAAGAATGGCAGGGCTGGACGATACTATTATTCTTCTTCGTGTAATCCGTATCACAACAGATCGACACTCAATCTCTACGGCATGCTCGGCTCAAATAAACGTTACGGTTTTGCGTACACCGATGGTACAGGTTATGACACTCGATCCATTACCTATGATGCAAACCTTTTGTACGGACCACCACCAGATTTTCCACTCGCATCTGATGAGTACTCAACTATTTCGTGGAGAGAGTTGTAGACGTTTTCTGCACATGCAACCTTTTTGCATGTGTGATATGGTACAAGGATGAAAGAAGGGAACGAGCACGCAATTCTCAAAGATCATGATCTCAAGGTAACGCCTATACGCAAGGGGATTTTAAACATACTACGTTCTTCTCATCGTCCTTTTGCGGTGAAGGATATTATAAACCTCTTGCACAAGAGTATTAAGCGTTTTGACACTGTTACTGTGTACCGTACGCTACATACTCTTGAACAAAAAAATATTGTTCAGTCTGTACACTGGGGCGGAGAAGCGCTCCTGTATGAACTCGTACGAGGACATCATCACCACATTGTGTGTACTCGTTGCGGTGACGTTGAGGATGTTTTTGAATCAGAGTGTGCAAAAACGAGCAAAAGTGTTCTCAGGGCCTCAAAAAAGTTTTTTTCTATTACCAAACACTCTTTTGAGCTTTTTGGTATCTGTACTCTATGTTCAAAAAAATAAGTATATATCTGTATGGTATGGGAATAGTCTTGGGAGGTCTCATGCCTTTTTCCTTTGTCTATGCGCAAGAGCTCTATCAAGATATTCAAGAAACAGTACGTGCAAAAGTTATTACTATTGTGACCGATGAGATGCGAGAGATTTCTGGTACCGACACACCGACCGTTTATCAAAAATTACTCGTAGAAGTCCTTGAGGGCGAAGCTTCCGGCAAGGAGGTGTCTGTCGAGAATGATTATGTACGTGTTTCTGAAGGGGATACAGTATATATACACAGGCTGGTAACCATAGAGGGAAGCGAGCTGTATCTCTTTAGTGAACCAGACAGAACATTTCCTTTGCTCTTTTTCTCTCTTTTGTTTGTCGTGGTTATTTTTATGTTCGGTGGTGTGCAGGGCGTTCGTGGTTTATTTAGTTTGTGTGGAAGTCTCGCTCTCATTATTTTTGTACTCCTTCCTGCTTTGAGTATCGGCTGGTCGCCACTCCTTGTTGCGATATCGGTCTCGTCTCTCATTATTGTTCTCGGGTCGTACATAACACATGGATTTACACGAACAACCTCATCTGCTGTTCTCGGTATGATCTGTACGGTCATTATTACAGGTACACTCGCATACATTTCTGTAGAGTGGGGAAAGCTGACTGGCTTTTCTGATGAAGGTGCGACTTTTGTAAACCTCAATTCAAAAGGAATGATAGATATTTCTGGGTTACTTTTAGGTGGAATGCTCATTGGTCTCCTCGGAGTGCTCTACGATAGCGCGATAGGACAAGCGGTTGCCGTAGATGAACTTTATAGAACAGCTCCACATTTGAGTCGGCAGGAGGTTTTTAAAAAAGCTACACGCATAGGTAGGGAGCATATTGGAGCCCTCGTCACGTCTCTTGCTATTGCGTATGTTGGCGCGTCGCTATCGTTACTACTTCTCTTTTATACGAGCGGTAGTTCGTGGATCGAGCACATAAATAGGGAGGTGTTTGCAACGGAGATTATGCGAACCCTTGTTGGTAGTATCGGTCTCGTGATTGCTGTGCCTATCACAACATGCATTTCTGTTTTTATGCTTGTGAGAAAGTCTCGGGACGGAATCACTCCTCCTCAGGATTCTAAGGTTGTGCATAGCCATAGCCATATTCATAGATAGCCTTATAAGTGTATTAGTGCGGTGGTATACTAGTGAGTATGAAAAAGAAACGGAATGTATACATTGTTGGTAATTGGAAAATGAATCCTGTTACACCTGAAGAAGCAAAGACGTTATATACAAAAATTAATAAAGCGAGTCAGGGTGCAAAAAAAGTACATACTATTGTATGTCCGCCTAGTATTCATATACCCCTGTTTGCAAAAGTTACAAAAAAATATGCTCGTCTCGGATCTCAAGACGCCTTTTTTGAACAGGAGGGATCGTTTACTGGAAATGTGAGTCCCTTGATGTTTAAAAATGCAGGAGTGGAGTATGTCATTGTTGGTCACTCAGAGCGACGCGCGCTTGGCGAAACCGATGATATTGTTTCTAAAAAAGTTCGCGCTGTATTAGCAAGCGGACTCCGTCCTATTGTCTGTGTGGGGGAGCGAGAGCGAGATGGAGCAGGTGCTTATTTGGCCTTTATACAGAATCAGGTAATGAAAAGTGTCGAAGGTGTAGACGCTTTGTCTCTATCAAAAATAATTTTTGCCTATGAGCCTGTGTGGGCAATTGGTAAGAAATATACCGATGTCATGAAGCCCTCTGACGTTCATGAAATGTCTCTCTATATCAAAAAAACACTCTCACGACTCTATCCTAAGGACGAGGCGCTTGCAGTTCCTGTTTTGTACGGTGGCTCGGTTAATTTTGAAAATGCCCAACCAATACTCCTTGATGGTGAGGTGGCAGGACTTCTCATTGGCAGACAAAGCCTCGATGCTGTTGAATTTTCAAAGATAATTGCTTATGCAAATCAATTAGATTAATCATTGTTCAACATATATGCCCCACACATCTTCTAAAAAAAATAGGCCAATGAAGGTTTTGAGTGACGCGGGTGTCCTTCGTGGAAAGAGGGTGCTCCTCCGCTTGGACCTTAATGTTCCTGTTGTGGGGGATGAAATCCGTGATGACTTTCGTATTAAGCAATCTCTTCCGACATTACAAACCCTCACACAGCAGGGAGCAAAAGTCATTGTTCTGGCTCATATGGAAAATTCAGAAACTGTCTCTCTTGAACGTGTTGCGCGTTATCTCAATGATCATCTAAAGGTTTCTTTTGTTAAAACCCTGGAAGAGTTACAGCAGATAATTCCGACTTTGAAAGATGGGGGAGTGGTTTTGTTTGAGAATCTACGTTTACATGATGGTGAGAAGAATAACGACAAAGTTTTTGCAGAGAGTCTTGCTCGGTTGGGAGACGTGTATGTGAACGACGCTTTCTCTGTGTCACATAGAGAACATGCGTCTGTTGTGGGAATACCTCGACTCCTTCCTAGCTTTGCAGGACCACTTCTTGAGAGAGAGGTTCGTGAATTGTCGGTTGCTTTTAATCCACCGCATCCTTTTTTGTTTATTTTGGGTGGTGCAAAATTTGATACAAAGTTACCTCTCATAGAAAAGTTTTTGACTATTGCTGACAATGTATTTATTGGTGGCGCTTTGGCAAACGATATTTTCAAAGAAAAAGGATTTGAGGTTGGTTTCTCTGTTGTTTCTAAAAAACACGTTAACTTGAAGCCGATTATTTCAAACAAAAAACTCATTATTCCAAAGGATGTTGTTGTTGCGAACCCTCTTAATTCTAGGATTACACGACCAGACGCGTCTCCAAGTGCAGACGAAAAAATTCTTGATGCTGGTCCAGAAACCATAGCGAGTCTCGCTGATCTGCTCACTGAAACAAAATGTGTCGTATGGAATGGACCTCTTGGAGATTATGAGCACGGTTTTTCTAAAGGTACTGAAGGTTTGGCGCGCGCGATTGTTGAAAGCGGGGTGAAGTCTATTGTCGGGGGAGGAGATACTGTCGCTGTGTTACGAGATATAGGTCTTCTTGATAAGTTTTCTTTTGTTTCTACTGGAGGCGGAGCGATGATTGATTTTCTTGCACAAGGCACACTCCCAGGAATTGAGGCTTTAAAATAAGACCTCTGGCTCTCGAGGGGTATTATACAAAGATACAGTATTTGACTTCTGTCAAAGTTGGGTGTATAATATATATAGATTAGTTACTTTGAAAACATACCCAGTTATGGCGTTTTTCAGGCATCTTTTTTGTATGGATGTCTTAAAAACGCTATAACACACAGGCGTTTTTTTTGGAAAAAAACCACATATGAGCACATCAACAATGTTGGTGGTAGGAAATCGTCGTCCTCGGCTAACCCCGAGTGACTTTTGGAAGATTGAATCTATACTTACGGCCAATGGTTATAGTCGTGAAATGATTGAAGGAATGCTGAACGTTACGCTTTTTGCTCGCCTCAGGAATGTTATTGAGGGAAGAGCGGAGATTGTAGAAAAAATACTCAATCAGGCTCCGGTTAGGAAAAAACGCGAGTCTGCACTACCAGGAGTCGTTGTGCCACCAGGATTGTTTGTGGATCTCGATGCTGATCCTCAGGCAAAAGAAGGTTTCAAGGTCATTTCCCATTCTAAGGGAGGTATGATGCCTTTCGGTTCAGCAAATATGTTGCTTTGTATAACACATTGGCAACGCGAAAACGGTGGTCGGGCATCAGGCGAGCAGTTGAGGGAGACGTTTACGGGAATGAAAACGATTAACGTTAACATGCTCGATTTCTTGTTGGAGTCAAAAAATCAGATTCTGATCCCGGAGGAATGGAAGAAGTTCTACATCTTCTTTTGGGGGACCCGATACTGTTGCCTGCATACACACAGAGAATGTGTATGGGGTTTGTGTTGGGGAGCGCACGGATGGGAAGCGTGTGTTCACTGGATTGATCAAGGTTGGAGCGCTCTTCGTTTGGCACTTGTGCCGACAAATCAGTACATCAACCCATTGAATATCGTTTCTCTGGCAGCTAGCGGGTTGGGAGATTATCACTTGGTCGACCGTTTGAAGGCCGCCTAAGCACAAAGCCTCGTACATATTTTGTACGAGGCTTTTTTATTTACTCAAGACATTTCTTTATTTTTTCTGCATTGGTGACAAAGTCTTTTTTATCACCCGCAACGTCTCTGTCGGGATATATCCATATGTGTGCGTGGGGAACTTCTTCACCGACTATTTTTGAGAGAACGAAGTCTGTTTGGAAGGCCTTTTTTTGAGCGAGGGCTATTTTCTGTGCTACTTCAAAGTACTTTCCTGCCTGAGGAACGTCCCACACCCATCGATAATGCTGTTTTGGTATAACCAGCGTGTGTCCCGGTGAAAGAGGGTCTCTATCAAGGAAAGCGAGGAACTCCGCATCCTCATAGACTTTATGTGAGGGGACTTCACCTTTTATTATTTTACAAAAAATACAATCCATATTTTTATATCATACGGCATTCGGCGTAAAATCTAAAGCGAGATGATACAATGTCTCGCATGCATCACACGTATCTCATACGAGAAGAAATACCTAAACACGCACGCGAATCTCTGGCAGAGTTTCCTGAGTATGTTCAGCACCTTTTGTTTCATCGAGGTATTGATACAAGAGAAAAGGCTTTGGCTTTTTTGAATCCAGACTATGACACTCATACTCATGATTCTTTCTTGCTCAAAGATTTAGAAAAGGCGATTACACGCATACATAAGGCCGTGAAGGATAAAGAAAAAATTATTGTGTTTAGTGATTATGATGCGGATGGCATTCCCGGGGGTGTTATTTTTCATGATTTTTTAAACAAAATAGGCTGTGTTAATTTCGAAAACTACATACCCCACAGGCATCATGAGGGTTTTGGTTTGAGTATGGATGCTATTACTTCCTTTAAAGAAAAAGGCGCCACACTACTTATCACCATTGATTGCGGAGGTTCTGACACTGAGGAAATTGAGTATGCTCAAAAAAATGGCATTGATGTAATTGTTACTGATCATCACGAGATAAACGGCCATATCCCAAACGCGTATGCGGTGATTAACCCAAAACAGGCAGACTGCCTCTATCCAGAAAAAATGCTTTGCGGTTCTGGTGTTATATATAAAGTTATTCAGGGTTTTGTACAAAAATATGGTGACGAGTACGGAGTTTCAAAAGGTTGGGAAAAGTGGTTACTTGATTTGGTGGGAATAGCAACACTCTCTGATATGGTGCCTCTCGTCGGAGAAAACAGAGTTTTTGCTTATTACGGACTTACTGTTCTCCGAAAAACTCCTCGCAAGGGCCTCATAAAGCTTTTTGAAAAACTACGACTGTATCCCAGAAATATTGTTGAGGACGATGTCGGTTTCAGTATTTCTCCTCGTATTAATGCTGCCTCACGCATGGGTGTTCCCATGGACGCTTTCAAACTTTTGGCGACAAAAGATGAAGACGAGGCTGACACACTTGCGTGTCACTTAGAAGAAATAAATACTGATCGCAAAGGAACCGTTGCTCTTCTTGTAAAAGAGACAAAAAAGATTATCGCCGAAAGGTTCACGGGTCCAAAAAACGTAATCGTCCTAGGAAATCCTCACTGGAGACCATCTCTCTTGGGTCTTGTTGCCAATTCTTTTGCGACAGAACATGCATGCCCTGTATTTTTGTGGGGAAGGGATGGTGATGGTGTACTCAAGGGTTCGTGTCGATCTGGAGGAGGGGTGTCGGTGCTTAGTGTTATGCAGAAAGCAGTCCCGGGAACTTTTATTCACTTTGGCGGGCATGCTCTTTCGGGTGGTTTTGAGGTTACATCTGATTCTGTGCATACACTTCAAGAAGAGCTCGACAGGGCATGTGTAATTGTTTCAAAGGATGAAAAAAAACAACTATCTATTCCTGTTGCCGATCTCAGTATTACACTCGATTCACTCACATGGCGTCTGTACGATGATGTGAGTAGGCTTGCTCCTTTTGGGGTAGGAAATCCTAAACCACTATTTTGTTTCGAAAGGGTGGTTCCGGTAGAAATAAAGCATTTTGGTAAAGAAAAAAATCATTTAGAAATAATCTTTAAAAAAGAAAACGGTGCCACTGTTTCTGCCATTGGTTTTTTTATGGAAGCAGGTGATTTTGGTGCTTTTGTGGAAGTTGGCAAGCCTCTCTGTTTACTTGCGACACTGGAAAAATCAACCTTTAAAAGAACTCCGGAGCTGAGGCTACGCATTGTTAATGTTTTTGATTGCTAGGTGATATATACTAAGGCGTATATGAAAGCAGATATTATTGTTTTTACAGATGGATCTTCACGAGGTAATCCTGGACAAGGTGGATGGGGAAGTGTGGTTTTCTTTCAGAACAAGGATGTTCCGCATGTTTGTGAGCTTGGGGGGAGGGATGGTCATACTACCAACAATCGCATGGAGCTGACTGCCGCACATAAGGCTCTTGAATATATTTACGGAAATATTTCTAAAGAGCCTGTTTCCGTGCAGGTGTACACTGATTCAAAATATCTTATACAAGGAATTACCACGTGGGTTTTTGGTTGGAAGAAAAATAATTGGATGACTTCTCAAAAGACCGCTGTCGAAAATCGTGATTTGTGGGAAGGTCTACTCTCTCTTACGCATGGAAAAAACATTACATGGAATCATGTTGATGGTCATGCGGGCGTTCCGGGTAATGAGCGTTGTGATGTTATTGCTACTTCGTTTGCCGACGAAGAGCCTGTCTCTCTCTATGATGGAGAGGCGTCCTCGTATTCTGTTGACCTCACCGTTGTTTCTGGCGTGAGTGGGGGAGGTGTAAAGAAGAAAAAATCAGCACAAGCCTACTCATACGTTAGTCTCGTCGATGGCGTCTATAAAACTCACGCCACATGGGCTTCGTGTGAAAAAGAGGTAAAAGGTAAGAAGGGGGCACGTTTCAAGAAGGCGGTAAGCGCTGAAGACGAAAAAAACATACAGAAAGAATGGGGTATATAAAGTAAAAAAAACAGCATTAGCTGTTTTTTTGTTGAGACGGAATTTTCCTCAAGAGATCCTCAAGGTAGTCATTGTCCGCTTTTTCCGGGTGCCACTCTATGTAACGCATATAGGCCCCTGTTTCGATTTGAATAAGTCGCTGAAGTTCGGGATTGTTTTCGGTGGCATAGGGATGATCGTAGTTCCATGCCCATAGTTCGTTTCTGGCCTGACGCCACTGTTTTGACGCTCCATTTTTATGGTTCTTTTTTTTAAAATAATCGCACAATGATACACACAGATGGAAAACAAATGTGCATGCCACGAGTATCAAGAGGGTGATTGTGAGAGGGTTCATCTGTTTTGTACGGTAGCATTTTTTGTTTGCTGTTTCCAGTTTAGGTATATACTTTGGGGGTGAATAGTCTCGTATTTTATACAGGAACCCTCGGTTTTTTAGCGGGTGTCCTCATGCGATCTTTTGTTGTAGTACATCCTGTTTTGTTTTTATTATGTGCGGGATTTGGCGGTGTCTCTCTCATAGGATTCTTTATTTTTTCAAGAAAATACCGATTGCAATTAGCACTCGGTATTTTTTTAATAGCCCTGTCGCTGGGGATGTTTCGTTTTGATCAGGTAGACACTGTTTTTAAAAACGATCCTCTTGTTCCTTATGCAAACCAAGCAGTCGATGTGTTGGTACGCATTGTTGAAGAACCTGATGTGAGAGAAAGTTCCGTTCGTCTCGTTACAGACATTGTTTCACTTTCTGATTCTCTTTTTGTTTCTCCTTCTCGGATTTTAGTGGTAACCGATTTGTATCCCGAGAGAAAATATGGAGACATTCTTCGTCTTCGCGGTGTACTCAAAGAGCCCGGTAATTTCACCAATGATTCCGGTAGGGAATTTGATTACGTTTCGTACCTCAAGAACAAAAGAATTCGTTTTGAGCTCACGCGTCCTCATGTCGAATTTGTTCGACATGAGGAAGCCACTCTCGGTATAGCTACACTACTCAGAATAAAAGGCTTTTTTGTAAACCTGATTGAGAATACTTTTGTTGAACCAGAGTCATCTCTTTTGGGAGGGTTACTCGTGGGGACAAAACAGTCGCTTGGGAAGGAATTACAAGATAATTTTAGAGAGGTGGGGTTGGTACATATTGTGGTGCTTTCAGGGTACAACATCACCATTGTTGCCGAATCCTTTATTAAGTTTTTTTCTTTTCTTCCTCGTACAGCAGGGCTCTCTTTTGGAGCTCTGTCTATCGTGTTCTTTGCACTGTTGACGGGCGCATCTTCGACCATTATTCGTGCATCTATCATGGCGCTCATTGTTGTTTTTGGAAAATTCCTTCATCGTTCGTATTCCATACACCGAGCTCTTATTGTTGCTGCTGTTTGTATGTGTATACACAATCCTCGGATTCTTGTATTTGATGTCTCATTTCAACTTAGTTTTTTGGCAACACTCGCTCTCGTATACGGGTCTCCGATTGTTGAGCGCTATGCGCAGTGGATACCTGACAAGTGGAACATACGAAGTATTGTTGTCTCAACTGTTGCGACACAAATCTTTGTTTTCCCTTATATCGTGCATGTCATGGGCACCTTTTCTCTCGTTGCGCTTCCTGCCAATATTCTTGTTCTTCCTGTAATACCACTTACCATGTTTCTGGGTTTTGTTTCTGTTTTGGGGTACGCTCTCGTGCCTTTTGTTTTCATTCCAGTTGTGTACATAACCCACATGTTACTTTCTTGGATTTTGTTTGTAGTAGATTTTTTTGCCTCTTTTCCTTTCGCATCTCTTTCTGTGCCAGAGATGCCTTTCGTGGTGACTTTGTGTATGTATATCTTTTTTGTGTTTGTTATTGTGCGCCACATTCAAAAACCCAAAACAAAACCACCTGTGTGAGTGGGTGGTTTTGTGTGCTTTTTTATTGTGCGTCTTTGTAGTTTTTTTCTATAACATTCCAGTTGAGGTTTACAAAGAAGTCCTCAACATACTTTTTCTTTCCTGATGGTTGATAGTCGAACACAAAAGAGTGCTCCCACATATCGAGAGCGAGAACAGGGGAGAGTCCGGTGAGTTGTCCCAAGTGCTGTTCATCAACCCATGTGTTTACCAGTCTTTTTGTGTGTTTGTCGAAGTAGAGCATTGCCCATCCTGGTCCGCGAGTGAGGGCTATTGTTTTAAAGAGGGAAAGCCATGTTTCAAATGATCCCCACTCAGACTCAATTGCTTTGAAAAGAGGGTTTTCTTTTGAGAGCGCTTGAGCGCCACCCTCAAAACTTTTGAAGTAGTATTCGTGATTTCTCATACCATCAAATTCAAATCCAAAGCGTCGTTGTAGTTCACCGATCATGTATGCGTTTTTCTCTGAATCTTGTGCAAGTTCTGTTATTTTTTCGATAATATGGTTTGAGAATTTTACATAACCAGCATAAAGCTTGAGATGTTCCTCAATGTTTTTCTGAGAGATGCCAACAAGGGTTGGAATGGTAAATTTTGTTTCTTCGAATTTTTTCATATAGGTTTTATGTTTTTAAATTTTGTACAGTATAACACAAACGGCTAAGGGTATTCTTTTTTGGGCTATACTTAAGGCATATGACCTGCGTCTCTTATAAACGAGTTTCTCTCCTTGTTCTCGTTTTTTGTGTGAGCGTGCTTGGTTTTTATGCGTTTCGGGATGTGTCATCGCTCAAGGTCTATTTTCTCAACATAGGGCAAGGTGACGCTATTTTCATAGAAGCTCCTTATGGAAATCAGATGCTTATTGATGGTGGTGCTGATAAGGCAGTGTTACGTGAGCTTGGCAAAGTAATGCCGTTTTTTGATCGTTCTATTGATGTGGTTATGGAGACACACCCTGATGCAGATCATATAGGAGGTTTGCCCGCGGTACTCAATCGTTTTGATGTGGGTGTTTTTCTTGAGCCCGGTGTTTCTTCGGATAATACTATCGACGAAGAAATTGCACGTATTCGTGAGACAAAAAACATAGAATCTATTCGGGCGCGTGAAGGCATGAGAATCAACTTGAGGGGAGGTGCAGTGTTTGATGTGTTGTTTCCTAATGTGGACGTTACTCGTTTTGAGACAAACACTGCGTCAATTGTGGGAAAACTTGTTTTTGGGAGTACTACGGCGATGTTTACAGGGGACTCTCCACAATCTATTGAGAAGTATCTCGTTGCTCGCTACGGAGAGCGTTTAGAAAGCGACATTCTTAAGGCAGGACATCATGGCTCTCGCACATCATCAAGTCGTGAGTTTGTGGAGTCAGTACGGCCTCAATTTGTCATTATTTCAGCAGGCTTGAATAATCGCTACGGACATCCGCATGCGGAAGTGATCTCATTGTTTGAAGAAAAAAAGAGCGACATTGTGAGTACGGCAAAAGAGGGGACTATTCGTTTTGTTTCGGATGGGTCGGTGTTTGAGAGAAAGTAAAAACCACCTCAAGGGTGGTTTTTATATGAGGCCTGCTTTTTTGAGTGTTGCGAAGGCTCCGTTTTTGTTGATGGTCTTTATTGCTCGGGTAGTGAGTGTGAGACGGATGTGTTTTTTGAGTTCAGGGATGTAAATCTTTTTGCTCTGGAAGTTTGGGTAGCGACGTACCTTTCCTGTTGGGTTGAATTGAGTAGCACGCGTACGGTTTGAGTAACCGCCTCCTACGAGAGATGTTTTATGTGTTATTGGACAGGTCTTTGCCATGGGATTTCGTTAGAGACCCATGCTATCACAGGGTTTTAGAGCATGCAACTTTTCGCTACGTCTGTATAATAGGTCCATGGAAATACAATTTATCTTTTCGCTCGCTGTCCTTATTATGTCTGTGGTGATACATGAGGTCTCTCATGGCTATGCAGCACTGTTTTTGGGTGATAAGACAGCGGAATATGAAGGACGCCTGACTCTCAATCCTTTGAAACATATTGATATGTGGGGTTCGGTTATTTTCCCGGCTGTTTCTTTGCTCCTTGGAGGTTTTGTTTTTGGGTGGGCAAAACCTGTACCATACAATCCTCATAATCTCCGTAATCAAAAGTGGGGTGAGGCGCTTGTGGCGGGCGCAGGACCTCTCTCAAACATTGTTCTTGCTATCATTTTTGGATTAGGTATTCGTTTTATTGCACCTCTCGGTTCTGGGCCTTTTGCCGAAATTTTGGCAACAATTGTTCTCGTTAATCTCACGTTGGCATTTTTTAATTTGATACCTATTCCACCACTCGATGGATCAAAAATACTCTGGAGCGTTTTGCCTGCTCGCTTTATGCATATTAGAGAGTCACTTGAGCAGTTTGGTTTTTTTGCGGTGCTTTTGTTTGCTCTCGTGCTCTGGAAATTCATCACCCCTGTTATTTTCTGGATATTTCTCCTTATTACAGGAGCGTCTCTATAGTTTTTCGGTACAGTAGAGTGCGTACTGAGAGTCTCTATAAACTTCTATTGTTGGGCCAATAGTTATGAGTTTGTCTTTGTAATTGAGAAAGCTGTTTGCAACAGTGTAGAGCTTTCCTTTTTTTGTGAGATGCAGGGCAGCTTCTTTTACGAGTTTGTCTATAAATGTGTAATCCGTGTCTATGCCTGAATGAAAGGGTGGATTTACTGCAATAAGGTCAAACTCTCCTTGGATACGTGAGAACACATCTGATCGAATGACTTTTCCCGAGATGTTATTTTTCTCAAGGGTTTTCTTTGTCGCCTCGATGGCAAGAAGGCTCGCATCAGAACAAACCAGCTCTGTTTCAGGGGAAAGGGTTTTGTAGAGAGCGCCTACGATTCCTGTACCACAGGCAAGATCAAGCACGGTGTTTGCTTCGTGTGGCAGATGGTCCACCAATATTTTTGTTCCCGGATCAAGTTCGTGTGCAGAAAACACTCCTGGGAGATGTGCTACCTGAATAGTTTTATTTTCGTAAACAATAGGGAAGAGGGTGAGGAAGTCCTCTACCTTTTTTGGGGCGTTATTCTTTTCGTTTTTGCCTACATAGAGTGCAGAGTGATTTCCAACAATTTTTTTCTGAACAGGACCGATTATTTCCTCATATATTTTTTTTGCTGATTCTATACCACCCTTTTTTGTGCCAACCAGTATGATGGTTCCATTGTTTATGACCTTGTGCGCAACAAGGGAGAGGGTCATGGTTATAAGGGCTTTGCTTTTTGGGAGAAAGACAATAGCGCTCTCTTTTTGGCCTTTGTGTGCTTCAAAGAGCGCATCCTCGTTCTCTACAATAAGCGGGTTTTTGAGGTCTAAAGACTCTCGATGTTTATTGAGGAGTTCCAAGGGGAGATTTTCTTTCATAGATGTAACTATGCCTGAGGGTTTTGGTTTTGATTATATTGACAAATAAGTATTTTGGGTGTATAATATATAATCAGTTCTTTGATACCAATGTGCGATGCGGTGGTCGTAGCCAAAAGAGGCTTACAAGTAGGCCTTTCCTGGCTATGACCACTACGGATCATAGTTCCTCCTCGGATTAGAGGAAAATGAAAATGCCCAATTAAGGGCAAGGAGACAAAACCATGAGTACTAAATTCGCGTCTGCCGATCTTACGGCCGGCCAACTGAACGCCATCGTCAAGAAACTCGGTGGCCATGATGGCGCAATCAAATTCCTCCAGGGTAAGCTCTCGGTTTCGCAACCGTCAAGCAACTGGCGTGAGCAAGACGGTGTCATCTACCTCAGCGTCACGTCCGACGGCACGACCGGTCCCCAGTGGATCGAACGGCTCGAGGGCAAAGGCTTCCATTTGATAGACTACACTAAAAGCGTGCTCCGCTCGCCGGATTTCAAGCCGACGAAAGGTGTGACGACTGGAATCGCCATTCTCAAAGGCGTGCTCTTTGAGGGCCTCGACCGTACTACCTCCAACATCCGCGACATGGCTACGCAGCGCAAGCTGACAACGCCGAACGCGGAAGTGGCTTGTCTTATCCGGGAAGAATTCTCGGACGAGGAAATCGAAGCCATGGACTTGATCTGGATTGCAACTATGCACGAACCGATCAAGTGTTCCGGCGGCGATCATGGTTTGCTCATCGTGCACCGGAATGGCCGTGGTCGCGGGTTGCACGCGTGCCAAGGTGGGCTTGACTACGGGTGGTATCGTGAGTACGGGTTTGCGTTCGTTGTTTCTGAAAATCTCCGTTGAAAGTTAGCCCCGTTTCGCTTTGCGAAACGGGGCTTTTTATATGTCTTGCCCAAATCATGGTTTTATAGTAATCTCATTTGTGCGTCACAAGCGCTTGTTAGGGAATAGGTGAGTAACAATATATAGAGATTTCTCATGCTCTATTGAGTGAAGCCAGACACGCTATTCCTCGTTTTTAGTAGGTTTTTGCCTTTTTCTGGTTAAAGGTTGTTAGTTTTTAGTATTAGTTAATTCTTATTCATGCCAACAATAAATCAGCTCGTAAAGCGCTCAAGACGAAGTCTCAAGCGTAAATCGAAGTCCGTTGCTCTCACAAAGAGCTTCAACGTTCTTCAAAACAAACCTCGATACTTTTTCTCACCTTTTAAAAGAGGTGTATGTATCAAGGTGACTACAAAGACACCAAAGAAGCCTAACTCAGCCGTTCGAAAGATCGCGCGTGTTCGTCTTTCAAATGGAATGGAGGTAACGGCGTATGTTCCAGGAATGGGTCACAACCTTCAGGAGCACTCAGTGGTTCTTCTCCGTGGTGGTCGTGTAAAAGACGTAGGTCTCCGTTACTCAGTCGTACGTGGAGTTCTCGACGCCGCAGGCGTAGAGAAGCGAGGAAAGGGTCGAAGCCAGTACGGTACCAAGAAGCCAAAAGCAGCGAAATAAAAAGAAGCGTCCAGGGAAGTAGATAGAGAACACTGTTAAGTTTGTACCCTGAACGCTATACCCTAAACCCTAATTTAAAACCATGCGAAGAAAAGTAAATAATAAACGAACACTCTTTGAAGACAGCAAATACGCTTCTGATAAGGTAACGAAATTCATAAACTACGTTATGTATGACGGCAAGAAAAACGTTGCTCGTGCAAATGTATATGACTGTTTCGAAATAATTAAAGAAAAAGTAAAGACCGAAAATCCTTTGGAGGTTTTTGAGACAGCTCTCAAAAATACTGCTCCGAACGTAGAGGTTCGATCTCGACGTGTTGGTGGTGCAAACTATCAAGTTCCAGTTGAGGTTCGTCCAGAACGCAGGGCAGCACTCTCAATGAAGTGGATTATCGAAGCGGCTCGAGGAAAGAAGGGCGCACCTATTGCATCAAAGCTCGCTGACGAGATTATTGCAGCCTCAAAGAATGAAGGCGAAGCAGTGCGCAAGAGAGAGAATACTCACAAAATGGCTGAAGCTAACAAGGCTTTTGCTCACTTTGCTTGGTAGTTGCCTAAAAATTTTAGCGAGCTTCTTCGTTGCACGCTCCGTTCGTTCCCGCAAAGTACTATTCGTACATTTTGGTCACGAGCCTCGCATGCGCCTCGAATCCCATCTAAAATTTTTTAAGCTCGGATTTGAAATTAATTCAAATTATTTGTAGCTGTTATAATAAAGCTTCATTAAAAACCACTTAATTAATTTATGAACAGAGATTATCCATTAGAC
Organism: Minisyncoccota bacterium; assembly: GCA_035438745.1. Taxonomy (GTDB): domain Bacteria; phylum Patescibacteriota; class Minisyncoccia; order Phycocordibacterales; family UBA6065; genus CAIMLU01. The sequence goes on along the minus strand of DAORIX010000006.1, from coordinate 2,514 downwards.
AAAGTCCGTAACTTCGGAGTTATCGCGCACATTGATGCCGGTAAAACAACAACATCAGAGCGCATTCTTTACTACACCGGAATGATTCACAAAATAGGTGAAGTTCACGAAGGTGAGACAACAACAGACTGGATGGAGCAGGAAAGAGAGCGCGGTATCACTATTACTGCGGCTGCTATTACCTGTTTCTGGAACCCAACATACATGCCAAAGGGTGACAACTCACTCAAGCATCGTTTCAACGTTATCGATACACCAGGACACATCGACTTTACTGTTGAAGTAAAGCGATCTCTTCGCGTGCTCGACGGTGCGGTGGTGGTATTTGACGGTGTGGCTGGAGTAGAACCACAATCAGAAACAAACTGGCGTTATGCTGACGAATCAAACGTTCCTCGTATTTGTTTCATCAACAAAATGGATCGTATGGGGGCTTCGTTTGAAAAGTCTTACAAGTCTATTCTTGAACGACTCAACAAACACGCAGTACGTATTCAGCTTCCTATTGGATCTGAGGAAAATTTTTCTGGGGTAGTAGATCTCATTCGTATGAAGGCTTACTCATTTGAAGGGGAGATGGGTATTACTATTATTGAAAAAGATATTCCTGCCGACATGATGGATGAGGCGAAAAAATACCGTGCAGAACTTATTGAAAAAATAGCAGAAACCGATGATACTCTCATGACTGAGTATCTTGAGGGTAAAGAGTTTGATATTCCTACACTCAAAAAGAACCTCCGAAAGGCGGTGCTCGCATGTAAATTGTTCCCTGTAATGACAGGTTCTGCTCTTAAAAATAAGGGTGTTCAGTTGGTACTCGACGCTGTTGTTGATTACTTACCATCACCTCTCGATATTCCTGCTGTTAAGGGTGTTCATCCTGATACAGGCGCAGAAGTTATCCGTCACGCTGATGACAAGGAGCCTTTCTCAGCTCTCGCGTTTAAACTTCAGAACGATCCATTCGTAGGACAGCTCACATTCTTCCGTGTATATTCTGGAACAGTAGAAGCTGGTTCATATATTTATAACTCAACTACAGGAAAGAAGGAGCGACTCTCTCGTATTGTGCGCCTTCAAGCAAATGAACGTGAAGAAGTGCAAAAGGTATTTGCTGGAGAAATTGCAGCTGCGGTAGGTCTCAAGGAGGCACTCACATCTCATACTCTCTGTGACGAAAATAATCCTATCGTTCTCGAAACTATTAAGTTTATGGAGCCGGTTATTTCTCTTCGTGTAGAGCCTGCAACAAAAGCAGATCAGGAAAAAATGGGAACAGCGCTTCGCAAGCTTGCGAACGAAGACCCTACATTCCGTATTAGCTCAAATGGTGAGACAGGAGAAACTATCATTGCTGGTATGGGTGAGCTTCACCTTGAAATCATGGTGGATCGTATGAAACGAGAATTCGGAGTAAACACTACTGTCGGTAAGCCACAGGTGGCATATCGAGAGACTATTATGGGTACTGCTGAGGCAGAACATAAATACATCAAGCAGTCTGGAGGTAAGGGTCAATACGGACACGTTCGTATTACTCTCAAACCTATGGAGCCTGTTGTTGAAGGTGAGAAAGTCGCAAAGAACGTTTCTCGTTATGAAGACTTTGAATTTATAAACTCAATCAAGGGAGGTGTGATTCCAAACGAATTTATACCTGCTGTTGAAAAAGGTGTTCACGAAGCAATGGATAGGGGAATCGTGGCTGGTTACAAAATGGTAAATGTTTCGTGTGAACTTACATTCGGTTCTTATCACGATGTGGACTCTTCAGAAATCGCATACAAGATTGCTGCGTCTATGGCATTCCAGGAAGGAGCAAAACGAGCTCGACCGGTTATTTTGGAGCCTATCATGAGTCTCGAAGTGGTTGCACCTGAAAAATTCATGGGTGATATTACAGGTTCTATCGCTTCAAAGCGAGGACTTATCGAAGGAACAGAAATGCGAGGCCAAGCTCAGGTTATCAAGGCAAAGGTGCCTCTCTCTGAGATGTTTGGATACACAACCGCTCTTCGTTCTATGACGTCTGGACAAGGAAACGCAACAATGGAGTTTGATCACTATGAAGTGGTTCCTCCGAATGTTGAAAAAGAAATTGTAGCGTCTCGAAAATAAATTACAAACAAAAAACCACCTCCCGGGTGGTTTTTTGTTTGTGTGGTGGATAACTTTTGAAATAAAAAATAGTATGATTGAGGAGGTTATGGAACATATCCTTGTGTTGGTTGTCTATGCGGGGTGCGCTTTGCTTTTCGTGAAAACGCTAGTAAGCGCACCCGTGGGATACGAGGACAGGCATGGTTTCCACTACGGAAAACCCCTCACGAATAAATAGATTTCAGGGGTTAGTAAAAGCAGGTATCGGAGTGATGCCTGCTTTTTTTGTAGGAGAGCCTTCTAAAAACGCTTGCATTAATGATTGGTGTGTTGATAAATCCCTTGGCGTTACTTTTGGTACGGCGGTATACTACTAGGTAAGGAGAAATCTTGTAGCGCACTCGGCAGTAT
>DAORIX010000005.1:0-31964 GCA_035438745.1 Minisyncoccota bacterium | reverse complement strand
AAGAAAGTGTTTTGATTTTTTTAATGAAAGACTGATTGAATATTTTAGAAATAATACTCATGAAAAATCAGAAGAGATATGTTGGAAATTGAAAGAGAAGATAGAACAAAATCTAGTTTTTGTTGTTGTCGATGTTAATACTGATGTAGATGCTTATACTATATTTGAAAGTATTAACGCAAAAAGACAAGGATTAACAACTTCTGATTTACTTAAGAATTTTATATTTTCTGCCGCAGATCAAATTGAAAAAGATAAACCAGATTCAAAAAAACTATCAAAGACTGAGGATTTATGGGATAGAATGGAACAAGATCTTGAAAAAACTGAAATTAATCAATACATAAGACATTATTGGGTATCTAATTATGAAAAGGTTTTTGAAAAAGAGTTGTACCAACAAATTAAAATTCGTTTCCAAAGTAATTACCCAGAAATACTGTCTTTTTTTGAGAAAGTTGTCTCTGAGTCAGAAATTTATTCTTCTATCATTGCAGGAGAGGTGTCAGCTTTGACAAAGGGTGCCAATAAAGCATTAGAACAGTTGAGGCAATTGAGAAATAGGCAATATTATCCTTTAGTGTTATCAGCTTTAACTTCAGAAAAAATATCAGACGAGGTTTCACAATTAATAATCGATATTTCATCTGTGGCAGTTCGAAGATCGATTATCGGAAAGAACCCAAATGAATTAGAGAGTTTTTTCTCAGAAAATGCAAGTAAATTAAGAAGAAAAGAAATTACCATTTTTGATTTGAGACAAACCCTGTTTAAAGATTTTTGGATCAATGATGAACAAATATTATTAGAATTGAGAAGTATGGATTTTAGCGATCAAGAATACTTAGCAAAGTTTATTTTGAAGGAATATGAAATAGACAAAGGTGTTGAAGAAAAAAAACTCGGTAAAGTGTCTCTTGAACATGTATTACCTAGAAATCCAGAAAATTTAGATGACTGGGGAATAACAGAAGATAAAAAAAACGAGATCGTTTGGAATTTGGGGAATCTTGCTCTAATCGGTCAAACTTATAACAGTAAAATGTCTAATAAATCCTTTAAAAAGAAGCTACCTTTTCTAAAGAAATCTGAAATAAAAACGACTGCTAGTATTGCAACTCTTGAGAATTGGGACGAAGGTTCTATTTTAGAAAGAAATAATAAACTTGGGGATTTTATAGTTAAATGTTGGAAAAAATCTTAAAACTGCATCCGGAAGAATTCGAACTAGAATGCACGACCGTCTGGGCTTTTCCTCGTCGTGGTAATTGGGCTACACATGCATCAGACTGGCGTGGAAATTGGTCGCCGGAAGTAGCGCGAAATCTTATTTTGCGTTATTCAAAAGAAAACGATCATTTGCTCGATTGCATGATCGGTGGAGGAACGACTGCAATAGAAGCTAAAATTTTAAATCGTCATATTACCTGCATTGATGTTAACGAGGAGGCTCTAAAAAGAACAAAGAAATCTCTTGAATTTGAGGTTGATAACAAAGCAAAACAAAGGGTAATGAAATGTGACGCGAGGGATATGAGTTTCATTAAAGACAATGAAATCGATTTTGTTTTAACTCATCCTCCTTATGCAGACATAATAAAATATAGTGAAGGTAAAATTAAGGAAGATTTATCAGGTATACACGACATTGATGCTTTTGTTGATGAAATTGGAAAAGTCGCGAAAGAATTATTTAGGGTTTTGAAGAAAGACAAATATTGCGCGATTCTCATGGGGGATACGCGCAGAAACAAAATGTATCAGCCTCTTGCTTTTAAGGTTATGCAGAAATTCTTAGACACAGGCTTTGTTTTAAAAGAGGATATTATAAAAAGACAATTTAATTGCAAAGCTACGGGGTTTTGGGTGACGAAATCAAAAGAGGCCAATTTTTTGTTGATAATGCATGAGCACTTATTTGTTTTTCAGAAAACAAAATAATTCGTTTTAACAAATACCCCTTGACGCGTCCGCCTCCGGCTTTCAAATCTTTACATAACGATTTGAACCTTACAGGTTCAGTACCCACGGTTGGATATTTTGTTTCGCTTTACTCACAAAATATGCTCAACCGGGCTTCAAATCTCCCACAAAAGCTCTACTAGAGCTTTTTCCTCTCGCGCAAAATCAAAAGCCGTCTGGCAGCGACTGATTTTGCGGAGAGGGGGAGATTTGAACTCCCGATCCAGTTTCCTAGATGCCGCTTTTCGAGAGCGGTGCATTCAACCACTCTGCCACCTCTCCATATATTGGGTGTAAGCGTGAATGTCGGTAATGTACCATATTTTTGCGATTTTTTGAAAAAATGTTATAGTATTTTGACTATAGGAAATGGTGTAAAAACCTGATATATAGAGGCCCTATCGTCTAATGGTGAAGTCGGGGTGGGACCCGACTGCAAGGTCGGACTGAGTGTAGACGAAGGAGACGGGGTCGCGAGTTTGCTCAGTAGAGCAAAACTTGTGACAGGACAGGAGCTTTTAAGATCCTGAGAAAGATAAAAGATTTTTTAAATTACAATATTGGCCCTATCGTCTAATGGTTAGGACAGGAGCTTTTCAAGCTCTAAATCGGAGTTCGATTCTCCGTAGGGTCACCACTTATTTTATAGAGCATGATAAAAGATCAACTCAAAGGCTTTTTATACTTTATCCGTACACAAGGTATTATCGGGCTTGCCGTAGGTTTGATTTTGGGTGGGGCAATCACCAATCTCGTTGGATCTCTCGTTCGTAATCTCGTAAATCCTGTCCTGGGCATTATCCTCGGTCAGGCAAAAGATTTGGCCGAATCGTCACTCAATATTCTCGGTGCTCGCATCATGTACGGAGCTTTTTTCCTCGACATGATTAATTTCGTAGTCATTGCACTCGTCGTGTACTTTGGTGTCAAAAAACTTCGTCTCGACTCCCTCGACAAGCCAAAAGAGTAGGGTAGTCGGGTAAAAAATAAATACGGGCGGTTAGCTCAGTTGGTAGAGCATCTCATTGACGTTGAGAGGGTCAGAGGTTCGAATCCTCTACCGCCCACAAAAAAGCACTCGCAAGAGTGCTTTTGGTTGGGGCGGTAAGTAGGCAATGGGATTGCCTACGTGAGGATTCGAAGCCCGATTGAGCATATTTTGTGAGCAAAGCGAAACAAAATATCCAATCGTGGGTACTGAACCTGTAAGGTTCAAGTCCTCATCCAAATAAAAGTTTTTGTCTATAGTTGGATTCTTTTTCCCCATTTCTCCAATCCCCAAAAGTGTGTTAAAATAGTAAATCAATATACGTTTATATTCATTATGATTTCATTTTTAAAAGAAAAAAAGTTTTTTGTTATAGGAGGACTCGCACTTGTTGCGATTGCTTTTGTTGTGTTCGGTGGCGGTTCGAGTGATGCTTCAGATACTACACAGGTTACTCTCGGTGATTTGGTAAGGACGGTGCATGTGAGCGGAAAGGTTATTCCTACCCAAAGCGCAGATCTCTCATTTGAACGTGGGGGTACCGTCTCTCGCGTCGTGAAAAAGAGCGGAGACGCGGTGTATGCGGGAGAAGTTATTGTCGAGCTCGATCAGTCGAGCACTCGCGCGAGCTATCTCAAAGCACAAGCCGATCTCGAAGCAGCTCGTGCTGAGCTCGCAAAGGTTTCTGGTACCGGCGATACTCAAACAAAGACTGAAAACGCAACGCGAAAAATAGTTCAGGAAATTATCGACTCATATACGCAGGCTGATGATGCGATTCATAACAAAATCGATCAGTTTTTTGATGATCCTCGTTCTGCAAACCCTGAAATCAATTTTGCCTTTGACGATTACGATCTCCGTGATTCGATAAATACCGACAGGGTTGTGATTGAAGATCTCTTAAAGACCTGGAAGGCTTCTGTTTCAAAGCTCACTCTCGAAACGTATTCTCTCCAGTACTTCAATGAAGCAAAAGCACATCTTTCGACTATTTTGTCTTTCCTCAATGATGTGGCTCGTGCAGTAAACAGTTTTGAGGTAAATCAATCTCTCACCCAGACAACAATTGATAAATACAAGACCGACGTATCTACTGCTCGTAGCAATATAAACGCTGCAATGTCTGCACTCATTACTGTAGGAGATACACTCCGTGAATCAGTGTCTGATGTTCCTGTGCAAAAAGCTCGCGTGCTTTCTGCTGAGGCGACTGTCGCTTCATACCGAGCCGATCTCGATAAAATGGTTCTCAGAGCTCCTTTTTCTGGCATTGTTTCAAAGCAGGACGCTGAAGTAGGCGAAGCGGTATCAGCAAATACAAAAATTGTTTCGGTGATAAGCAATGATTATCAAATCGAAGCTTTTATTCCTGAAGTTAGTGTTGCGGGTGTAAGTATTGGAAATATTGCTCAGGTTAAATTGGATGCATACACCGCTCGTGACACTTTTGTTGCTCGTATTACACATCTCGATCCTGCTGAGACTATAAAAGACGGTGTTTCTACCTACAAAGTCAATTTGGTTTTTGACGCTCCGGATTCACGTATCAAATCAGGTATGACGACCAATATAGAGATAGAGACACAGAGAAAGTCAGAGGTGATTCTCGTTCCAAAGAGGGCTGTGGTAGAAGAGAATGACATGTCTTTTGTGTATGTCGTTTCAGGGGATTCAAAGAATCAGGAGAAACGTACCATCGAAACCGGTCTCTCTGACTCAGAGGGTAATGTAGAAGTGCTTTCTGGACTTGTTTCCGGAGAGTTGGTGCTCATTAACCCGCCAAAAAAATAATATTTAGTTCATGCCTCAGTTTATTCGCATAGGTTTTTTTCTAGCGCTCAGACAGGTGAGACGCGCGAGCAAGTGGACAACAGGTCTCATTATTTTTGTCATGACGCTCACATTCCTCAACCTTGTCGTAGTATCGGGAATACTTGTGGGACTCATCGAAGGATCAGTGGAGGCAAACAAGACGTACTACACAAGCGACGTCATTCTCTCAAATCTTTCGAAAAAAGATTACATAGAACAAACACCAAAAGTGCTCTCTATTGTGGAGGCGCTTCCTGAGGCACAGGCAATCAGTGCGCGATATATTCAGGGTGGAACCATTGAAAACAACTATCAAAACGCTACACGAGATGAGGACATCGAACGTGCGGGAGGCTCTTTTGTGGGTATCGATCCTATCAAAGAAGAGGAGACTACAGGAATCTCTCGCTTTGTTGTGGAGGGAGCATATCTCGAACCAACTGACTATGACCAAATCCTCATTGGTTCAAACTTGCTTAAAAAATATTTGCCGATAGAGTCACCCGGCTTTACCGTTCTTTCTGATGTAGAAGTGGGAGACAAGGTGCGTATTAAAATAAACAACATTACCCGCGAGGTCACTATCAAGGGTGTGGTAAAGGCAAAAGTAGACGAGCTCTCTTTCCGTGTGTTTTTTGTGGACTCACAACTTCGTTCTCTCATTGGTCGCGATGACTACAACGTAGATGAAATTTCTATAAAGCTCAAACCAGGCGCTGATCCTGTTTTGGTGCGTGACGGCCTCATACGTTCAGGGGTTGATCAGTATGCAAAAGTTCAGACATTCGAGGATGCCCAGCCAAAGTTCCTCAAAGATATCAAAGCAACATTCGCCCTACTCGGTAACATGATCAGCTCTATCGGCCTTGTGGTGGCTTCTATCACTATTTTTATTGTTATCTTCATCAACGCCATTACACGTCGCAAGTTTATCGGTATTCTCAAAGGTATTGGTATTAGCGGAAAGACAATCGAAGCATCATACATTTTTCAATCATTCTTTTATGCGGTGTGTGGTTCGGCAATTGGTCTCGTAGTGCTCTACGGTTTCCTCCAGCCGTTTATCGCAGCACATCCGATAGACTTTCCTTTCTCTGACGGTATTTTGGTGGCGCCATTTTCGGGAACACTCACTCGTGTGCTCATTCTCGTCTTTACCACTATTATCGCGGGATATATTCCAGCACGTATGATTGTCCGAAAGAATACTCTCGATTCCATTTTAGGTAGAAATTAATTATTACATCCACCATGTCTCTCATTTCAGTAAAAAACTTAACAAAAACATTTACCGACGGTGACAAGGAAACACGTGTTCTCAAAGGTATTGATTTTTCTGCTGAGGCAGGAGAGTGGGTTGCGATTATGGGTAGATCGGGAGCAGGAAAGAGTACGTTCATGTATCAAATCAGCCTTCTCGATCAGCCTACGTCGGGAGAAATCATTGTTTTCGGCAAAGACACTCAAGCAATGACATCTGATGAGAAAACACAGTTTCGTTTAAATGAGCTTGGATATGTGTTCCAAGATTATGCGCTTTTGCCTGATCTCACGGCTATTGAAAATGTTGCGGTACCGCTCATGATGCAGGGAAAGAGCAAGGCTGATTCATACACCTATGCAAAATTTTCTCTTGAGCGTGTAGGTCTCGGTCACAGACTAGCAAACCTTCCAAGTCAGATGTCGGGAGGAGAACAACAGCGCGTTTCGATTGCTCGTGCGCTTGCTCACAAGCCAAAGATTTTGTTTGCCGATGAGCCTACCGCAAACCTCGACAACGAGTCATCTCGTACGGTGATGAAGCTTTTTGAAGAAATATACAAACAAGGCCAAACTATCATCATGGTTACTCATGAGGAAGAATATGCAAAACTCGCACAGCGTATTGTTCGACTCGATGATGGAAAGATTTTGTCTGACGAAAAAATAGCAAAGTAGGCTTAGATGCAGGCTTTTTAAATATCCTCGGAGACAGGTTGACTTTTCGGTGTTTTGGAATTTAATAGAGGGAGGTATGCTCCACACACATTGTTCTACCCCAGAGGGATATACCGCTCCTCGCCTCCAACAAACGGAGCAGAGTGAGCTTGATAGAGTCATCGAAGAGCTTCTGTATCTGTTCTCTATCTGAGAGAGTATAGAGCTCATCGTTTAAAAAACCGTACCACATTCTGTGGTACGGTTTTCTTTTTTTACGGGTTTCTCTTTTTGTTTAAGTCTGCAAATACACTCGCAGCGAGGGCAACGATGACTATGTTTTTTATAATGTACTGTCCCTCGAGGGTTGGGATAAAGGTGCTCTGCCATGCAATTTCTGGGAGAAAAAAGAGAGGCATGAGGGTCGTAATCATGTGAGGCAGGAGGAGAAATGTCGCTACTTTTTCCATGCGAGGAATAATAAAGAGGAGGCCTATAATGACCTCAAAAGCCCCAAAAAGGACGATAAAGAGGTCTGCAGACATAAAGGGCATAATAACCCCGAGAGTGTCATTATAGAGGGCTGTAACGAGTGATCCTGCTGGTGATAGCCCAAATAGTTTGAGTGATCCAAACCATACAAAGACAGTAAAGAGGGCAAAGTGTGCAAATATAAAAGCGATATATTCTCTTCGTTGCATAAATTAAAAACTGCTATACGTTAGCGTCTGATAAAATGAGACACCTAAAGTATAGCAGTTTTTTGTTTACTTACCGTGTACGTAGAGGTAAATATCTTCGAGAGCTTTGACCGCATCTCCCGCAGCAATATTGTTTTGGTGATAGAGTCCATCCGTACAATCTCCAGCAGCCCACACACCCTCGCTTGTGCCTCGTTGGTTTTTTGGATCTACAACGATACGTCCGTAATCGTCTATTTTTGTAATGTCTTTTGCAAAAGATGTTGTAGGTATAGAGCCAATTTCAACAAAGATGCCCGCAACAGGAAGCGTGGTTGTTTTTTGGGTTTTTGTGTCTGTATAGGTAATGCCAGATACAAACTTTTCACCCTCAACACGTACAAGCGAGGTATTACAGAGGGCTGTCATTTTTGGATGAGCGAGTATCTTTTTGACCGTAGAAGGATCTGCGCGGAATGTTTCTCCTCGATTAAAGAGAGTAACGCTCTTACAGTAGGCGAGAAGCTGTGCTGCGGATTCAAATGCTGCGTTACCACCACCAATAACCGCTACATCTTGATCTGCAAAAAGCGGGCCATCGCATGATGCACAGTAGGTGATGCCTTTGTGTTCAAAGGTGTCTGCTCCGGGGATTGAGAGTTTTCGACGATGGCTTCCTGTGGTGATGAGTACTGTTTTTGCGGTGTACGAAGATGTGTTGGTGGTGATAGTAAAACCCTCTTTTGTTTTTTCTATTTTTTCACAGATTTCTCCTTCGTGAATTGAAACAATATCGCCCGCATAGGCACGGAGATGATTTTCAAGACTTTTGGCAAACTCTGGGCCGGGTATTTTGATAGTACCAATCCAGTTTTCTATTCCCTCAGATACTGTGCTCTGACTATTCCAGTCTTTGGTTATAAAAATAGTCTTGAGGCGTTTACGAGACGCATATACTCCAGCGGAAACGCCCGCAGGACCTCCTCCGATAATAGCTAAATCATACATGAGGTAAGTATAAAGTATTTAGTTTTTTGTATCTAGTTGCACCGTGCTTTGTATTGGTTGTGTAATACAAAAAAAGAAGGCGGAGGCCTTCTTTTTTTGAGTATTTATTTTTTGCGTCGTAGGAAAGCTGGAACTGCACCCCAATCATCATCTGCATCAGCGTCTATTGTCGGTATGCTTACCGGTGCTTGTTTCTTTTCTTCAACAATTGGTTTGGTTTCTTTTTCTACCGGCACCGTTACTGAATTGTAGATTTTTCCAACAGGTTTCTTTTCCTCTTTTATTTCATCGTGAGTTTGGAAAAGTGATTTCTTTTGGATAATGTGCGCAGCGTCTCCAAATCCAGAAGCAATAACAGTAACTTTGACTTCACCTTTTTTGAGTTTTTCATCGCGTACGGTACCAAAGATAACTTTAGCATTCGGATCGATTGACTCAGTGATGATTTTCGCAGCGTCTTGGATTTCAAACATAGTGAGGTCGTCTCCTCCAGCAATAGAGAAGAGTACGCCCTTTGCTCCAGCAATAGAGATGTCGAGGAGAGGAGAACTGATTGCCATTTTTGCAGCATCTTCTGCTCGTTTTTCTCCTGCAGCTGCTCCGATACCCATGAGAGCAGGGCCTGCGTTTTCCATAACCGCGCGGATATCCGCAAAGTCTATGTTGATGATACCCGGTGTGGTAATGAGGTCTGAGATACCCTCTACTGCTTGCTTGAGAACTTCATCGCACATTGCAAAGGCTGCTTTTGCTGTAGTGGTGCGGTCGATATTGTTGAGGAGTCTGTCGTTAGGAATAACGATAATTGCGTCTACTTCTTTGCGTAGATTTTCGAGCGCGATTTCTGCAACCTTCATGCGTTGCTGACCTTCAAAGAAAAAGGGTTTAGTAACGACACCTACGGTGAGTGCGCCAAGTTCTTTTGCTGTTTTCGCTACGATAGGTGAAGCACCGCTACATGTTCCTCCTCCGAGTCCTCCGGCAACAAACACCATGTCCGCGCCTTTGATTGCTTCCTGAACTTCTTCTTTTGTTTCCTCAACAGCACGCTTTCCGAGTTCTGGGTTCATGCCTGTACCGAGTCCCTTGGTGAGATTTTTTCCAATGTGGATTTTCTTTTTTGCGAGTGAGTGATGGAGATCCTGCGCATCAGTGTTGATTGCGATAAAATCAACGCCTTTAACCTTTGAGCTAATCATGTGGTTGATTGCGTTTTTTCCTGATCCTCCTACACCGAGTACTTTGATGCGTGCAAAAGCTTCTACTTCTGGAATTATGTTTGGCATGTGTTTCTTGTGTTAATGGTTTAATGGAATTCACCCGTTCTCGACTCCTCAATATCACCGTATCATATCAGAAAGCATCAAAAAATAAACGATTGCCATTGAGGTGTATGTGTGGCAAAACATACTTAAAAACCGCTCTGTGAAGCGGTTTTACGGTAGGAGCTGTTTTATGAGTTTCTTTGACCACTCGATGATTTTTCCTGTTCCCGTTTTGACACGCGATATGCCAGAGATGTCCTCACCGCCTTCTGATAGGCCAAAGAGACAGAGACCGTAGGCAACAGCCCATGTGGCGTCTTTTACGCCATCACGAGCATTACCACCGAGCGATGCGACTCGTGAAGGGAGCTTGAGCGTTGCTTTTGCCATGTCTTCGATAGTTGCAATACCAGATCCTCCTCCGGTGATGATGATACCTGCAGGGAGTAGTCCGTTTTTGTCTATTTTTTTGAGATGAGCTTCTATGAGTTCAAAAATATCAGAGAGTCGTGCGACCACAATCTCATCTAGTTTTTTACGAGAGTGGTTTGAGTTGTTTGGATCACCTCGTTTGATCGTTTCTGCTTCTTCGAGAGGAACCCGTAGGCCGAGAGCGATGTCGTTTGTTATGTCAGTGGAGCCGATAGGAAATACTTCGAGTGATATAGGGAGATTGTCTTCAAAAACAACAATCGAAACAGTTTCTGCTCCAATGTTGGCGAGTACACAACCCGCGAGTTTTTGTGTTTTTGTAAGGGTGACGATAGATGCTGCGAGAGGCGCAGTTACCACATCGAGAACCTCGATGTGCGCATCGTTGAGCGCATCAATAATATCGTTTAGGTGTTGTTCAATACACGTAATGAAAAGTGTTTTTGCTTCGAGTTTCGTTCCTTTCATTCCTTGAGGACGGCCGAGCACTGTTCGTCCATCTATTTTGTAGTGAAGGGGAATCGAATGAATTATTTTTCGATTAACGATGCTTTGTTTTGGAATATCACGTTCGCACGCATCGCTTACTTTTGAAATATCAAGATCTGTTACTTCGGAATCCGCACGCGAAATGATTATCGATGAAGATTGGGTAATGCTTTGGAGACCAACACCACCGAGGGCTAGGTACGATTTTTTTATTTTTATACCAGAAGTTTTTTCTGCTTGTGCTACCGCGCTACGAATACTTTTGGTGACGTCTGCGCTGTTTAAGATGTAGCCATGGCGTAGACCTTTTGACTCTGCCATTCCAGCACCAATAATCCGAGGAGGTTTGCCATCCTTAGTCTCAGTGACTACCACTTTTACTTGGTATGTTCCAATGTCGATACCGACAGCAATGTTTCGAGACATAAGTAAGTAAGATAGATGACAGACAACTAACAACAAATAACTATTAACCAGATAAAATTAGAACCACACGTTTTCCTGTCTCGTTGCTGGTTGTGAGTTTTTTGTTGTGTGTTAAATTCCAAATTCTTTTTGGAATTTTGTTTCTGCTTTTTCCATTCTACTACCATGATTGAATCCTTTCAAATGAAGAAGGCCGTGGATAAAGAGGAAACCGACAAAGTTTTCATAGGTTCTTCCAAAATCGTGGGCTTCTTTTTTTGCAATAGTTGGGCAGATGATAATTTCTCCTGAGGTTTTACTGAGGGGAAAGCTCAATACGTTTGGTGTGTATGTTTTTTGCCGATACAGGAGGTTGAGTTCTTTGGCTTTTTTAGGCCCCACAAAAGTGAGAGATGCTTCGTATTTTGTGCCTAATACGCTTTCTTTTATATGAACAAAAGGCAAGCTGGGAAGCTTGCCTTTTGTTTCGTTTGTAAGAGTGAATGTTTCCGACTCGTGCATAGATTATCTCCTTCGCTTTGTTACTTCTGGAGCTTTACCGAGTTTAATCAATTCTGCGAGTTCTGCACGGCGGTTAATACCCTTGAGGGTCTTCATCTTTGTCTTGTAGTGAGAAAGTTCTCGCTCGCTGTAACGAAGGCTACGTACGCGAGGGAGCACTCCTGAACCCTGTACTCTTTTCGTGAATTTACGAAGGAGGGAAAGGGCGTTTTCACTGCCTGTTCTTGTTACTTCTACGTTTGTTGCCATAGAGGGATATCCTATCATAACCAATAAAGAGAGGCAAGATAGGGCTGGAAGCTTGAATTTGGAAGCTATACCTTGAGTTTCTTCAAATGTTCCGCGAGGTTTTTTACGAGTACGGTGTCTTGTGACCTTGTTGTCGCGTCTCGAACAATAACACTTTGTTCCATAGCTTCTTTTTTACCCATAATGAGTATCGTCTCTGAGCGTGTTTTTTCTGCGACGACAACCTGACCAGCGATCTTGTCTTTTACGATAGAGTGCGTGAGTGGAATGCGTGCCTCACGAAGGATTTCTATAACACCCAAGCTTTTTAGTTTTGCTTCAAATCCAAGCTGTATGTAGGAGAGGCTCGGGTTCATTATTTTTTGCACGGTTGTCTTTTTGAGGAACGGTAATTTTTCTGGTTTTTTGAAAGCGAGAGATACTCCTACGGCAGCGATTTCTTTTTTGTGTCCAAGCTTCTTTGCTAATGTGTCATAACGAAGCCCTACAGCAAGTGGGTGGTCTTCTCCTTCTGCTCGTATTTCAAAAACAGTCTCACTACAATAGTCTCGATTTGCTACGAGGGTATTGTTTATCATGTAGGGTATCTCGAGCATTTCAATATATTCGAGTACTTCTCTGAAGTGCGTACGGCTTTTTTCGGACAAAAAGTTAATAGATTTTGGGCACTCAAGGGCGAGTGTTTTGCACTTGTCGTGCTGACAACCCAAGAGACTAAAGATATCCTTTCGCATCATCTGTTTGCATTGAGCAGGGAGGTCAGAGAGATGTTTTTTGTAATAGGCGCTTATTTCCCGACCAAAACGGGCAACTGATTCCTTGTCACCAATACTGTTTATTTCGACGCGTAAATTTTTGAAACCTTGGTCGCGTAGTATGGCGAGTGATGTTTGAATGAGAATCGCTTCTGCAACGCTTTTGTCTGTACCGATAATTTCGAGTCCGCGATGAATTTCTTTTGAGTTTAATTTTCTTTTGTCATGAAGAAAAGGTCTGGTGTAGTAGACCATGATTGGTTGTGGGGAGGTATAGAGGGCGTTTTCTTCGTATGAACGGAGGAGGGAAACTTTTTCTTCGAGACGTACGATGGCACCGTTTTCATGAGTATCTGAGTCAATGATGACTTCACCCTGAGAAACATTTTTTGCTTTTTGTAGGTCATCTCCACTGAGCGCAGGAGTCTTGATAGGCGTAAATCCATAGTAGAGCGCCGCTTCGCCGGCCTTGTCTACGTGTTCGATGTCTAGTATGTCTACGATTCCTTTCCTTTTTTTGTCTTTTTTCTCAGAATCTTCTTTTATTATTTTGTGTACGGTAGACATGGTGTGCTCGTTTAGTTTTTTGTTAATGGTACGTTTGTTTCTGTGCCCGGCAGGTAATCTATTCGAGAGAAAGGTAGAAGCCTGACAAAAGGTCTACCAATGATATTTTTTTTCGGTAAGGATCCCCAAAAGCGTGAGTCTGAACTCACGAGACGATTGTCTCCCATAACAAAGTATTCATCAGGACCGAGTGTTTTTTTGAGGTCGCCAAATGTTTGTGTGTGTACATACGGTTCATTGAGTTTGAAACCTTTTGGGTTCTCGGTGTTTATAATCGTAACGTCCTGGTTTTTTACAGAAATAGTTTCTCCCGGTAGGGCGATAATTCTTTTTATGAAGTATTTTTTTGGTTCGAGAGGGTATTTGAACACGATGACATCACCTCGAGCAGGTTCTTGAAAACGATAGGATAGCTCATCAACAATGAGATATTCTCCATGAGCAAATGTGGTATCCATTGATGCGCCGTTTACGATAAAAGGTTGAGCAACCCACATACGGATAGGCACGACGATGACAAGCGCAGTGATAACGTAATGGACAAGATCTTTGAGGAAGGCGACTTTTTTGAGAGGTACGTTTTGTTTTTCTAGTGGTGATGTGTCCATACTTTTTTTAAAAATGTGTACTAAGTGTAGTATGGACGTAGGGGTTGACGCAATGCGCAAGTGAGTATCACAGTATTTTTTGTATACAAAATTTTACCTAACCCTAGATTCAATGTTCTATATGCTATATACTTCTTCATTATGATTATTGTAGGACTCGGTAATCCAGGTGAAGAATACAGTGAGACACGTCATAACGCTGGTCGTATGGCAGTTTCTGCTTTTGCAAAAAAACATATAGACGGCGATTTTGAGTACACCAAAAAGGCACAAGCTCAGGCGCTTGAAGGTAAGGTGGCAAAGGAGAAAGTCACTCTCGTCTTGCCGGATACGTTTATGAACAAGTCTGGAGAAAGCGTGAGGGCGTTTGTTAAGTTCCCCAAGCAGGCAAAAAAGATGATTGTCGTGCACGATGACCTCGACATACCACTCGGAAAGTTTAAGGTCTCGTTTAATAAGAGCTCAGGGGGGCACAAAGGTGTTGAGTCGGTGATTAAGGCTGTGAAGACACAAGAGTTTTATCGTATTCGTATTGGAGTGTCTCCAGCTACTGCATCAGGTAAAATCAAAAAACCATCTGGAGATGATCTCATAAATAATTTCATCGTTGCTCCTTTTAAGCCAAAAGAAATGGAAGAGCTCAAGGCGGTAATTAAACATGTTGTAGGTTGTTTGGAGATGGCGGTCTCTGACAATGTCGATAGGGCAATGAGCGAATACAACGCATTGTCTAATAAATAAAAAAACCACTTCATTTATGAAGTGGTTTTTTTATTTATTTCTTGTCTCCGATAAATGAGAGTGTCATTTTTTGATTTGGAGCATCAAAGAGAGTGATCTTGAAGCTGTAGGTCTTTCCGAGTTCGAGGTGAGCTCTGAGTTTTTCTTCGCTACCAAATTCAGATACGTGGACGAGTCCTGCGATACCTTCCTCAATTGAGGCGAGAGCTCCGTGTCGATTGAATTTGATAACTACACCCTTAACAACTTGTTCTTTCTTGTACTTCTTTGCTGCTTCAACCCAAGGATTTGGCTTGAGTGCTTTTATTGAGAGAGAGATTTTTCCTTCTTTAATCTCAATAATCTTGACGTTTACCTTGTCTCCAACCTTAAACATTGTTTTAGGGTCTTCTACAAGCGCCCAATCAATTTCAGAAATGTGTACAAGTCCTTCGAGTCCGTCTTCGATTTTTACGAAAACACCAAAGTCAACCATACCGGTAACTTTTCCTTCGAGTTCATCTCCAACTTTGTATTTGGTAACCATCTTCTCTTTGTCTTTTTCAACAGGGTTCTTTTCAGAGAAAATAAGTTTTCCTTCTTTTGGAAACGCTCCAATGATAGAAACAGCAAGCTTTGTGCCAACAAGTTTTTTGAGCTCGTCGAGAATGCGGTCCTTGTCGCCATCCTGTACGCGTGGGTAATGCTCAGGTTTGAGCTGAGATGCTGGTAGGAATCCTTGGATACCTTGCCATTCGATGATAAGTCCTCCCTTGTTTGCTTCTTTGATAGGGAGTTCGAGTACCGCCTTGCTTGCGATTGCTTGTTCTGCCTCTGTCCAGATGAGTGCTTGGCGTGCTTCTTTGAGAGAGAGTTCGATGTAGCCGTCTTTGTTGTTTGTATCAACAATTTTTGCAGCAACTTTGTCTCCGATGCTTATTTTCTTTATAACATCGCGAGCAATGATGTATTCACGTCCAAAGATGATACCAGTACCAAATGGTGGAAGGTCGATGTATACACCGCCACGATCTATTGCAATAACAGTTCCTTCGATGAGGTCTCCTGCGTTTGGAGGAGTCGCTGTATCAGCGAGGAGCTTTCCCATGAGGCTCTCTTTTTTCGATTTAGGTTCAGCCGAGAGGTCTTCTTCTTTTTCAACGACAACAGCTTTCTTTACTTTCGGGTCTTCAACAGGGGTCTCTTTTTTCTTAAATAACATGATGATTGTGCCTTCGAAACATCTCTCAATCAGTGGTGGTAAAAATACGGTAGAGAGGCTTGATTCCTAGGGCTTAATAATAAAATCGGCTTTTAAGGCCAGATACGAAGACACTATCACGACTCGGCTTCATCGTCAAAGCCTTGAAAATAGATACGTTTATGATGCCGTCTCTGCTTTTTTATTGATAATTTGGCGGAAATTGGTTACAATTTCCGCCATGGTAATTACATATCTTGGCGGAGAATTTTTTAAGGTTCAATTTGGAGATACTGTTTTGGCATTTAATCCGATATCAAAGGACTCTAAGCTCAAGACTTCTCGTTTTGGTGCTGACATCGCACTCATAAGTCTCAATCATGCTGATATGAATGGTCTCGATCAGGTGTCTTTTGGCGAGAAAAAAGCTTTTGCCGTGACTGGTCCTGGTGAGTATGAGGTCAAGGGTGTCTATATAAAAGGTTTCAAGTCGAATTCAACATACGACAAAGAGCCACGTCTCAATACTATATACATGGTATCTCTCGAGGGTATGAATTTGTGTTTCCTTGGCGCGCTTTCAGATAAAGACATTTCAAACGAAGCACTCGAGGCGCTCGATGAGGTGGATATTTTGTTTACTCCAATAGGTGGCAATGGCGTACTTACTCCTGCGGACGCTTACAAGCTTGCCGTTAAACTAGAGCCAAAAATTATTATTCCAATGCATTATGGTTCGATCGGGGATGCGAACGCGCTCAAGGTGTTTCTCAAAGAAGGAGGAGAGGATGCACTCAAACCAGAAGATAAACTTACTCTCAAGAAAAAAGATCTCGAAGGAAGAAAGACTGACATTGTTGTCCTCGGTGAGCAGGCCTAAGGCATCACTTTTATTTCTAAAAAAAGCACATGTTTGATTTCATAGACACATTGCGTGCAAAACCTGAACATGTAAAAAATCGATTCGCGGTTATTTTTGCCTTTGTAGTCACGGGCTTCATTTTCGTCATCTGGCTCATAACGTTTACGTATTCAGGAAACAAGGAAAAGAGCGCTACTGCAGGAGGGGAGAGCAGTCCATTTAAAGATTTGAAGACAACTTTTTCTCATTTTTTGGATCAAATGTCTCCAGAAGAAGCCACAACATCTTCTCTCGTGGAATAAAAGAGTCTTGCCAACAAGAACGCATATTAAAGGTTACGTCAAGTGCTTCGCTCGGGTCAAAAATGGTATACTCTTTAAGCTAAAAATCCTTAGAAAATCTTAGTTGTACGATAATGTCCAAAAAACCAGAGGAACAAAAAACTGAGCAAACACTTGAAAACAAGGGTGTTGTCTCGCGCAGTATTGTAAGTGAGATGCGTGAGTCATACCTTGACTATGCCATGTCAGTTATTACGTCTCGTGCCTTGCCAGACGTTCGTGATGGTTTGAAACCTGTGCATCGTCGTATTTTGTACGCAATGCATGAAATTGGTCTCACTGCATCTGCAAAGACAAAAAAATCAGCGACAATCGTGGGAGACGTGCTCGGTAAGTATCACCCTCACGGTGATGCGTCTGTGTATGACGCGATGGTAAAGATGGCTCAGGACTTTTCGATGAGGTATCCGCTCGTCATTGGTCAGGGAAACTTTGGTTCTATCGACGGAGATGGAGCAGCGGCATATCGTTACACCGAAGCAAAAATGTCTCGCGTTGCGGGTGAAATGCTTCGTGATCTTGAAAAAGAAACCGTAGACTTTAGACCAAACTACGACAACACACGTACTGAACCATCAGTGCTTCCTTCTGCTGTGCCAGCACTTCTCCTCAACGGTACGCTCGGTATTGCGGTGGGAATGGCGACAAATATTCCTCCACACAACCTTCGCGAGGTGCTCGATGCGACAATGTATCTCATTGATAACAAAGACGCAGCAACCGAAGACTTGCTCCAATTCGTCAAAGGACCTGATTTTCCTACAGGAGGAATGATATTCAATGAAAAGGATATTCATCATGCATACACAACAGGAAAAGGTGGAGTGGTGACTCGTGGTGATGCTGAAATTGTGGAAACAAAATCAGGAATGTTCCAGATTATCATTACCTCAATTCCGTATCGTGTTGTGAAGGCAGACCTCATTATGGCGATTGCAGATCTCGTTCGTGACAAAAAAATCGAAGGAATAAAAGGCTTGCGTGATGAGTCATCAAAAGACATTCGCGTGGTGATTGATCTCAAGAACGGCGCACATCCTCAAAAGATTCTCAACTTTTTGTATAAACACACTCAACTCGAGGATACGTTCCACTTGAACGTAGTGGCTCTCGTAAAGGGTGTACCACAAACACTTTCTCTCAAATCAATTCTCGAAGAGTTTATCGAACACCGCATCGAGGTTGTAAAGCGCAGAACTATTTTTGATCTTAAAAAGGCTGAGGATCGCGAACATATCCTCATTGGTTTGAAAAAGGCGCTTGATCATATTGATGAAATCATAAAACTCATCAGGAAATCAAAAGACGTCGAAGAGGCAAAACGTGAACTCATGAAAGTATTCAAGTTTTCAGAGAGACAGGCGGTTGCCATTCTCGATATGCGCCTTCAGAAATTGGCAGGTCTTGAGCGCAAGAAAATTGAAGACGAACTCAAGGAGGTACAAGCTCTCATCGAATTCCTCAAAGAGCTTCTTGGAAGCCACAAGAAAATCCTCGGTGTTATAAAGGCAGAGTTCAAAGAAATTTCTGAAAAATACGGCGATGATCGTAAAACTCGCGTTATTAAACATGGAGCAAAGATTATTTCTGATGAAGATTTGGTACCGGATGTTGAAAGCGTGCTCGTGCTCACTGCCGGAGGATATGTAAAGAGAACTGCTCCAGAGGAGTACCGCAAGCAGAAACGTGGCGGTGTGGGTGTTGTAGATCTCGATACAAAGGAAGAGGACTTTGTGACAAATCTCATTACTGCAAACACGCATGCAGACATACTTTTCTTTACTGACAAAGGAAAAGCGTATCAAATAAAAATGTATGAATTGCCAGAGGGCAAACGCGCTACAAAAGGTAAGTCGATTATGAACTTCCTCTCTGTTGCTCAGGATGAAAAGGTCACCTCTATTTTACCTATGCCAAAAGAGCTCAAAAAATCTGACCTCTCTCTCATGATGGTCACCAAGCTTGGTGTTGCAAAAAAGGTGAGCGCTGAAAGTTTTCACGATGTACGTAGGAGCGGACTCATTGCTATTGGACTCCATGATGGGGATGAGCTCATTTCAGTAAACTTTGTTTCAAAGGGTGATGATGTGTCTGTCGTTACTGCACAGGGTCAGTCAATTCGATTCAAGGAATCAGATGTTCGAGAGATGGGCAGAGGCGCTGCGGGAGTGCGCGGTATCGATCTCGACAAAAATGATCGTGTTGTAGGAACAAATGTTATTGCAAAAGACATGACAGCGTCACGACTACTCGTTATGTCAAAAAATGGCTACGGAAAGACCACAAAAATGTCTGAATACAAGACACAGGGTCGTGGTGGATCAGGAATCAAGACCGCCCAGGTGACAGAAAAGACTGGTGAAATCATGGTCGCAAAACTCATTACTGATGAAGAGGCTGAACTCGTAGCGATCTCAAAGAAAAGTCAGGTGATTCGTGTTGATGTAAAGGAAATTCCTACTCTCGGTCGTCAGACTCAAGGCGTTCGTATTATGAAGATGCGCGAAGGAGACTCAATCGCATCACTTTCTCTCATCTAAGGTATTTCATAGGGTATCTCTCTTGTGCACAATACTCGCGCACGGCACCTGTTGCCCGTGCGCGAGTATTTTTTGCTATACTTATAGGTATGTTTACCCACCCTCGAAATAATCTCGAACAATTTGGCGTGAGTCAGGGTCAGGTCGTTGCTGATCTCGGCGCTGGGTCTGGATTTTATTCTGTTGAGGCTGCTCGTATGGTTGCGCCGATGGGACGTGTCTATGCTATCGATATTCAGAAAGGATTACTCACACGATTACAAAAAGAAGCCCGCACAAACAAAGTTGAAAATATTGAAATTCTTGTAGGGGATTTTGAAAAACTTGGTGGGACAAAACTTCGTGATGCGAGTGTTGATAGGGTCATTGTTTCAAATATATTGTTTATGATTGAACACAAAAAAGATTTTGTGTATGAAATAAAGCGCGTGCTGAAACCAGGTGGGAGGGTACTTTTCGTTGATTGGTCTGCTTCGTATGGAAATATGGGCCCTCATGCAGACAGTGTTGTGTACAAGGATGACGCGGTAAAACTCTTTACTTCTGTTGGTTTTCAATTGGACAAGGAGATAGAGGCCGGAGATTATCATTATGGTATAATTTTCAGGAAACTATAAAAAGGATTACATGACAAAATTTCAACTCATTGTTATGGGACTGTGCGCAATATTTCTCGTGGGAGGTGTTGCTGCTTTTGCAACATTTCGTGCAAATCAAAACGCTCAGGCTCCTGAAATAACACTTTGGGGTTCACTCGATACGAGCGATTTTCAAAAAGTTCTCTCTGATGCTCGTATTACCAACAAAGCACAGTTGAACATTTCATATGTAGAAAAGTCTGCACAGACCTTTGAGAAGGATCTCGTAGAAGCCCTCGCGCGTGGAGAAGGACCTGACATGATACTCATGCCTCACGATTTGATTGTTCGCCAGAGTGACAAAGCCTATGTCATTCCTTACAAAAGCTATACTGAGAGACTTTTTAAAGATTCGTTTATACAGGGAGCTGAGTTGTTCCTCGCACCTGAGGGGGTTCTCGGTTTACCGTTTTCCGTCGATCCTCTCGTGATGTATTGGAATAGAGACATCTTTTTGGCTGCAGGTTTGCCAAAGCCACCAAAATTGTGGGGAGAGTTTTTTGAAATAGCACCAAAACTTACCAAGAGAGACGCTTCAGGCAACATTACTCAGAGTGTTGTTGCTCTCGGTGATTTTCGTAATGTACAAAATGCAAAAGAAATCCTCGTAGCTCTCACTAATCAGGCGGGCGATCCTATTATCATTCGTCGAGCAGACGGTTCGTTTGATAGTGTTTTCGGTTCAAGACAAAATACCATGCTCGTACCAGCAGAAGAAGCCCTCCGTTTTTTCACAGAATTTTCTAACCCGTCGAAATCTTCGTATTCATGGAATAGATCTCTCACCGACTCACTCACCGCTTTTGTAGGAGGTAAACTCGCAGTGTATTTTGGTTTTGCAAGTGAGCTTGAGTCTATTCGTGAGAAAAATCCAAATCTCAACTTTGATGTTGCCCTTTTGCCACAAATAAAAGATGCTCCTGTTCCAAAAACCTATGGCGCATTACATGCTTTTGTGATTCTCAAAACGTCAAAAAACATTCCTGCTGCGTATACCGCTGCGGTCACGCTCACATCAAGTCCTCTCGTTTCAAATTGGGCACGTACATCGGGATTGCCCCCTGTGCGTACTGATCTCCTTCTCGATACACCAACGGATGCTTATAAGTCTATTTTGTATAGTTCAGCTTTAATTGCCGAGGCATGGTTTGATCCAGAGCCTCTATATTCACTACGTGTTTTGTCAGATATGGTCGACAATGTAACTTCTGGAAAATTACGCTTGAGTGAGGGCGTGCGAGAAACGAGTGTGCTTTTTGATGGCATTGTCGGGCGTTAATATTTTTTTACATATGAAAACTTTTTTACTCCTCGTAATGTTTATACTTGTGCCAGTCTTTGTTTTTGCACAAAACTATGCTGACTACAATTTTAATCTCGAAACAGGGGAGACAAATCCTCCTGAGCAAACGAGCCCTTTTGGTGATAATTTTCAACTCGTGCCATGTGACGGCGTCTCTATTAAAGGTCAGGGGGTAGAGTGTGATTATAACGCTCTAGTGAACGGTATTAATAATCTTGTAAAATATTTTATTTATCTCGCTCACTTCTTTGCTATTGCTATGTTTATGTATGCGGGCTTTCTTTATATGTTTGCTGGAGATAAATCTAGCAACGTAGAACAAGCAAAACGAATATTTAAAAATATCGGTATTGGTCTTTTCTTTGTTTATGCTGCGTGGCTTCTCGTGTACTCGCTTCTCACGTATCTTATTGACCCTGCTTTTGTTAATGAGGCAAAGAAAAATAACACAGGTGTTCAAACGGTGGAGGACATTATTCAATTAAAGAAATAGTATGAAAAAAAGTATTGTGTTTATCGTTTTTGGTTTAATGCTTGTACCGGTTTTTATATTGGCGCAGGAGTACGATTATACTTCTCAGACAGGGCAAGGAAACGTAAATAATAATCCGCAATCAGGTACTGGAGTTGTAGACCCTCAACCTTTACCAAATGCTAGTGATTACAATTTTAACCTTGAAACAGGGGAAGGAAACGTAAATAACAATCCAGGATCAGGTACTGTGTTGGTACCCTCGGCACCTGGAAGAGCAGTTCCAGCTGGAGGACAAGCCCCTGTGACGGATACAGGAGGTCAAGCTCCAACAACAGGCTCTCAATCTCAAACAAATATCGCTAAGCTCGAAAACCCTCTAGGGAGCAGGGTAAACAGTCTCACCGGCCTTTTTATTAAACTGGTTAATATTGTTGTTAATATTAGCTATGCGGTGGTTGCCTTTTTCTTGATCCTCTCTGGCTTCAAGTTTGTGGTTGCTCAAGGTAAACCGCAGGAAATTGAGAGCGCAAAGAAGACATTTTGGTACACCATTGTTGGAGGATTGATTATTGTTGGAGCACAGACTATCGCACGTATTTTAGAAGAACTTGTTAAAAATTTATAATATGAATATGAAAAAAACCTATAGTTTTATCCTCGTTTTGTTTCTTTTGGTAGTTCCTGTTTTGTTTGCTGATGCACAAACGGCACCTCAGCTTTCTGGGTGTAGGAGTATACAAAACGTTGACGGTCTCGTCTCTTGTGCGCTTAGCACACTCAAAGTAGTTATATATTTTTTGTTTTCTTTTGCCTTTATCTATACGCTCTATGGCGCCTTCCGTTTTATTGGCGCAGAAGGGGACAGTAGGGATAAGTGGCGCGATGTTATTGTGTATGGAATCATCGGTCTCTTTGTGATGACTTCTATTTGGGGACTTGTGGGTATTTTAGACGGCACTTTTGGTCTAAGTGATACAGGTCCAATTAAACCTCCCGAGATTCGTGTAAATTAGGAAAGGATATCCCCATCTATACACAGGGAAAGTTGTTTTGTGGTATAATATCTCACATAGATTATTAGTTTTAATAACATTATGAAGAAATTTTTAGTTTCAGCATTGACTTTTGTAGCTCCAGCGGCAGCTCTTGCTCAAGAGGTTAATACTGGTTATATCGATAGCATTTTGGATGCGGTTGGAAATATTATTAATACACTCCTTCCTCTCATCATTGCTGGTGCAGTGGTATGGTTTGTGTGGAATATTGCTCGTTACGTTACTGCGGGTGATGAAGCCGCAAAAGAACAAGTAAAGGATCGTATTATTTACGGTGTGATTGGTCTCTTTGCTATGGTTGCTGTGTGGGGACTTGTAAATCTCCTCGCTGGTATTCTCGGAGTAGAGACAGGCGGAGGTGTCACAGGAGGACTTCCTGAGCTTCCAAAGAACTAACTTTTCCTTATGGAAACCGTTAATAAAGTTATCGATCTTATCATCGATCCAGCGGTTACACTCCTCTTTGCTCTCGCTATTGTTTACTTCTCTTTTGGTGTAGTAAAATACATCATGAATGCAGATAGTGACGAAGGTAGAGAGACAGGAGCGAAACACGTCATGTATTCAGTTATTGGGATTTTCATCATGATTTCCGTTTGGGGTATTATACGGTTTCTCGAGGGGGTTGTTGGGGTACGCTAAGAAAAACCGCTTCACTGTTGTGAGGCGGTTTTTGGTATAAAAAAAGGAGAGATTGAAGCGTATGCTTTATCTCTCCTTTTGATTTTACTTTTTTTCTACCTCAGGTTCCTTTTTTGAAAAAGGTACCTGTTCAATCAAGAGACTCTTTTTCACTCTGTATTTGAATTTGATAGAGTTTACTCGTCCCTCGGCAATGACAGGATTTTCCACCCCGTCACAAGGTATCTCCTGGCCGTTCTCATCGAGCATATAGACATAGGGGACTCCCAAAGGGAATTTCCACTTAAGGCTTTCTCTTATGTAGACCGTGTCGCTCCATTCATTTGCTGGACAATGTAGTACTCCCGAGAAGAATGTTCGACTGGGGTTTTCTACTTTGGCCTGTACACGATCTTCAGTACTCTCTTGCTTTGTTGGGGTTTTCTTGTCTGTATCGGGGGGTACTTTTTTGAAAGCTCCACCCAGAGCCAGACCACAGAGAAACACTAACACTACGAGAGTGCTGATTCCGATAGCTATCCAATGTTTTTTCAACATGGGTGTTTTTTTGCTTATGTAAACAGCCGCTGTTGCGGTGGATGAGTTGACGGTCTCTTCTGTGGTTGGCGGAGCGCTGGGTGTCGGGGGACTGACAGGGGTTGATGCTGGCGGAACAGTAGTTTTAGCTACCGGCTTTGACGAGGAGGGTTTCGAGCCTCCATTTGTCGGTTTTTTGGTTGCCATTGTGAATGTTCTGTTGTGGCCCTAATGGCCGTGTTACCTCATATCCTGAGGCGAGATTTCTATCCGTAAAAACCTTATCATACTTTAATATAAAAGTCAATAGGTTTTGTGGGTAAGGGTGTTTTTTATTACAGTAGACGTTTTTTCATAAAAAAAGGAGAGATTCGAGCGTGCGCTCTATCTCTCCTTTGCACTCAGCTCATTTGGTGAGTTGAGTGAAGATGATTGTTGTATCAATAGGGTATTTAAACTGTATTGATTTCACAATCCCTTCGCTTAGTGGAATTGTTTTGTACTCATTTGAGTTGAAAGGAATTACTTTCAATCCGTTAATGAGAACAGAGCAGGGAATCCCTTTTGGGCCAGACCACTTGAAGCCGTTCTTAATGAAGATTGTTTCACTCCATTGTCCAGCTTTGAGTTGCATTTCCCCATCAAAGAATCCGACCTGCGCCGTACTCTTTGGTCCCTCACGGGCTACTGTCATTTTCGGTCCGAAGTAACACCCCAGACTGATGAGTAGTAGCACAAAGAGGACAGGAACAGCTTTCTTTGGATAAACAATCGTTCCGGTAATGAGCACTGCCAGCAGTACCCATACACCCCTTCCATTGTTTACAAAGAAACTCCACCACACTAGTCCATCTGCCATGAGCCAAATTGCGCCCACAAATCCAAGTGCTAGAAGAACTGGGAAAAACGAGTCTTTCTCCTGGATTTTCTCGATTCTTTTTTTTAATTTAGTCAGTACGTCATCCGGTGGAGATGTTACTTGGGACGACGTCTGCACGGGTGAGCTTGCGTTTGTGGCTGCTTTTTTCTCTTTATGATTTTTGACCACAAAAAGA
This sequence comes from Minisyncoccota bacterium, assembly GCA_035438745.1. Taxonomy (GTDB): domain Bacteria; phylum Patescibacteriota; class Minisyncoccia; order Phycocordibacterales; family UBA6065; genus CAIMLU01. The sequence goes on along the minus strand of DAORIX010000005.1, from coordinate 6,954 downwards.
AACGCTAGAAGTATGGCAATGAAGCCACCTCCGATAACACTAACAACTATGAGCGCTGTCTCCATAATTATTCCTCTTTTTTAACTGGGATTGTTGTTTGAGGGTTGTTTCCTATGACGAGAGTTCCGGTGGAAGTGTATTCCCCCAGCCCTTTGCGCCATTCTTCGGCGATCAGAACTTCTGCACCTTTAGTATGTCCTTCGACGGCTGTAAGCCGTTTTTTGACACCTTCAGCGCGAGCCGTTTGTATCGCAAGCTCTGCGTCCGCTGTGCCTTGTCCCTCGATTCGGGTTTTGGCTGCCTGCGCTTGTGCTTCAATTTCTATCCGCTTTCTTGTTTGTTCGGCAGCTAGGATTGCCATCTTTTCTGTTTCAACTTTCGCTTCTCCAATCTTTTTGGCTATTTCTTGTGCTTGGAGAGCTTCAAGAACTTTTTGTCCTGAAGCGTCGAGGTCGTACCCAATATAGGTCGCCTGAACGATGCGAATTGAGTCTTGCAGTAGGACGAGCTTTTCTAGTTCGCGGACGAGTTTGGAGCGCTGTGATGATTTGTCGGTTTCTCTGAAGTCATTGATGTCCATTTTACGAACATAATTTTCCAGAAAACCAACGACCGCTGTTTGTGCGATCATCATCCATCGGCTTCCAATAGTCATAGCGAGATAGACAGGATCCTTGACCTCAAACACCACTTGTACAGTCAGTGATATTTTGAGGTTACCCTTGAGCTCTGCATCGCTTGCGCGTACAGGGCAGGGGTTGTGCCAGTAGACTGAATCTACGAGCTCAGGATCTATGTGGACAATTTCGTGTTTTATCACTTGTTGCCCACTATCCTTGTCCACCGTGAACGTTTTCTTGAGCTTCTCTCTTTCAAGGGGGTATATAAATACTCCCTTGAAAGGATAGAGAAGTGAGACATAATAAATGCCCCACCTGGTCTCAAGAAACTTTAGAAGATATTCCCATGGATTGAGCTCCTGGGGAATTTCTTCTCCGGCCTCAATCTTGTTATCTTTGTTTACCCGATAACCAGGGACATTCGCAATCACGCGCACGAGACTTTCTCCCGCGACAATGATTTTGATTTGCCCGGTCGGTAGGGTGGTGAATTGCATATTATTCTGTGCAGAGTAATACACAATCCCCGCGATAAGGATGAGTGATACCGATAGGGTTACTAGCAGTATCGTTATGATTATCAGTGTCATAGCTACCTTTCTTTTGATTGTTGTTTTGGTTGAGTTTCTTGCGCCTAGATACTCTAGGTGCTTTAGAAAGCTGATTTCAATGAGCTATGTGGTTGTAACACCACTTCATATATAATGATAGCATATTTATTGCTAAAAGTCAAGTCACGGTAAGACCTAAAAAAGCTCTCTACATAAGGGTTTTTTGTAATAAAAAAGCACCCCGTTTTAGGGGGTGCTGTGAGTTCAAACCGTAGCGATTTGAACGTGAGGCGTTTGTTCCGTTTTGACCTCTGGTTTGGTGGGCATTTGAATCAGCTCGCCAATCGTTGGTTTGTGCGGTATGTGCACCTTTTTTGCTTCTTTTGCTTTCTTTACCTTTTTCTTTATCGGCTTCTTTTTGTCTTTTTTGGAGACAACTGCTACTGCCGGTGTGGGTGGTGGTGTTGGTAACTGTGCCACAACCGTTGGCACGATTACCTTTTTCTCCACCTCTGCAACCACAACCTCTTTTGTTTTTGACAATGCTTTTTTAGGAGTACTGTCTTTTTTATGGTGTTGCTGAGTTTTCTTCTTTACTAGTACGGGCATCTTTTTCTTGATGCTCTGTGCTGGTAAAGATTTTTTTTCTGCTGTTGCCACTTCAGGTGTAACAGCCTCTTCAACGATGCCTCCAACGTTTGTTTCCAAGGGTGGGGCATGAAAGGGGAGAGTCTCTCCCCGAGGGTGTATTTCTATCGGAGTTTCCGTCTCTTCCTCGTGATGATTTTTTTTCTTTTTCAAGAAGTAAAAAGCAGACACGATGGCAAGGGCGACGACGACCATGATCACGAGGTGGTAATAGTTTTGCCACTCCGATACGAGCATCTTTTCCAGACTAATCATCTGGTGCATGTTTTCCTTTCTATGGTTGTTTCTTTAAGGTAAAGAAAAGTGATGGTTTGTGAGGAACGTGTGTGTTTCTCTACACCTCTTATTATCATAGATATATAAAAAAGTCAAATAGGATTAGCGGAGATAAGAAAAAAGCACCAGATAAATCTGGTGCTTTTGTGGGGATGTCGTTTTTAGGCTGACATGAGGGCCTCCTGAGGGAAGTGCTCCTTCAGGTCTTCGAGCTCCAACACTGAGTTGATCGCTTCGAGGATTTGAGCCCTCTTGAACGGTTTGTCCAGAAATCGTCCTGCGACGATTTCTTTTTCGTCTTCTGACAAGGGATCACTCCCTGACATCATGAGCACCGGAGTGCCCACATGGTCGCAGTGGTTCATGAGACGGATGCCCGCATCGGGCCTTTCCATTTGCATGTCCGTGATGACCATGTCGACGCGAGTCGACCCAAGAATTTTCACGGCATCAATGCTGTTGTGAGCACTGATGACGATGAAGTTCTCGAGCATGGCGGTGAGTAAACGACAAATTTGATGATTGTCGTCAACGACGAGGATAGTTTTCATATGTATAGGAAGATCTTTTTCATTAGTAATGATAGCATATAATTTACTATATGTCAATAGTCCTGGATGATATAAAAAAGCCAGCTGTTTAGGCTGGCTTTGTAGCAAGGAAACTCACAAGGGGACATGCATAGAGGCTCTTTTTTGGAACAGTGTACAAACAACCGCAGGCTATGAGGGTGTCGTTGTATTCGTCTGACATTGCGACAGTAACACCCTCAAAACGTATGATTAGATTGTTTACAAAAGGTATGAATTCACTTTGTGGTGAATCCACATCTCCAATCAAAATCATGCGAATTGATGATAGGTCTTGTACGTGTGGCAAGGCTTCAGTAACGGTTTGTGCGAATAAAAACTCAAGCTTAAAAAGTCCTCGTAAATGTGCCCTTGTTACGAAATCATTATCGATAACAAGAATTTTTTTCATCCATGCGTGATTATTGCAGAGAATGAGGGGCGGGTCAAAGATATTTTGTTTTTGCTCAAAGTGGTTTAGACTGAGACGAGTCTTTGCCCGGGTGACGAAATTGGTAGACGTAGAGGACTTAAAATCCTCGGCCCTTATACGGCGTGTGGGTTCGATTCCCACCCCGGGCACAAAAAAACGACCTAAGGTCGTTTTTTACTGCCCGGGAGAAATGTTCGGGGAACATTTCGTGTGGGAATCGAAGCCCGATTGAGCATATTTTGTGAGCGGAGCGAAACAAAATATCCAATCGTGGGTACTGAACCTGTAAGGTTCGATATCTTGTTTTGGATAAAGTTTGTCTGGATAAAATAAACAAAATAGGCTACTATAGCTTTTGTTATCAAATACCCGCCCTTAGCTCAGCTGGTAGAGCAGATCCCTCTTAAGGATAAGGTCGTAGGTTCGATCCCTACAGGGCGGACAAATAAAAAGCGGCTCAGGCCGTCTTTTTTATTTGTCCGCCCTAGCGAGCCTGGGATGGCTCGCGTGTAGGGATCGAAGCCCGATTGAGTCGCGTACTCGCGCCAATCGGGGTACTGAACCTGTAAGGTTCGATCCCTTGTGGCGACGGCGAGAATCGATGCGTGATGATAAGCATAAAAAGCCCTTGCTGAGCCACTTTTACCTTGTTGCTTTAACTTGACAATATAGTATATAGTGGTGTATAATAAAATCATAAAAGTGAGTTCTTTGAACGCTTGATTGGTTGGCAGAAATAAGGACAAATTTTGGTAAATCGGCATCTGCCGGTTCTGAACATGTCCTGATACTGTCAATCACTCAAATGAATATCACACTCAATAACGATCACCCTAGTATCGCCTCAGCGATTGAGGAGATAACCAGTCGTGGATACAAGCTGGCTCATGAAGTAGCGCCTGACTTCTCCGAGGAAGGCTGGCTGTGCATGTGGGTAACCAAGGTAAATCTAGCGGGACACGCCATGGAGTACCGGCCTTCTCTGTGGGGAAATAGCTTGGCTGGCCGTTTTGAATCGGACACGTGTCCTACTCCTTGTAAAAAGGGCACACGTGCTCCCGTTACCCGCTTACCCGTTTCAGTTTAATGAGAGTCTGATTAAATACTCTCTAAAACCCGTTCAACATTAAATTGTTGGCGGGCTTTTGTTTATACAATTCAATCTTCAGCAAAGGCTTTTTGACTAATGAAACAGGTTCTGACGTCGTACAGCAGATCGGACAAGTTGAAAATATCCTTACATCGCAAGGGCTTTTTCTTTTGAGGCCTACAGTAAGTCGAGTCTTCGTATAATAGTAAATTGACAATATCAGATAAACGTGCTATTATAAATCAGCAGCTCTTTTCAATATGATCGCTTTACTAATACTGCCTTAAGGATGTAGCTTCTATTTCTTTAGGGCAGTATTAACCTCCTAAAAATATGATTACCCAACTGAAAGCGATCACAAACCAAGCCCTCTATAACCTGGCAGGTAGCCTGTTAGTCAGCCAAGCTCTCTACTTGGCATTGACTGGCAAGATTCAGTGGACTCGGGAAACCAAGGACACACTCCAAAGCAAAGTGCTTCTCGGCTTGCCCGGTGAAGAGCCATTCGAAATAAAGGTTTTGTTCCACCGAGACCGTAGCGAAGACATTGTCTCGTTCTACCTTCAACTCGAAGACAAGAACGGGCCGTGTCTGAACGACGCCGACAAGAACATTGCCGGTCTGGCCGAAACACTCTTCGGCAAACAAGCGCAGGCTGCTTAAGAATCAAAAACTACAAACTCGAAGCGTCATTCCAATTTGAATGACGCTTTTTTCTTGCAAAACTTAATTTTCTCCGATGAAACTAAATATCGGAGTCGTTTAAGAGGCTAGCGAAATAGGTTCTAACGCCGTACGGCAGATTTGTGACGAGACACATCTCGCTTTCTTCTATTTGTAAAACAACTTCCAATATCGTATTGTAGTGGAGCAGTCACAAGGGCACGTGGCGGAATTGGTATACGCGCTAGTCTTAGGAACTAGTTCCTTACGGATTGGGAGTTCGAGTCTCCCCGTGCCCACAAAACAAAAACCACCGCAGGGTGGTTTTTGTTTTGTGGGCACGAGCAATACAACTGCTTGTATTGCGGGGGAGACTCGAAAGACTTTTCCTTATCGAGTCTTCGAGATGGAAAAGTACCTGGCTATGTAATAGCCGAGTCGTGTTCGTAACTGCCGGAGAGCAGTTACGTGGGAGACTCGAAGCCCGATTGAGTCGCGTACTCGCGCCAATCGGGGTACTGGTTCTGTAAGAACCGAGTCTCAGTTTACGGGAGCAGTACCCACGGCGAATCGGTCGTTACACGACCAGTACAGGTTTCCCGTTTTCTCGCATGGAAACGCTCGAAAACATGGGAGAACCTTTTCGATTCTCGCACGCACTATGCTCAAGCATAGTGCTCGTTGAGGCCACGGCGAGAATCGAACTCGCGCATAGAGATTTTGCAGATCTCCGAATTACCACTTTTCTACGTGGCCGTTCTGTCAGTATAGGGTATTTTTAATCCCGAATCTAGCGTTCGGGATTAAAAATACCTACTCTTACTTATTCATCAGTTCGTCAATCTTCATTCGATTTTTTTCTCCTGTGTCGATTGCAAAATCAAAGAAGGGGAGTCTCATGAGCTTTGAGTGCTCCTTTACATACTCTCTAAAGTCGCTTCTCTTTCGTTTTGTAAAATCCAAAGCGCCTTCTTCCATAGCTTCAGGAAATACGGTCATAAAAATAGTTCCTTTGTCTCCTTTGTCATTCATTTTTACATCGGTCACCGTAATGAGTGATGTACGATTCGACTCGAGAGACAGAAACTTTGATGCCAAATCTTTGATAACCGACGCCATACGTTCTTTTTTTATTTCCATATTATTTTTCTACAGTGATAAAGCTTGCGAGAATATCTCCCGGAGCAACTTCTATTTTTGACTCTACAAGCGCGCCAAACTCAAAACCCTCTTGAACTTCACTCGCTTTTTCTTTTTGTTTCTGGAGTTCTCTCACAACGCCTTCGCCAATGAGCACTTCGCGTCTCATGACTTTTACACGATGTCCCAGCTTGAACTCTCCTTTGAGGACACGACCTCCAATGATTTGTTTGTCTTTTGTCTTGCTAAAGAATTTGAGGACTTTTGCTTCGCTCACGATTTCTTCTACCTCAATACGTGGCGCATGTGTGGTGACGTAATCGAGTAGCCATTCAGCAAGTTTGTAGATGATATCGAATACGAGAACAGGTATCGCAAGTCGTTCTGACAACGCTTTCGCCTGAGAATCTACCTTTACATTGAAGCCAAGTACAAGCGCGTGTTCTGTTCCACTCACCGCTTTGATATCGGTTTCGGTGATGTCTCCGATTCCAGAGTAAATGACTTTTACTATAACGCGGTCGTGGTGAATTTTTTTGAGTTCGTGTTCGATCGCTTCTGCACTTCCCACCGCATCTGATTTGATGACAACAGGAATAACCTTTTTGCCCTGCACCGCTTCTATCACATGTTCATTCTTTTTTGTTGGTTGATCACGCTTTATTTCCGCAACATATTTTTCCGCCTCTTTTTTTGATTCAAATGTGACGAAAGGTTCACCGACGAGAGGTACGCCGTCCCAGCCAGTGATGTGTACGGGACTTGAGAAACTTGCTTCGGTTATTTTTTTACCAAGAAAGTTTTCCATGAGGCGAACAGGTGAGAGGGCAGTACCACATACTACGCACATACCCGATGACAATGTTCCATCTTTGATAACGAGGGTCGCCGAGATGCCTTTTTTTGCATCGCGTTCAGTTTCGATTACGAAACCTTCTGCCGGTTTTTGTTTTGAGCCGGTGAG
>DAORIX010000004.1:0-53721 GCA_035438745.1 Minisyncoccota bacterium | reverse complement strand
CAGATACGGCTGTTTTTTCAAAAACATTTAATTCTGAAAAAGAAGAAGCGAGAGCAACGCTGTTACCCTTTCCGATTTCAAACGCACGAGAAAGAGAAGCGACAAAAGAACCGCTCACTCGTGAAATATTTTTTCCTGTCTGCTGTAGCGCTGAAGCTATGTGTGGATTGGTGAAAGAAAAATATGATCCAAAAACCATAACAACAGCGAGAGCAAGACTCATCGCCTTTTTCGATATATCGCTCTTTGAGATTTTACCTACGTACGGAGAGAGAACCTCCTGTACTGAGAGAGCCTTAGGAGCATCAACATCTACGTAGGAAGCATTGAGAGCTGAAGCGACGTTCAACACTTTCTTTGGTTCAGGTGTTTTGAGTTTTTTTAGAGATGGCAAGAAATTCTCCTGGGCAACCTCTGGTTTTCCAGCCGAGATTGGCTCTTTTTCCTCGTTTTTTTGATAAACCTGAACTGCTTCAATTTTGTTTTCTTTTACAAACTTGTCTTGTTGGGATCGGATTATATCCTTTGTTTCCAAGGAATACTGCGCTAGAGACTCGTGAGAAACGAACCATGATCGTCCCACCATACGAGCATCGATTTTTTTGTCACGAGCAAGTTGCCCAATGTAGTCATTAGAATAGCGAAAAATCTCGGCAGCTCGCCTCGACGAGATATACTTTTTTCCATCAAAATAAAGATCGCCAGTCATTGGTATAAAGTATATCGTCTATGGGTAGAATAAACTCCTCCATATATGGGGAAAAACTCCTTATTTAATCTTTTCCTTTACATTTTTATTTTTTGTACTGGAATGTTAAAAATTCAAAGCATTCCCTACTGCCAATTTTAATAAAAATAGCTTCATTTTTTTAATACAAAAACAAAGCAGTTCTAAGTATAAAAAATATTAATCTTGTTTTTTAAACTTTTATAAACATTACTAGATAATCAACGTATTAAAGCCACGGTTTTTAATAAGAATAAACCCCCATCTACCAGCAAAAAGCCCATCCTTTTAAGCGTTCCCCGATCAAAAACATCCTCTATTTAAAAAATCCTTCTTTTTAAAAATGACCTCTTCTCGTTTTTGCTTAAATTCATTTTTTATGACATAATTTTTAAATCTCCCTATTCAGACTACTTACCACAAAAAAACATGAAAGAACGACTCGACAAAGAACTACACAAACGAGGCTTATCGAAGAGCCGAACTCACTCACAAGCGCTCATAGAAAATGGAGATGTTTTGATGAATGGAAAAATAATCCTAAAAGCAAACACAGATGTTCTCCCTACCGATACGCTCACCCTTCTCAAGACAAGTCCTTTTGTAAGTCGTGGCGGAGAGAAACTTGAGCACGCAATAAAAACATGGAACATCTCACTGAAAGATTCCGTGATTCTCGATGTTGGTTCTTCTACTGGAGGATTCACTGACTGCTCCCTCAAATCTGGTGCACGCCATGTATACGCAATCGATGTCGGAACAGATCAGTTTGATAGTGAACTCAAAAAAAATCCACACATCACACTCTTTGAAAAAACTGACATACGCACGGTGTCATCCCTACCAGAGCCAATCGACATTGCAGTCATCGATGTGTCGTTCATTTCCCTCTCACATGTCATACCTACCGTAGTGTCACTTTTGAAACCCCACGGGACGATTATCGCGCTCATAAAACCTCAATTTGAAATTGGACCCCATATTCACAAAACCAAAGGGATCGTCAAAAATGAAGATCTTCATATCAAGGTTGTTACCGAGGTAACGTCTACCTTTGAAAAGAATGGGTGTGAAGTGTTGGGAGTTATCGAGTCCCCTATCCTCGGAGGTAAAGGGAACAAGGAGTTCTTACTTCTCAGCAAAAAGACACTCTAACAGAAACTACGCATTTAATAATAAAAAATACCCGTAACATCGTTACGGGTATTTTTTATTATTAAAGAAACTATTTCTTAACAAACCATGGAATAAAAACTGATGTCTTTCGTTTATATTCTTCGTATGCAGGATCGCCCGCCCACCGTTTTTCAAGGAGCGGAATACCGGACACCTTCAAAAGAAGAAAGGTTATGAGGATTGGGCTTATTACCGTATACACACTGACACCCACACTCACCGCAACAAGCCATAGAGACCACCACATGAGAGCCTCTCCGAAATAATTTGGATGTCGTGTATATCTCCAGAGCCCTGTGTCCATAATGAGCCCTCTATTCTCTGGCTTTCGTATAAAACGATCAAGCTGTGCGTCTCCCAGGGCTTCGAAAATAAAACCTACTACCCATAAAGCTACCCCAATAAAGAAAAGTGGCTGACCTGTCCATTGCGCCATATCGAGCACATTAAGCAAAAGAACTGGCGTAGAAATGATCACAATAATGAGACCTTGGAGCATAAAGATCTGAAAGAAACTACGCGGAATGACCCACTTACCCCACTCTTCACGCCATTTCTTGTATCGAAAATCCTCTTCCTTGCCTATATTTCTACGACCAATTCGGTATGACAATCGTATGCCCCAAACCAAAACGAGTACCGTGGCAACCGTCTGTGCCAGAGCAAAAGATTTACCATACGCATAAGAGAAAAGAGCAATGATAATAAAACCCATACCATACCCAATATCAACCAGCCCATTATTCTTTTTTATAAGACTTACAAAAAAGAGTATGGTCATGTATGCAAAAATGACCAATGCTGAATAAACAACAATATCAATCATGGTTTTTATACTTAACTAATAAATCTACTCACCGACGTTCATTCCCCAACGGTTAGAATTTGGCAAACGCTCACGCCGAGAAAGCGTCAACTGATAGAAACCAAAGACAATAGTAGCAAATGTAGCGAGCATTTTATAATACAACCACTCATCAGGCGTAAAGTGCCTCCACACTATCTCATTAGAAATGGCTAAAATAAAAAAAGCGATCATCCACCTAAATGACAAAATAGTCCACCCCTTATCCGTCATTTTGAAAAGAGAACCGAACAAATCCTTGAGAAGAGGCTCTTTGTAAAAATAGAGGCCTATGTAGAGAGCGACGCCGAACAAGCCATTATATATAGTATCTTTTACTATCAAAAAAATAGGGTTGTTCAGGAGTACGGTGAGTAAGCCAAAAAGTATCACAGAAAATCCAGCAACAAGAGGAAAGAGTGCCACTCTCCTCTCTCGCACATATGCAACAATCAGCGCAACAAAAGTAAGTGCAACAAAGAGCGCTGTCGCTGGTATGAAACCAAGAAGCTCAGAAGATACAAAGAACACGAAGATAGGCCCGAACTCAGTACCCCAACTTAATATGATGTTTTTAAGGCGCATGTATCTTTTTTAACGATTGAGCCAAATACGATCGTGAAATAATCGAAGTAGTGTTCCCGTTGCCACAAAGAAACTCGCACCCATAATCAACCAACCAATAATAGGTATAAACATAAGAAGAGTTGAGAGTATGGCACCAACAGCGACGACCTTCCACGACATATACTCAATAACTGCACGGTCTCTATTGAAGAGAGAGAATGACCATATACCAACAACAATTGAACTTAAAATCTTTGAGAGAACGATGAAAGCAATATAAAAAGACGCTAGGCTTCCTCCAATCATAGAACCCACAACGGTTACAAACGAGAGAACTATAATAACCGGCACCCCAACAACAAAGAGTAGTCCCCATCCAAATAGAGCGACGGGCCGAAGTGTGGCTTCGGTTGCACATGCTTCAATAAATCTACGAAAGAGAACAAACAACACCAGACCTGCAAAAAAGCACATGAGTGTTTTCAACAAAAAGAACACCCCTACGAACGACAAGATTCCCCATGTCATAGGCCTAACCTCGAAAGGTACGAAATCAATAGTTTTGATATTCACCTCCTCTTCCATAACAGCGGGTTTTGTTGAACGATAACTAAAAACACCGTCAATGACAGTACCTTTTTTTATAAGTACATCTCGAGCCTTTACAGAAACATCACCCTTAAACAAACCTTCGAGAACAACGCTATCTCCCTGAACAGAAACATCGCCCTTGAAAACTCCCTGCATATTCGTCTTGCTCGCAAGCACAAACACATCGCCCCCTACCGTAACACCCTGCCCAATATGAACAGTGTCACCAAAAGCAATAACATCACCAGCTGTCGAAGACGCTACAAAGACATGCTCTCCCAGCACACGGACATCCCCTTGTGTTGGAAAAACAACATCAAGCTCTGACCCCGCTAAAAAGATATCGCCCGTAACAGGCCCTAGTACGGTAATAGAATTACCGAGACCAAATACATCACCACCCACCTTGCCCTCTAGTGAGATAGAGTCTGACGCGACATAGAGATTTTCCTTTACAGATTCATTCGTAGGAAGTACATAGGTATCTTTTGTTACAAAAAGACCAGCCTCAGCAGAGGCGTAAGAGCCGAAGAAACAAAAAACAACACAAATTCCAATAATGCTTTTTCTCATAGATATATAAGGATATACAAATAAAACGATACTTTCTAGTATACCTCAAAAAGCCGACAAAGAGCCCATTTGACCATTTCTATAAAGTATGCGATTATGTGACCTGACCTGTTCTTTCCATATGGCGAAAGAAGGACAAAAAACCTCAAAAAACAACAAAGGATACGCGTTTTGAAAAAAAATCAAAAACGGGTAGTAATCGGTGTTGGTCGTCCTCGATGTGGCAAAAAAACCCACCTCGAGTACCTGTCGAGCATCACAGGCGCTCCGTATATTGATATGGGAGCACACTTGAGAACCCTCAAGGCCTCAGGTTCAGAAAACCCCGCTCTTCAGTCGCTGAAAGACACAGGTCTTTCACCTGATGCGTTTGTCATCAAGGAACTGAAAGGTTGGCTTGTTGGTAAACTCAAAAGCCCGCTCCTCATCCTCGATGGCGTACCCCGCAACATCGCCCAGACCAAAACCATCTGTGCGTTCATGAAGCATCAAGGCTTCAAAGTAACGACCATCTGGTTTGAAACACCGGCGAGCGTATGTCTCTCACGAGACGCGCGCGACGGTCGTGAGGATGATAGCCCCGAGAAGGCCATCAAGCGAATGAAAGATTTCGCTGAGTTCACGGAGCCCATGAAAGCACTCCTTAGGCACAAATCATCGTTATGGATCTCCGTCGACAACAGTGAGTTGAGCATTCAGGAAGTACGAACGTATCTCCTAAGAAATCTCAAACTCACACAGTCCCAAGCCGTAGCGGCATAAGCGCCCCAAAACCCCTTCAAGCACACATTATATATGTGTGCTTTTTTATTCCCCACCCAAAAAAGATGCCCCTTTACTTTTTGCCTATTATTTGTTTTAATTAACGCCTACTAGAGCCATAGGGCTCCCCTTTTTATTTATATTTTTATATGGAAATTCGAAACATTGCGATTATTGCACACGTAGACCACGGAAAGACGACACTCATGGACTCAATCATGAGACAGACTGGTGCTGCAAAAGAAGGGTTCTCCATGGACTCAAACGCACTCGAACAGGAGCGCGGTATCACGATTTATGCAAAAAACGCCTCTATTGAATACAAAGGTACAAAAATTAACATCGTTGATACCCCTGGACACGCTGACTTCGGTTCAGAAGTAGAACGCGTACTCAGATCAATCGACACCGTGCTTCTCCTTGTAGATGCACAAGAAGGCCCTATGCCTCAAACTCGTTTTGTACTCAAAAAGTCTCTCGAGCTTGGAATGAAGCCAATAGTACTCATCAACAAAATCGACAAACCCGCAGCACGACCAAAAGAAGTGCTCGACGAAATTCTCGAACTCTTTATTGAGCTCGGAGCTACTGATGAACAACTTGATTTCCATACGATCTACTCAATTGGACGCCAAGGTATTGCAAAGAAGAAACTCGAGGATGAATCAAAAGACCTCACACCACTCCTCGACTCTATACTCGAGCTTGTTCCTCAAGCACAAGCAGACACGAGCATTCCTCTCCGTATGCAACCGTTCAACCTCGGATATGACAACTTTACAGGACGACTCGCTATTGGACGTATATACGAAGGAAAAATTAAAATGGGACAAAACGTCTTTATTAAAACCCCTACAGGAGAGACACGCACGGGTAAGGTTACCAAACTTTCAACATTCAAAGGTCTCGACCGCGAAGACGTAGAAGAAGCTCACGCAGGTGACATTGTTATGGTTGCAGGACTCTCTGACATCTATATCGGCGAAACTATTTGTGAAAAAGAAGACCAGCTTCCCCTCCCTGCTATCAAAGTAGACGAGCCGACAATCGCCCTCAACTTCCTCGTAAACAACTCTCCTTTTGCAGGACGAGAAGGTAAATTTGTGACATCACGACAGATCAGAGAGCGCCTCGAAAAAGAACTCGAAATAAACGTAGGTCTCCGTATTGATTTTTCTGGTGGCGACATCTTCAAGGTATACGGCCGAGGAGAACTCCACGTCTCTATTCTCCTAGAAAATATGCGTAGAGAGGGATATGAACTCCAAGTATCACAACCACAGGTTATTGAAAAAACCATTGATGGAGCACGCTGTGAACCTTTTGAAGAAGTAACTGTTGATGTACGTACCGAACACTCAGGAGAAGTAATCAAAAAACTTTCTGCACGTAAGGGTATCCTCACCAATCTCAAAGAACACGAGGGTATCTCTCGTCTCACTTTCGAAATACCCACACGAGGACTTTTGGGTTACCGAGGTGAATTCGTTGTAGACACAAAAGGTGAAGGACTTATTTCTTCTCGCTTTGTTGAATTCCGTCCACACGTAGGAATGATAGAAAAGCATGAGTTCGGATCAATGATCTCTATGGAAACAGCAAAAGCTGCCGGATTTGCCCTTTGGAATCTTCAGGAACGAGGAACTCTCTACATTGGCCCTGGAACCGAAGTCTATGCAGGAATGGTTGTGGGGAATACCTCAAAGGGTGAAGACCTCGAAGTGAATCCTGCGAAAGGAAAGGTGCTCTCAAACTACCGCTCAGCAGGTAAAGACGATGCAATCATGCTCATCCCGCCTTTTATACTCTCTATTGAACGCGGTCTCGAAATCATGAAGGACGACGACTATCTCGAAATTACTCCTGAAAGCGTACGCTTGAGAAAACAATTTCTTACAAAATCAGACCGAGACAAAGCAGTAAAAAAGAAATAATCCTTCTTTCCACACAAACAAAAAACCACCCAAAGGTGGTTTTTTGTTATAGAGGACGGATGTAATCCGTACTGTATTAGAAGCTTCGGCGCTCTCCTCGATCGTTTCCACGATCAAAAGTGCGGCGAGGACGGTCCTCCATAGGACGTGCTTCGTTTACTTTGACGTTTCGGCCATCGAGCTCCTTTCCGTCAAACATAGCGATAGCCTTCTCTGCATCGGCATCTTCCATTTCGACGAATCCGAATCCGCGTGAGCGGCCGGTCATCTTGTCCATGAGAACAGAAGCTGAAACAACAGATCCTGCTTTCTCAAATGCAGCTTTGAGGCTGTCATTTGTGGTGCTATATGAGAGATTACCAACGTACAATTTCTTAGCCATTGTGTTTTGGTTCTAGTTATAAACTATCGTCCGACCCTATCCCCTTTGGCTTCAAACCTCTGAGAACTGACGACCCTATTAGTATACAGATAAAAAGCGTGATGTCAAGGCAGATTTTGAGCCTCCATTGACAAAAGCTCCAAAATGATAAAGAGTGAAAACTATGGCAGACAAAAAACCAGCTCCCCGCTCAGGCGTTAACGATTATATGGTGGAACTTATTCATTTTTACTTTGCACCACGACTCCGCTCTGTAATCACCATACTCTACGCAATCGTCTATTCGTACACAGCGCTCTACTATACAGAGAACGTATACTTGGCATTTAAATATATTTTTTATACCGTTGTTACCTCTACGGTATTACTCTCTATTTCACACCTGTTTTGGGGGATTCTCTTTATACTCACCCTCATACTCCCCTTTACTCTATCTCTCTACGCGGTCTTTCTCCTCTATCAAGTATGGAAAAAACATGACACATGGTCATGGCACATACGTTTCGCGACCATCTCGCTTTTTGTGATAGGAAGCATCAGCGCCATTGTTGTCATGGATGATCTCGTGCGCTACGTTGCAAGCCAAGACGAACTCCGAAGCTTTATCGAAGACCACTATCTCAACGGCAGGATTTAAAAGACAAGCGAATCTCCAACGGTATACGTACCCGCGCGCATTCTCTTTATTGAAAGCACGGTAGCTCCGCACCCCACCTTTTTACCAAGCACATCCGCAAATGTGCGAACATAAAAACCACTTGAAGCAACCAAAGATAGTTTCAAAACAACAAAAGAATAATCCTTACTCAAAACCTCTCTCCAACGTGCACCAATAGCTTCCTGTCGAAAATCACCCTTTACGAGAGCTATTTTCCCCTCAACACAATTAAGTAATTCGACAAAAGAAAGCGACCTCACACTGAGAACGATGCTTCTCGACAAAGAAACGTGTTTCTTTGGAAGAATAAAAGACACGCCCTTGCGAGCTAGTTCAAAAAGAGGCACACCCCCCACCGTCTTCGAAGAATACGGTGGATACTCCTGATCAAAAGAACGTGGCATACCATCTATGAGTGTGCGCGCATAAGATGCATCGAATGCAGAACCTACGCACGAGGAAACAAGTCCGAGCACATCAAAAGTATCGGTTGAAACACCAAACACTATTTCTGTCTCATATTCTTTGTCGAAATTGAGATACGTGTCCCTACGCTTGTTTTCATCCCCTTCCATAACCAAAAGCACTCCTTCAGCCATAGGGTCGAGCCTCCCTGCATACGACAAGGTCGTGTTTTTATACGCAGGATTAAAAATACGAAATCTATTCAGACACTCGAGAGGCGTCTCACCGATTTTTTTGTACAGATTGAGCATTACTTTGATACTAACACATCATTTGTTCAAGACTACTTTTTCGGCTACAATACTAGAAACTATATGCCAGAGAAAAAAACACATGTCCTCGAAACAGAAAGCTACAAGGGTGTGAGAGACTTCTACCCCGAGGATCAGTATATTCAAAACTATATTAAGGAAGTCTGGAAAAAAACAGTACGTTCTTTTGGCTACGAAGAGTATGACGCATCCGTACTCGAGCCCGCAGAGCTCTATCGCGCAAAATCAGGCGAAGAAATAGTAAACGAACAAACCTATACATTCAAAGACCGCGGTGATCGAGAAGTAACTCTACGGCCAGAAATGACCCCTACCGTGGCACGCATGGTTGCCCAAAAGAAGAGAGAGCTCGTCTTTCCTTTGAGATGGTATTCAATACCGAACCTTTTTCGCTATGAGAAACCTCAACGTGGACGCCTACGAGAACACTGGCAACTCAACGTGGACATATTCGGCGTAGAATCAAACGAAGCAGAAATAGAAATCATATCCCTCGCGCATACCCTCATGCGTAATTTTGGTATCGAAGACAATGAGTTTGAAATTCGTATCAATAGTAGAAAAATCATAAACCTCGTCCTTCACGATCTCTTCTCCTTCCCGAGCGAAACAGCTCACGCTCTCGGCAAACTCATCGACAAAAAAGACAAGATGAGTGCGGAAGATTTCAAAAACAAAGTAAGCGAGCTCGCAGGTGCACACACAACCGCGTTTCTCACCCTCCTCAACTCAAAAAATCTCGAAGAATTCACAGAGAGCATGAAGCTCAAGGAAGCTGACGGCCTACTCAAGGAAATCAAAACAGTAATAGCTCGACTCGAAGAACTCGGCGTTACCAATGTAGTCTTTGATCAAACGCTCATGCGTGGTTTTGACTACTATACCGGCATCGTTTTCGAAATATTTGATAAAAACGAGAAAAACAGACGCGCACTCTTTGGAGGTGGACGCTATGACGACCTCCTCTCTATATTCAATACAGACAAAGTGCCGGCTGTTGGTTTTGGTATGGGAGATGTAACACTACGAGACGTACTCGAAACCTATGGAAAGCTACCTGCGTACAAAGCACCTGCCGAAATAGCGCTCTGTGTAGTTTCTCCCGACGCCCTACCCTACGCACACGATGTAGCACAAAAAATCCGAGGCGAAGGCGCATCAGTAAGTATTGATTTCTCAAACAAAAAAATAAGTGACCAGATAAAAGGTGCAGATAAGAGAAAAATACCTTTTATTGTCGTTATCGGAGAAGATGAGATAAAAGGAAAGAAATTTAAAATAAAACACCTCCCCACAGGAAAAGAAATCGAGGTAACAGAAGAAAACCTCATAAGCGCACTCGCTCCAAAAGAAGAATAAGACCTATCTCGCTTCCACGAATACATGAGAAAAATAACATTTGATATTGAAACCAAAAACCTCTTTCAGGATGTTGGATCTAACAATCCCGCTGACCTTGATATTTCTGTTGTCTGTATACACGATTCTCTAACCGACACCTACTCGAGCTTTGTGGATCCTGACTACTCAAAACTCTGGCCTCTTATTGAACAAGCAGACATACTCATTACATTTAATGGAGACCATTTTGATATTCCTCTCCTCGAAAAATACTACAAAAAAGATTTAAAACACATAAAATCTATTGATCTCCTCAAAGAAGTCAAAAACTCACTCGGGAAAAGAATAAAACTAGATTCAATCGCAGAGGCAACTCTCGGTAGAAACAAATCCGGACACGGACTCGAGGCTATCGGCTGGTGGAAAACAGGAGAAGTAGACAAGATAATTAAATACTGTACCGAAGACGTACGAATCACCAAAGAGCTCTACGAATACGCTCTCAAGAACAAACACCTCAAATACAAAGACATGGGCGTAGCAAAAGACATACCCATTGACCCTTCGAACTGGGAAAAGAAAGACGAAAAAAAAGAGACCTTCACACTAGGTTTTTAGCCCTCTACCCGCCCTACTAAACAATTGACAAACACCTATAAAGGGTGTATAATTAATTATGTAAAGGGTAGTCTTTTTGAACGCGTGCTTCGGCACGGAGCTTTCAAAAAGAACACACTACTCTGCTCGTTCACAACAAAGGAAAGGTTACCAAATGTACTCTTGTACGTTACAGACGCTGACAATGACCATTATCACGTTCATTGTCATGTGCTTAGCTTCCCTCAGAGTCGGGTTTGAATTTAGGGACCACGAATGGGACTTCACCACAACGATGTGGTTATCCTCCGGAGTCATCCTCCTCGCATTTTCTGCCTTATATTACCTAGCTAAAAAACAAGATAAGTATTTTAGCGACAAAATCAACAAGCAAAAAGGTCTGGCAGTTCCTACTGAAGACGTCTTCGAAGTTGGAGAGATAGTAAAAGTCATGGCGACAGACAAGTACCGTGATTATACCATACTTAAAAGCATTCTTACCGCCAAAGCTAAATTCGTGGAAATACCCATAAGATCCCATGGAATCATAGCGGTCGGTAAACACTACCAAATTGGCAGTAGAGGAGAGCTGATCGACTTCATCGAAGCAGGAAAAAGATCAGAAAAAAACATAGAACTAGTAGAAGAGAACTAATCGCCTCTTCCCTTCGAACCACACGAGAAATCGTGTGGTTCTTTTTATTTCCAAAAACTGAAGGCAATCAATGCAAGCGCCAAAACAATGCGATACCACGCAAAAATAGAGAGTGAGTGCTTTTTAAGGTAGGTTATCAAAAAATGAATAGCCATGAGTCCCACACAAAAAGCAAAAAAAGAAGCCACGAGCACCTGCCCGCCAACACCACCCATCTCCCCTTGTGAAAAAAGGTCATACACTTTTTTTAAACCAGATCCGGTAATAATAGGTAGAGAAAGGAGAAAACTAAACCGCGTTGCCATCTCACGAGACAGTCCTAAAAACAATCCTCCTGATATGGTCATGCCCGAACGAGACATTCCCGGAATGAGTGCGAGCGCTTGAAAGAAGCCAATAATGAAACCTTTTTTTGGTGACAGTGTTTGATTATAACGAGCATACTTCTCTGCTAGGAAAAAAATACAGCTTCCCAGTATGAGAGTCACCGATGTGAGTATCACCGTCCGAAAAACCGTATCCATATACGATTCGAGAAATAGTCCCAACACCACCGCGGGTACCGTACCGACAGCAATAGAAATAATGAGTGTCTTGTGCTCGGGAGTCACCTCTTTTTTTAAAACCCACAACAACAGAGAGCGACACAAAGTATATATGTCTTTATAAAAATAAACCGCAACAGCGAGAATGGTAGCTAATTGCAATATCGCATCAAAAGCGAGTCCGCCCTCAGGCCGTATGCCCAAAAAATCACGCACAATAATCAGATGAGCCGAGGATGAAACAGGAATAAATTCCGTGAGCCCTTGAACAATACCTAAAACAATCGCATCAAAAAAATTCATAATGATAAGAAATAGTGCATAGTGTATAATACACGCTGTATTAAATAATAACATTTATGGAACCATCACAAAAACCAGCTTTTGGAGTGCCGGCCGCGATTGTTATCGCAGGCATACTCATTGCAGGAGCCGTATACTGGAGCGGACGAGGACAGGCGCCAGCAAACACAGACTCTACACCAACCACAACAACAGGAGGAGATATCAAAAAAATTACAGGAGATGATCACATCCTTGGTAACCCTGATGCTACGATAAAAATTGTTGAATTTTCTGATATTGATTGTCCCTTCTGTAAACGTTTTCATACCACACTTCATCAAATCATTGATGAGTACGGAAGCACCGGAAAAGTAGCGTGGGTATATCGTCATTTCCCTCTCGACAGTCTCCATCCAAACGCACGCAAAAAAGCAGAAGCAACTGAATGCGTTGCAGAACTCGGTGGAAGCACAAAGTTTTGGGCATACCTTGATACCCTTTCAAATAGCACGACGGCAAACGATACCAACAGTGTTGCAGAGCTTTCTAAGATCGCAGCATCTCTCGGTATAGACAAAACAGCTTTCGAAACCTGCTTTACCAGCGGTAAGTACGCATCAAAAGTTGAAGCTCAGGTACAAGACGCAATCAAAGGAGGAGGAAGAGGAACTCCTTTTAGCGTCATCGTTACAAAAGATCAGAACATACCAATCACACAGGGCGCTCTCCCCTATGCCGATATGAAACAAATCATTGACGCACTCCTCAACAATAAATAGTCATCCCTAAAAACAGAGCTCCAGAAGGCGCTCTGTTTTTTTATGCGAGATGTTTTTTAAATGAACACCATTCACATTCGGCATCATCACAATGAGAGTCAAAAAGTGTTCCCGACCAGACAGCCCTCACGAGTGACTCAATCTCAGAGAGAGCTACTAATACATCAGCTTTTTCAATAGGCAAAGAAATAATAGGACAACGTCCCTTGTCGTCAGGTTTAACAAAAACTAGAGCCGGCTCGATAGATTTCGAAATATACGATGGGTGTGAAGCAAGGAGAATCTTGTAGAAAACAAGTTGCCTAAAATAAGCGCCGTCTGAATTCTTTGTTTCACCTCGAATCGCCGTAGGACTCATTGCCTCTCGTGTTTTATAATCATAGACAAAAACACTATTTCCCATTTCGACAACTGCATCCATCCTTCCGTGAAGTTTCAACGGTATCACTGCCCCGTCATAGATCACCTCAAGAATTCGTTCATACCAATTTTCGGAAAGCGCTTTCTCTACCGAAGCAAAATGTTCATGGAGAGCCTTTGCCACAATCGGAGCATTTTTTGTAAGTTCAAGTGACGCCATTTCCTTTTCAAACACAGGTAAGAGAGAATGTGCAAAGTACTCTTGCACAGAGAGCACAATAGTATCGGTTATTGCTTGAATAGATCTATCGGTACTATTCCACACCGCAGAAAAAGCCTTGTGCATAGCGTTACCCTTTTCAGAACTTGGGTGAGGAGCTTCGGGTACTTTGAGTATACTCTTGTAAAAAAATGTCTGAGGACATTTCATAAAATGATTGAGAGCTGTTACCGACAAACCTTTTTCGAGAAGTATTCGCTTTGCATATTCCTGTAAAGCGGTCTTTCTATCAGAAAAAAGAGTCTCGAGGTTTCGTGCCGTTGGAACATTCTGCACAGAAGGGATTTCAACTGTTGAAACATGGTCACTGTGAAGCTCGCTTACAAAACGAAGCGGTGTGAGCTCCTGTCCTGTTTCTCGAGTTTGCGGAATAAGAATGCACACATGCTCACGTGCGCGAGTAATAGCAACATAAAACAGTCTGCGCGCATCTCTCACTTCGTCTCCTTCATTTTTTTCTTGAGGTAATACAAAAGATGGACCGTGTACACGAGACATCCATGATTCCTCAGTGGCATACGGAATGAATACATAATCATACTCGAGACCCTTTGCAGAGTGAGCGGTCATTACCTCTATCTGCGCAGAGACTTTTCCTGTTGCAACTTTGATAGTGCGAGTATCGGCTGATTTTTTGTATGCACACAACTCAACAAGAAGAGTACCGACGTCCTGTATGTTTTTGCGAGAAGCAATATCACTTGCGAGAGAGACAATTGAGCGCCAGACTTCGGAGGAAACAGGATCGTCTGTTGTTTTTGAGACAAGTCCAGATAATGCACCCAGACGAACAATAAAGCCGAGAGGAGTGCTCTGTAGCAACTCTTTCCACAACACATCAAGTACCGGAATTTCTTTTACGCATTCTGAAACAGCGCCACTTCGAATTTTCTGAATGAGCGCAGTGCGCGTGTCGAATGACATATCCCACAAGCCCAGAGCAATTGTGCGAGCAAGCGATTCTACCTGTGAAATATCAGAAAAGTAGAGAGCGAGATCGAAAAAAAGTATCCCTACTGGGTGTTTGAATATATTGATTCCTCGTTCGGCGGATACAGGAATACCTTGCTCTTCACAGAGTGCAAGTACACGCTCTACATTCTTGTTTGTACGAACAATGATAGCTACTGTTTTGTGCGGATGATGCTCCACGATCGACTGTAATTCGCGTACGAGACGCTCTTCCAATGCCCACATGTTTCCTGCCGATATTACTTCGAGAGGTCGCGAAGCGTTCGATGTTCCCGAGACCAAACGAATGCGCGCAGGAGCATGCTCAGTATCAGTGTAGTTATGTTCAATCATTGAAAAACTTGCGTCCAAGATACTCTGATGAGAACGATAATTGTCGGTGAGTGATATAACTTTCATACCTCCCCACATATGTTCAAAACGGACAAAGTTAGCAACAGAAGCTCCTTGAAAACGATAAATAGCCTGCTTCTCATCTCCTACAACAAAAAGATTTGGAGTATCAAAAAAATCGACAATAGACTGAATAATCTCGTTTTGTGAATTGTTGGTATCCTGATGTTCATCAACGAGCACGTAGAGATACTTTTCTTGCACCAAACTTTTGAGCAGACTGTCATGCTTTATACCGAGCATGAGTTCAAAGATAAGATCATCGAAATCCAACTTTTTTTCTTCTTTTTTCTTTTGTTCATAGGCTTCGTACACAGAAGAAAAGAGTATTGTTTTTTCACAGCGTTCAATTCTCTTCAAAACCTCGGCCTTGAGCTGACCTTTTGTGGTACCACGAGTAGACAGAGATGCGGGATCTTCTTTGATACGTTTTATTTCTTCAGTGGCAAAACCTTTAATCATGAGGGGCGTCCACGCCTCCCTCTTTGCCTCACTAATCGTTTTTAAAATCACACCAATATACAAATCAGGCTCTCCGAGCGGTCGTAGCGGTGCATACTCTTTGGTGCGAAGTATATCTCTGATGTAGAGTTCGGCTTCGATATCTGAGAGCTGTTCAGCCTGAGCACAATGAGGAAAGTGTTCTCTGTACTGTGTGATGATAGAGGACGCAAAACTATGATAGGTAAAAATACCCACCTCATCGGCGCGACTTCCTATGAGACCTCGAAGCTTTGTCTTCATGGCTTTTACACCAGAATCGGTAAAAGTAAGCGCTAAAAGACCCGATGGAGGTGTATCGGTCTTTTGAAGTATACGGGCAATACGAAGCGTTAGAATCGTTGTTTTACCCGTTCCAGGGCCTGCAATGACCATTACAGGCCCCTCAATAGCGTCTACCGCCTCTTTTTGGCCCTTATTGAGCCTTTTGTACTGGGTGTCGAATAGTGACGTCATAAAGACAGTATAGCATCAGGAGCACTAGCCTTCATGAACATATATGCTAGTGTACTAGAGGAACATTTCACATTACATGCACCGCACAGACATATTCGAAGAAGTCACCTTCTATTGTCGTGGGATCGCCCTCAAGGCTCACCCAAACCGTAAAAAAAGGATACTGCACCTATTCGAAGATCATTATCTTCGTCTCAACCCTCGCTACGATCAAAAAAACAAAAAACACGTCTACCTATCATGGGAATACATGGCAGGGAAAAAAGACGATGCGCTTTGGGAAATACTCCTTGCACTTGACGTGTGTTCTTTTACAAGAGAACATCATTTTGAAGTGGTAATCGATGGAGGTCGAACACTGAATCCAATAATTCTGGATCAGCAAACGTACCTCACTCACTTGTATTACGTAACTCCTTTTGTTGCGCACTACATTCCCCGTTACATGCCCTACAAAGTTCTTCACCATTAAAAACAAAAACCGGAGTCCACAGTGACTCCGGTTTTTATCTTAATAATTTTTAAGTCTATTTATTTTTTCATGCTGTCGTATCTTTTCGTGTGCCTTTGCTTCAATCTGTCTGATACGTTCACGAGTGACGCCAAACTCCTTGCCTACTTCTTCGAGGGTGTGAGTAATACCGTCCATGAGCCCATGTCTCATTTCCAAAATCTTTCGTTCTTTTGGAGAGAGATCATCAAGTATTTCCTTGACCTGATCAGTGAGAATACGACGAGACGATTCTTGATCGGGAGACAAAATTTTGTCGTCTGAAAGAAAATCTCCGAGAGTTGATTTTCCATCATCTCCATCATCACCCACAGGGCTTTCGAGAGAAACTGTATCCTGATCAATTTTTTCAATCTGATACACCTTGTCTACATCAAGACCCATTTCAACCGCAATTTCATCAGGTAAAGGATCACGTCCCAAATCCTGAGAGAGACGACGTACTACCTGTTTGTATTTTGCAATGGTTTCAACCATGTGTACTGGCACACGAATGGTTCGAGACTGATCAGCGAGTGCGCGAGTGATAGCCTGACGAATCCACCATGTTGCATATGTTGAAAATTTGTACCCCTTGGTCCAGTCAAACTTGTCTACGGCCTTGAACAAACCGAGATTTCCCTCTTGAATCAAGTCGAGGAGAGTGAGGTCTGCACTTCGTCCAACATACTTTTTTGCAATAGACACAACGAGACGGAGGTTCGCTTTTGCGAGCAAATTCTTTGCCTCATCATCTCCTGCCTCAATGCGACGAGCGAGCTCTTTTTCCATCGCTGCGGATACGAGAGGATACTGACCAATTTCCTTCAAGTACATCTGAATAGAGTCATATGAAGATTCGCCTGTTTTTCCTCCACCATAACGTTTTGTAGGTTCCTCCTGTTCGATGTCAAGCATGCCACCACTCTCAAGCACATCGATGCCGGCAACAGTAAATTTTGTATACAACTCATCAAGGAAAATAATGTCGTCCTCAATTGTTGGAAACTCTTTCAAAATTTCATCAAACGTAACGAATCCACGCTCCTTACCTTTGTGAATGAGTTTGTTTGCTTTGGTATCGAGATCCTTTGCCTTTTTAGAAACTTTAACTACTGGCGCTTTTGATGCCTTTGGTTTTTTGACAGCCTTACTCTTTACGGCTTTGGTTTTCTTTTGAGCAACCGACCGTTTAGCTACAGACTTTACTTTTTTTGTTGTTTTTTTAGTTGCCATAATTATTTTTTACTAAGTATTATATCAATCTCATTCATCTTTTTTGATAGCACGTGATGTTCCTTGAGAAGCGCCTGCTCTCGTACACCATTCTTTTCTGTTTGAGCTTTTTTGATAGACGCCCCGACTTCTTCCCTTTTTTTCTTTATATACTCTTTTTCTAGTAATAAAATGAGTTCATCAAACTCCTTTTGCCCGACCCCTTTTTCTCCATACATAACCTCAATCGGAGTAATAAGGGTCGATATCTCCGTTGGTGGTAATGACTCATACCAACCAAACGCCTTATCCCCAACAATATCACGAATACGGCTATGCTGGAGCTCGAGTGTCTTTTTGTCTTTGTACAAATTGAGAATGCCAAAAATTTTTCTTTCAATCTGTTCGAGACGAGAAAGTGCACTTTGTGATACCGCACTCGTGGAAGGAGCTTGAGTTGTCTGAACAGTGATCTTTGAGATATCGCCCCACAGCGCATCTGATTTAATACCTGTTTCTCCTGAAATATACTCTATAAGTCGCGCCTGCTCAATAGAACTCTCGTGTAGAGCAACATACGGTAGTAACTCTGTACGAATCGAAATACCCACCTTTTTTGGATCAGCTACTTGCCTCATAATCCTTTTCAAAATAAAAGGCACGATAGGAGTTGCACTCTTTATCACATCCGCCCAGTGACTTGGATTTGCTTTGATAATATCAGCAGGGTCTTTGCCTCCCACAATAGTAGTGATCTTTACATCCATACCCATCCCGAGTGCAATCTTGCCAGCACGAAGCGTTGCCTTATATCCAGCATCGTCACTGTCGAAAGCAATGATAATGTTCTTTGAAAGTCGTGTTACCAGACCAATACCCGAAACATTTCCGTCAGCATGTTCGTCTTCCGAAAATGCTGTGCCCGAGGCCGCAACTGTATTCGTAAATCCTGCCTGATGAGACATAACCAAATCCATTTGTCCCTCAACAAGTATGGCGTAATTACTGGTGCGTATTGATTGCTTTGCTTTATCTAAACCATACAATACTTTTGATTTAGTAAAGAGTACGGTTTCTGGACTATTGAGATATTTTGGAGACTTCTCATCATCAACTACAATTCTCCCAGAAAACGCGACTACCCGACCGGAAGAATCAGCAATAGGAAACATAATGCGACCACGGAAAACATCGTAGTACGGATCGTCTGTTTTTTTATCTGTTTTCTTGATGAGCCCGACAGACAACACCTCTGCGTCGGTGTATTTTTTTCTTGCTAAATACGCACGAAGCTGTCTCCAATCCGAAGGTGCATATCCTATGCGCATATGTCGAACCGTCTTGTCGGTGATACCTCGAGAAGCTACATATACTTGTGCCTCTGGATGAGCCTTGAGCTGTTCCTCAAAGAACACCGTCGCATCTTCAACTATTTTGTAGAGTCGCTCTTTGTCATCACGCACACCTCCCGAAGAAACAGGAGTGAGCTCGACACCGGCCTTTTGAGCAAGCACCTTGAGTGCGCCTTTGAAATCTAATCCTTCGAACTTTTCAACAAAAGAAAACGCGTCGCCTTTTTCACCACACCCAAAACAGTAGTACGTTCCCCTATCGGGACTAATAAAGAACGATGGTGTTTTTTCATTATGAAAAGGACAACGAGCCTTAAAATTAGACCCGGCCTTTTCAATCTTTATATACGAACTAATGACGTCTTGAATCGCGAGGCGATCTTTTATCTCCTGAACGTGATCTTTTTTCATAACACGAGAGAGGTGCCTGGCGCCTCAGGCACTATACGGCGCACTATCTACCAGTTTGTTCGTCAGTACGAGGTGGTACGCTCGCTTCAATCATCTTTTGCTTTACGCTACCTTTGTAGCCAGTACCTGCAGGAATAAGTCTACCGATAATAACATTCTCCTTGAGACCAACGAGGCTGTCTTCTGTGCCTCTAATAGCAGCGTTAATAAAGATTCGAGTGGTGTGCTGGAACGATGCAGCAGACAAGAAGCTCTGACGAGAAAGAGAAACTTCAGTGATACCCATCACAACAGGCTCGCCTGTTGCAACAGTCTTACCTGCTTCCTTAACGCGATCATTCTCAATATTAAGATCGTACACATCAACAATGTCTTCCACAGAGAACTTGGTATCAGCCGCATCTTTTACTCTCTTACGAGAGAACATTTGCTTCACGATAATTTCAATGTGTTTACGTGACACTGTTTCTCCTTGCAACTCATAGATCTTGCCGATTTCTTTGATGATGTAATCCATCGCCTTGTCTTTACCTGCGAATTTAAACACCTCATCAATATCAGCAGAACCGTCAGTGAGCATATCTCCCTTCTTTACCTTGTCACCCATCTTAACGAGTGGCATACGTTTGTAGTTGAAAACATACTCAACTTCTTGTGCCTTCTTTGCACCCTTTGCAAGATCTTCAATATCAGGCATTACTGTAATAATCTTTTCCTTGCCCATATCTTTTACAGAAGAGACAGTACCACTTACGTGTGAGATAACTGCAGAGTTCTTTGGCTTACGCTTTTCAAACACTTCTTCAACACGAGGAAGACCTTGTGTGATGTCTCCTCCGACAGACGCAGTACCTCCGGCGTGGAATGTACGCATAGTAAGCTGTGTTCCCGGCTCACCGATAGCCTGAGCAGCAACAGTTCCAACAGCCTCACCAATATCAATGAGATGATTCTTTCCGAGATCGATTCCGTAACACTGCTGACATACACCGTGAAGTGTCTTACAGGTGAGAGGAGAACGAACACGAATTTCCATAGCTCCTGAAGCCTCAACTTTCTGAGCGTCAGTTTTGCTAATGAGATGACCCTTCTTGAATACAACTTTGCCATCTTTGTCGACAACGTCCTCAGCGAGCACGCGTCCACGAATATTCTTTGCGAGAGCAACATCAATACCTGATGCGCTATCTTTTTTAATAACAATAGATTCTTTGGTACCACAATCAGTCTCAGTAACCATAACGTCCTGAGCCACATCGAACAAACGACGAGTGAGGTAACCCGCACGAGCAGTGTTGAGAGCGGTGTCAGTAAGACCCTTTCGAGCACCGTGAGTAGTAATGAAGTACTCAATTGGAGTAAGTCCTTCCTTCATTCCTGAAATAATTGGGAACTCAATAGTTTCTCCGGCAGTGTTGGTAATCAAACCCTTCATTCCCGCCATCTGTGTAATGTTACCGATAGATCCTCGAGCTCCGGACTGAATCATGTCGCTCACAGAACCATTTTTGTCGAGTGTTGCTGGAATCAATTTCTCAACCTCGCTCTTTGCTTTGTGCCAAATCTCAACGTTCTTTCGGATTTTTTCTTCCTCAGAAAGGAGACCTTCGTGATAGTGCTCAACAACTTTGTCAGACTCTGACTTTGCGCGCTTTACCACTTCGTCCTTTCCAGTAGGTGTGAGTACGTCATCAATACCCCATGATGTACCTGAGTATGTTGTGTACTTGAATCCGAACTTCTTTACCTTGTCGAGAATTGGCGGAACAGACGCCATTCCATATCGTGTGAGAAGATCATCAACGATACCCGCCATAGTTTTACGCTCAATTTCTTTGTTAATGAAGGCATATTCTGCTGGCAATATAGCGTTAAAGAGAATACGTCCTACGGTAGTGTCGAAAATCTTTCCTTCAAAGTCTTTATACTTTGGAGTTGTTGGAGCGAGTACTTTAATCGCAGCTCTAAATGAAACTTCACCGAAGTCTGATGCGAGTACTGCGTCTTCAGGTGATGAGAATACTTTTCCTTCTCCCTTTTCTCCGCTCACAATCTTTGTCATCCAGTAACAACCGAGAACAATGTCGAGCATTTTTGCTGACACCACAGGATCTCCAGAACCAGGTTTCAAAATGTTCTTGTCAGACGCCATGATTTCTCGAGCTTCTGCCTGAGCTTCTTCTGAAAGTGGTACGTGTACCGCCATCTGGTCACCGTCGAAGTCTGCGTTAAAGGCAGTACATACGAGTGGGTGTACTTGAATAGCGTTTCCTTCGATGAGTGTTGGCTTAAAGGCCTGTATACCGAGACGGTGAAGAGTAGGGGCACGGTTGAGAAGTACGTACTTTCCATCAATCACCTCTTCGAGTATTGCCCATACTTCAGGAATACCATCGTCAATGAGACGAGATGCTCCACGAATGTTGTATGCGAGTTCTCGCTTGAGAAGTGCGCCAATAACAAATGGTTTAAAGAGTTCAAGTGCCATGTGTTTTGGCAAACCACATTCATTGAGTGCGAGCTCAGGACCTACGACAATCACCGATCGTCCTGAATAGTCAACACGCTTTCCAAGAAGGTTTCCACGGAGGAGACCTCTCTTACCCTTGAGGTTGTCCGCGAGAGACTTGAGCGCTCGTTTCTGTGATTGTGCTCCAGCATTAACCGTTGAGTTGCCGTGACGAATCGAGTTATCAACAAGAGCGTCTACCGCTTCCTGAAGAATACGCTTTTCATTTCTGAGGATCACATCAGGAGCATGAATCTCCTTGAGTTTTGCAAGACGATTATTTCTGTTGATAACGCGTCGATACAAATCGTTTACATCTGATGTTGCATAACGACCTCCATCGAGAGGAACCATAGGACGAAGTGCTGGTGGAATAACAGGAATACGAGAGAGGAACATCCACTCAGGGCGAACACCTGATCGCATCATAGCGCGCACGGTTGAAAGCCTCTTGTTCATCTTTTCCCTATCGATTGAGTTTGCATTGTCGATAGTATTAACGATCTGTTCCTCGAGTTTTTTCAAATCAAGATTTTTACAAATCTCAAAGATAGCCTCAGCTCCAATACCCGCCTCAAAGAGAGTTGAGTATTTCATTGAGAACTTGTGGTAGTGGACTTCGTCGATTACAACGCCTTCCATGATTCCATCAATTTCTTTCTTTGCGCTTGAGTACATTTCCTTGAGCGCCTCTTTTGTTTTTTCGTCTTGAGCAGTTTTTACTTTTGCCTTGAATTCAGACTCGAGATCTTTGAGAATCTGAACGCGTTCATTCTCATGAACCTTAGTAACAATATATCCCGCAAAGTAAATAACCTTTTCGAGATCAGCAGTTGTCATTCCGAGAACGAGACCGAGACGTGACGGCATAGAACGAAGGAACCAGATATGAGAAACCGGTGTCGCAAGCTCAATGTGTCCCATACGATCGCGCCTAACGATAGAACGAGTTATTTCAACTCCACATTTTTCACAGACAATACCCTTGTAACGAATACCGCGGTATTTTCCACAGTAACATTCATAATCCTTGTCTGGACCGAATATCTTTTCATCGAAAAGACCATTCTTTTCGCTACGCTGAGTACGGTAGTTGATTGTCTCAGGCTTGGTAACTTCACCGAATGACCATTCTTTAATACGCTCAGGAGATGCGACACGGAGAAGTACCGTATCGAAATCATTGAGTTCTCCTGCTTTTTGTTTTGGTGTGTATGACATATGTTTTAGAAAATTATTAACAATTAACTTTTTCTTTTTTCTCTAGTTAAAGATTAATCGTTGGTTGTTAATTGTTATTTATTTTTCTTATCTCCTTTTTTCTTGAGTTCGACATCAAGCGCTAGGCCTCTCAAGCTATTAAGAAGTACATTGAACGAAGCAGGGATATTTGGCTCCTTCATCTTTTCCCCCTTCACAATCGAATCAAATGTAGCTGATCTACCGACAATATCGTCAGACTTTACCGTAAGGATTTCTCGCAATGTGTGTGCTGAACCATGACCCAAAAGTGCCCAGACTTCCATTTCTCCAAATCTCTGACCTCCTCCCTGTGCCTTTCCTCCGAGTGGCTGTTGAGTAATGAGAGAGTACGGACCGATTGAACGCATGTGGATCTTGTCCTCAACCATGTGGTGAAGCTTGAGAATGTACATGTATCCAACAGCAATATCCTTATCAAATTTTTCTCCTGTTCTACCGTCATAGAGGGTAACCTTTCCGTTTTGAGGAATATTTGCTTTTACAAGCTCTGCTTTGATTTCCTTATCAGATGCTCCTGCAAATGGAGGAACGACAGCCTGATAACCGAGCGTGTGAGCAGCAAGACCCAAGTGAAGTTCAAGGATCTGACCGAGGTTCATACGAGAAGGAACACCGAGTGGTGTGAGAATCACATCCACAGGCTTTCCGTCTGCCATAAATGGCATATCTTCTTCAGGAAGAATCTTTGAGATAACTCCCTTGTTTCCGTGTCGTCCAGCAAGCTTGTCACCCACTGAAACATTTCGAAGTTGAGCAACTTCAACGTGAATACGTTTGATGATACCCGACTCGAGTTTATCTCCCTTTTCACGAGAGAATACTTTTACGCCGATAACACGACCTCTCTTTCCTCCTTCCATACGCTTTGAGGTGTCTTTAACATCTCGAGCTTTTTCACCGAAGATAGAACGAAGGAGACGCTCTTCAGCAGTGAGTTGTGTTTCACCCTTTGGTGTAATTTTACCAACGAGGATATCTCCAGAACGAACTTCTGCACCGATACGAATTACACCCTCTTCATCAAGGTTGCGGAGTTTCACTTCACTTACGTTTGGAATATCGTGAGTGGTTACTTCAGGACCGAGCTTTGTATCACGAACATTCACAACAAACTCTTCGATATGAATAGAAGTAAACTTTGATTCCTTTACGAGGCGCTCTGAGAGAATAATCGCGTCTTCGTAGTTACTACCAGACCATGACATAAAGGCAACGAGCATGTTCTGTCCGAGTGCCATTTGTCCACCATCAGATGTTGATGTGTCGACGAGAACGTCTCCCTTCTTTACTTTGTCTCCGAGAGATACCACTGGTCTCTGGTGAAAAGCGGTAAATCCGTTTGTTCGCTGGAATGAAACGAGATTGTATGTTGTTTCCTTTCCTTTTGTGCTTTTGAATGTAACTTTTGCAGCGTCAACATATGAAATCGTTCCTTCTTCTGGAGCAAGAACAATACGTCCTGTGTCAGCAGCTGCTTTTGCCTCAATACCTGTAGCAACGAGTGGAGCTTCTGGAATAATACATGGAGTAGCCTGCTTCTGCATGTTCGAACCCATGAGTGCTCGGTTTGCGTCGTCATGGTTGAGGAATGGGATCATCGACGTTGCAATAGAGAATGCCTGATTAGTAGCGACGTCAATAAAATCCACTTCTTCTCTCTTTACCACAATAGGCTTTCCGTTTTCACGAACCTCTACTTCTGCGTCGTTAATTTTTCCGTTCTCATCATAGTTAGTAGCAGCATGAGCAATCTTGAAGTTTTCTTCTTCAAGAGCGTTGAGGTACACAATTTCTTTGGTAACCTTTCCGTTTTTTACTTTAGCGTACGGAGTTTCAATCATTCCAAAGTTGTTGATACGTGCGTAACATGAGAGACGCAAGATAAGACCGATGTTTGGACCTTCAGGAGTGTGGATCGGACAGAGACGACCATAGTGAGATGGGTGTACGTCACGAACTTCAAAACCTGCTCGTTCACGAGTAAGTCCGCCTGGTCCGAGAGCCGAGAGAGTTCTCAAGTGTTCAATCTCAGAGAGAATGTTCTCCTGTTGCATGAATTGAGAAAGCTGGTTTGTTGTAAAGAATTCCTTGAGACGTGCCTGAAGAGGGCGAGGAGAAATAAATTGCACAGGTAGAGTTACATCTGGCTCGATAGTAGACATACGATCCTGAATGTTTCGCTTTATCTGTGACATACCAACACGGAGTTTCTGTTGCATGAGCTCACCAACATAACGCACACGTCGAGAACCGAGGTGATCGATATCATCTTCGAGTGCATCTGGTTCATTGTTGAGGTGAACAATGTGAGAAACGATAGTAGCAATATCGTCTGCAGAAATTGTTTTACGCTCGAGATCCTTTTCTTCCATCGCCTTAACGAAGCGCTTGTTAAAACGGAAACGTCCAACACGAGAAATATCGTATCGTTCAGGAGTAAAGAGTCCGCTCACAAATTCACGTGCGTTGTCAGCGGTAGCGAGATCGCCATCACGAAGACGCTTGTGAATCTCTATATATGATTCACCGAGAGTTTTTGCTGTGTCCTTTGCAAGAGTAGCCTCCATAACAGCCTTTGCTTTTGGATCAGCCTTGAAATACGAAAGAATGTCTTCTTGACCCTTTGGAGCAAGAACACGAATGAGAGAAGAAATAGGAAACTTTCTCTTGCGATCGATACGAGCATAGAGTGTACCGTCGGTATCAGTTTCGATTTCAATCCACACGCCACGAGCTGGAATAATTTTTGCACCGAATACTGTTTTTCCTTTAATTTCTTGAGATGTAAAGAAAACACCGAAAGAACGAGCGAGTTGAGGGACAATAACACGTTCAATACCATTGATAATGAACGTACCATGAGAGGTCATGAGAGGAAAATCGGCAAGAAAGATTTCCTGCTCCTTTGTGGAATCGAACATTTTGTTCTTGAGCTTCACACGAACCTTGAGAGGCGCTTCGTATGACATCTTGTTTGCCTTTGCATAGTGCTCATCATACTTTGGCTGGGCAAGCTCAAAACCGGTAAACGAAAGTTCAAACTTTTTTTCTGAATAATCTTTGAGTTGTGTAAACTCAGCGAACAAATCACCGAGACCTTTCTCAATGAGCCAGTTGAAAGACTGGATTTGAGACTCTACGAGATTCGGCATCTCGGTAAGCGCTTCCTTGAAACGTCCGAAATATTTTTTTTCTCTTTTCATATATTGAGATACTGCTACTTATCTCTCCTCGCCTTGCATAGACATCAAAAACGCAAAAAGTCCCCTCGATAAAAGGGTCTCTGCCACGTTGTAGTTGTTTTAGTTTGTCGTAAGCAAGAAAAGGACCACTAAACCTTTATTAATCCTTCGGATTCCCCTGTTACACAATCTTGCCTGAAGTTGAGATAGATACTATATGATAAGGCCTCCTAAGTCAAGAAATGCCCCCTGTACGCCCCGCGAGCCCGAGAATGGATCCTTTCTAGCGACGAACACGAATGATATCGATGAGGTCTCGCACTGAGAAATACGCAAAAATACAGAGCGCAACAAAAAGCACCTGCACTGGAAATTCTGTAGATATAACCGCGCTCATCACGAAAGCAAGGATATTATCTGTATGTTTACTATTTTCAAACACTTGAGTAAACGACACAGCAGAAGCAACAAGGGCCAAAGCGCCCAAAGCAAACACGGCTTTGAAAGCAATAATTTTTACTTTGTGTACAGTATAGATTGTATTCACGCGATGCATTACGTTTTGTGTTATGTGTGACATATACTCTGTATTACATTAATTAATATTTAATTTTTTTAGTGAGTTCTTTCATCATTTCGCGAGCTCGATGCATACGAGTTTTTATTGCCCCTTCACTCACCTTTTCAATCGCGGCTATTTCTCCATAATCCTTATTATCAATTACATACAATCTCAAAATACGAGCAAACGTTTCAGGCAATTCAGCAAACAATGATTCAAGATAGTCACGATCAAGCATATGCGCCCGTTCATCCTTGTCATCGTGAGGCAATACCGCCTCGAGCTCTTCATCTATAAGTGTAGAAAATTCTCTATCTCGCTTATTCTTTTTGTACCAAAGAAAACAGGTATTTATAAGAATGCGGTATGCCCATGAAGTAAAACGAGCCCCCTCTACAGGTTTAAAATTCCGTCCATACATATAAATTTTAACAAACGTGTCTTGAACAACGTCTTGTGCTGCTTCAGGACTTTTTAAAATATGTTTTGCTTTTCTCAAAAAAGCTTCCTCATGACGCATGACCAATAACTCGAAAAGGCGTGGCACATCGTAGGATTTTGCCAGCACCTCTTCGTCAGTCTTTGTGCGGTATTCACTCAGCACATCTAACATATATGATATCTTCACGTATTATAAGTATACTCTTTTCTAAAAGGTTACACTCTTTTTCTCGACTCTCTCCACGCATCTATTTCCGCGTGATTTCCTGAGAGCAAAACCTTGGGAACACGTAGTTTTTTGTTTTTGTACACAAAAACTTCTGGTCGGGTATACACATCAGGACTCGAAACACGCTCTTCTTCTCGTGAATCAAAATTACCCAAAACCCCCTCTACCTGACGAGAAACCGAGTCGATTACTATCATGGCTGGCAACTCCCCTCCTGTAAGAACAAAAGGTCCGACAGACACATCCTCCATCTTAAACGCTTTTTTTATACGAGCATCGATTCCTTCATATCGTCCGCACACCAAAATAATGTGATCGTATTTCTTTGCTGAATCTTTTGCGTAGTGTGTATCAAATTGCTTTCCGTCAGGATTAAAGAATAGAATCTTGTATCGTGAACCATGAATCTTGGAGCTCGTGCCTTTTGATTTTCTAGATTCGAGCTTCTCTATACTAGATACTGCCTTGCTTATTGCCTTAATCACTGGCAATGCTTGAATGACCATTCCAGGACCACCGCCATACGGCTTTTGATCTATTCTCTTGTACTCATTGTCAGCATAATCTCGAGGATTATAAAAAGAGACTTTTATTTTTTTATCGAAAATGGCACGCTTCAAAATCGACTCACCGAGATATGAGTCAAATGCCCCCGGAAAAAGTGAAATGATATGAAAATGCATAGGTATACCTTAGACTACCCTTTTTGTATTTTTGAGCAAGAGAAACATAAAAACCGCATGAGTGCGGTTTTTATGTTTACGGCTCAAGATTCACTAGTGAGAATTCTACAACTTGAGATCTGCCATTGCCTCGTCTACGGTCTTTGCTGTTCGAGTCTCTCGAGGAATTCCGCCTACAGGCTCACTAATTTTAAGATTTACACGAGAATTATTTTTCATCCCTACAATACGCAAAAGTGTACGTATTGCCTTTGCGGTGTTACCCTCGCGTCCAATGATTTTACCCATGTCGCTTGGATTAACATCAAGCGTAAGGAGGACACCCATCTCATCTACTGTTCGATTTATTTTTACGTCGTTAGGATTATCAACAAGAGCTTTTATAAGTGACTCAAGAAACTGTGCGTCTTTTTCCATGATGTTTAATTATACAGATAAGGCAGTAAGCGACGTTGTACTGCTCGCTCTTTAGTGTACCAAAAACATAGTCAAAAAGAAAACCACCTGTTGATAGTGGTTTTCTTTTTGACTATGCAGTCTGAGCAGGAGTTGCTGGGGTTGCTGGTTTTGCCTCGCCTTCTTTCTTTATAGGCTTCTTCTTTGGCAATGCATTAATCTTTTTCCCTGGAATAATTTTCTTGTCTATGAGGTAGTTATGAAGTGTGTCAGAAAGCTGAGCGCCTTTTGAAACCCAATACTTAATACGATCACCGTTTACAGTTTTAATATCGTTTACTGGATCAAATGAACCGAGTACTTCCAAAAACTTACCGCTTTTGGTGCTGTTTTTTGAGTCGGTGAGAACCACTCGAAATGTAGCTATATTCTTGCGTCCTACGCGCTGAAGTCTGATTTTTAACATGGAATGGATACTAGCAGAATTAAAACAACAGGTCAACATGCTGTGTTTTAAAGCCCTTTCTGTTATAGTGAATACCATGACTCCAACACATTCTCATAAAACAGAGGGCAAAGTCGCAAAAACCCTTACAGGAACCCTCAGCGTCAACTCAAAAGGCATCGGTTTTTTCAAAAAATCAGAGAAAAAAGATGACGATGACATCGAAATACAGACCCCTCGTCTCCACACAGCACTTCATAACGATGAAGTAGAAATCAAAGTGCTTCCAAACAAGGAACGTGACCGCGTACAAGGCGAGGTTGTTGCTATACACAAACGAGCGAAAACAAATTTTGTCGGAGTTGTAGAGAGGCATGGTCTCGGCTATGCGCTCGTGCCAGATGACAAGAGACTTTACTCTGACATACATATTCCTCAGGCAAACATAAACAATGCTGTTCCAGGAGACAAAGTGCTTGTTCAGATACTCAATTGGGACAGTGGCGAAAAATACCCTATTGGAAAGGTTCTAGAGATAATCGGTATTCACGGCGAACATAATACAGAGATGCGAGCAATCGTACTTGAGCGCGGTATTGCGTATGATTACCCAGAAGCGGTTGTACGTGAAGCCGAAGAAATTGGAAAAAAAGAAAAAACAATAAGCGACAAAGAAATTGCCTTACGCAAAGACTTTCGTTCGACCACAACATTTACCATAGACCCTATTGATGCAAAGGACTTCGATGACGCCATCT
This sequence comes from Minisyncoccota bacterium, assembly GCA_035438745.1. Lineage (GTDB taxonomy): Bacteria > Patescibacteriota > Minisyncoccia > Phycocordibacterales > UBA6065 > CAIMLU01. The sequence continues at coordinate 23,670 of DAORIX010000004.1, read as the reverse complement.
CATTTAAAAAAATGCCTGATGGAAAATACGAAATAGGAGTACATATAGCCGATGTCTCCCACTATGTACGCGAAGGGACAGCGCTCGACAAAGAAGCACGCTCTCGCGGTTTCTCTGTATACCTCGTCGATCGCACCATACCTATGCTCCCCGAAGTGCTCTCAAACGATCTCTGTAGCCTCAATCCACACGAAGACAAACTTGCGTTTTCATCTGTATTTATTATGGACGATGCAGGAAAAATACATGACCGATGGTTTGGAAAAACAATCATTAACTCAAACAAACGATTCACCTATGAAGCAGCCCAAGAATCTATTCTTGGAAACTCACAAGAGTATCGAGAGGAGCTCACCATACTGAATGCTATCGCAAAAAAGATGCGTCTCGAAAAAGAAAAAGCCGGCGCTATTGATTTTGAGCAAGATGAAATAAAGTTCGAGCTTGATGAAACAGGCAAACCTATACGCGTATTCAAGAAAAAAAGATTCGATGCGCACAAGCTCGTTGAAGAATACATGCTTCTCGCTAACCGCGAAGTAGCACTCTACATGGCACGAGCTCTCTCTAAAAAAGCAGGCTCATTTGTCTATCGTATCCATGACGCACCAGACAAAGACCGTGTTGCTGACTTGGCAATATTCGTTCGTGCGCTCGGCTACGAACTCCCTATCAGTCCAAAAGGTATCAAGGTAAAAGACCTTCAGGTTCTTATGAAGCAAGTTGAGGGCAAGGCCGAGGAATCCCTCATAAAAACAGCAGCAGTACGATCAATGGCAAAAGCAATATATTCAACAGAAAATATTGGTCACTTTGGTTTAGCTTTTGAGTACTACACACATTTTACGTCCCCTATTCGTAGATACGCAGACCTACTTGTTCATCGACTTCTTTACAGAGAACTCACTCATGGCGCCATTTCGCAGGGTGAATGGTCTCTCTACAAAAAACTCACTGAGGAATCCTCAGAAAAAGAAGTGCGTGCAGCAGAAGCAGAGCGAGCCTCTATAAAATACAAACAAGTAGAGTACATGAAAGACCGTATCGGTAAAACATTTGATGGCACCATATCTGGCGTAACAGAATGGGGTATCTATGTAGAGGACAAAGAAACACGGTCAGAAGGAATGATACGACTGCGAGATCTCGGTGACGACTTTTTTAAACTCGATGCAAAAAACTATACTGTTATTGGCGAGAAAACAAAAAAGAAATTCCGCCTCGGTGACACGGTACGTTTCAAGATAGTAAACGCTGACATCGAAAAGAAAACGCTCGACTACGCACTTGTCCCTTAAAAAACGAGATAAAAAACTGCGTCCCTCTAAGGGGCGCAGTTTTGTCTAGCACGCGACGATTGCTGTGCGTGTGTGTAGTTTCTTTCTCAGAAGAAACAAGCACTTCCATACCTCTCTCAGGTATGTCTTGTACGGCTCAGTGTACCGAATCGGCACATAACCGAGCTGTATGCGTTGTTCTTCCTGCACGGTGGATTTCAAATGATTGTACTTTTCCGGTCCCAAAAACACATCGACCGGATTCATATGATTGAACGCCTCCGCATCAATGGTCTCAGCCCAGAGAGAATTTTGCGAAGATAATTTTATAAATCCCGCATGTACAGCGTGTAGTGTAGAAACAATATGAGAAGGGTCAATGCCCGCTTCATACCGTGCGCAACAAACTCTGACAGACTCGAGTGTTTCTTTCATAGTAAAACCACCTTTTGACGTTAAAGAACTAGAGAAGAATACTATATGAAAAATAAAAACTTTGTCAAAAAACCACCCTTACGGGTGGTTTTACTTAGAGTGAGCTCACATGCATGGACGAAGGAGTCTCCTCTTCTCTATGTACCGGACAATAAAGCTCACTATGATCAGCGAGCACAGGAACGTCCTCACCAACAAAAGTATGCGCTCCTGTACCAAAGCAAACAGCATTGTATGGTATATCAGAAACAACAACCTTCTGTGTTTTGATATACCTCACAGTGCGCATCCAAAACGTAGCACCAGGTGAAATATGCTTAAAGGTCATACTCCACCACTGTATACAAAAAAACAATTATTGCAAGATGTCTACTTTGCAACAGCGACCGCCTCATTAAATGCGATAGAAAGAAGCTTTGAATATCCCTCGCGTCCCATAGTAACTCCATAGAGTACACCCGCTCGAGACATCGTCTCTCTATTGTGAGTAATGACGATAAGTTGTGAATACTTAGATAAGTTTTCAACCATATCTCCATATTTTTTTGAATTTGCCTCATCGAGAGCCGCGTCAGTTTCATCAAGAATAATAAATGGAGGTGGATTGACCTGTGACATCGCAAAAAGCAGTGCAATAGAAGTAAGAGCACGTTCACCGCCAGAAAGCATTTCAAGAGCTTTGATTTTCTTTCGAGGGAGATTCACTTCGATATGTACTCCGACTTCGGCTTCCTCTTCTTCGTCTTCCTCATGAGACACTGACTCTCCAAGAGAAAGCAATTCTTCTGCGCTCACACGCTTTACCTTCTTTTCCCGAAGCACCGACAAAGACGCGGTACCGCCACCAAACATGAGGGCAAAAAATTCCTTGAACTGTCGATTAATTTTTTCTACGCCCTCAGAGAAAAGAGTGTCGAGTTTTGACTCGAGATCCGCAATGAGAACGACGAGAGATTCTGCTGACTTTTCTAGGTCAACGAGCTCACGCGCAAGAAAATCATCTCGTTCAGAAACCTCCTTGTACTCGCGCATAACCTCAGAAGCAGACAGTGCGCCCGAGTCTTCAATGCGTACTTTTATCTTTTCGATATTCTTTCTGCGCTCTTCCTGAAATGATCTGTTTTCAGAAGCGATTTCACCCGCACCCAAGGGTACACCTGCTTCATTTACAGGCACATACGTTTCAAACGCATAGAGTTCTCTACCAACGAGAATCATTCCCTCCTCCACCTCCCTTTTAAAATCTTCTTTTTCAAGCCGTAGTTTTTCTTCGCGAACAGCAATGAGTGACAACGTTCCTCGAAGCTCATTTTGAGATGCCATTATTCTGAAAAGTGCTTTTTCAGCATCACGAGAGGAGTCTTTTTCTTTTTCGATATCGCTACGAAGACGGATATGCGCCTCATTAAGTGCGACCTCTTCTTCGGCAAGCTCTGCGAGTTTTTCCTCAATACTCTTTTTCTTTGTAGAAAGCTTTTCTATTTCGCTATCAATTTCTTTTGTATTTGTTTCGAGCTCTTTTGACTGATGGGTTTCAACAAAGCGAGAAAGGGCTTTTTGTATAGTCTTGAAAATAGCTTTGAGGCCTAGAACATCAGACTCTTTGGCACTCGATTCAATAAGCGATTCAATATCACGCACCATTTCTTCAACGGTTGAAAAAGGAATTGTCTGAGCACTCTTTGTTTGAACGAGAGCCTCTTCACGTGCTCGTATACGGAGAAGACTGGTAACCTCACCCTCAATACGCCCAATGTCTCTACCGAGAGAGTCTTTTGTCTGGCGAATGAGGGTAATCTTATGCTCAAGATCTACCACCTCTGCACTTTTTGCGTCGCTCTTTTTTGATGATTCGAGAATATGTCGTGCGTTTTTTAATTCATGTTCCAAACGTTCAAGCTCACGTTGTGGCATATTCTTTTCAGAATTAATAACCTTTTCAGTATGCTCGAGGTACACACGTTCTCGTGACAAGTATTCTGCATACCCCCGCTTGAGCTCTTCGCGCAGAGCGATAGTCTTCTCGACCTTTTCAACTTGTTTTTTCAGAAACTTTATATGAGGAGCAATCTCCTTTCGAAGAGACTCCACCTGTGACATATTTTCCTTTGTCTTTTCGAGTTTACGCTTACTCTCCTCTCTCTTGTATTGAAATATTTTGAGACCAAGAGCGTCCTCTATCATCTCCCTGCGTTCACGCGCATTGGCATTCAAAATACAATCAGCCTCTCCTTGAGAAATAATATGATGTCCTGATGAGCCGATACGTGCACCCGCGAGGAGCTCTATGATGTCTTTGAGACGTACCTGTGTTCCGTTAATAAAATACTCTGATAGTGCATCGCGATGAATAATGCGCTCGATAGACACTTCATCAAAATCAACATTGAGGACACGTTTCGTGTTATCGAAAACAAGCTTAACAGATGCTCGATTACCTCTCGCGGATGCTTCACCTCCATTGAAAATCAAATCTTCGGTTTTTTTCCCACGCATAGACTTGATCGACTGCTCGCCAAGCACAAAACGAAACGCCTCTGCGACATTTGATTTTCCAGAACCATTGGGACCTACTATCGCAGAAATAGGCGCGTTAAAAGTAAGCTCTGCTTTTTTTGCAAAAGATTTAAAGCCCGACAACTCAAGGGATTTCAAATACATAAATGAGAAAACGAGACTAAAACAGACCTCACCAATATACCATTTCAAAGCCTCACACAAAAGCCACACAAATTGTGTGGCTTTTGTCCTTTCTTTCTAACAATCTTAGTTCCAAGACTTTGCTTCAAGAGCTTTTTGAGCCGCGCTCTGTTCTGCTTCCTGTTTTGATTTTCCACTGCCTTCAGCAACGAGTTCTTTTCCGAGATACACACCAACTGTAAAAAACTTGTCATGATCGGGACCTGTTTCTTTGAGAGACTTATATGCCGGAGTAATGCTTACTTTTTCCTGTGCTTTTTCTTGAAACAAACTCTTTGCATCAACGAGATTTCCCTTGGCAATGAGCTTGTCAGCAAAAGACAAGAGATGCTTGTCGATAAACGCTTTTGCGGCGTCATATCCTAGATCCATATAGAGCGCTCCTACGACCGCCTCAAATGTATTAGCGAGAATGTACTGTCGTGCACGTCCAACGTCTTTCATCTCCCCTTTTGAGAGCAAGAGAAAGTCATTCATAAAAAGATTTGAAGCTATTTCTGACAACGTGACAGCGTTTACGAGCGCAGAGCGATAGGTAGTGAGAACTCCCTCGTCTTCACCTTGATATTTTTTATACAAAAAATCAGTCACCACAAGTTCGAGGACTGCATCTCCCAAAAACTCGAGGCGCTCATTGTGCTCAAGCTTCAGAGTTTTGTTTTCGTTAATATATGATCTGTGTGTGAATGCCTGTCTCAAAAAAGACTTCGTTTTAAATGTTACTCCTGCTTTTTTCTCGAACAGTGAAAAGTTGATGTCGGACATAGAATTAGGGATTAGGAATTAGAGGTTAGCTTTTAGACTTTGATTTTTTTGATGTGTCTTTCTTTGAAAGAATACCGACGGCCTTGGTAATAATAGGCAACATATCGTCATAGAAGTTCAAGTCAGCAAGATTCTCAACAGGAAACCATTCTGCTTTGTCCAAACCACCGCTTACAGCAAGTTTGAGCGGTTCGTACGTAGCTTCTGCCAAAAAGTAGGTTACCTGCTTACGCATCTTACCTTTCTCTGGGTGAGTTGCAACATATTCGTTCTGAGCGAGCTCTTCTTGTATAGAAATTTCAATACCGATTTCTTCTTGTACTCTGCGTTTGGTTCCAGAAACAACATCCTCGCCCTCCTCAAGTCCACCCTTAGATAATGTCCAATGACCGAACACATCATGTACGAGAGCAAAATAAAGTACTCCTTTTTCGCGTGCATAAATGACAGCGCCTCCGAGCTTTACCACCGGCATTTTTTCAAAAGGAAGATTAAACTTATCGTCTTTACGTTTTGATACAGCATCCTTTCCTGGCTCGCCCATTTCTTTGTATACCGATCCGAGTACGCCGTTTACAAACTTTCCAGAGTTTTCACCTCCAAAGCTTTTTGCAAGTTCGATAGCTTCGTTTATAGCAACCTTTGCCGGCACTTCACCCTTATCTGCAAAGAGAAGTTCGTAGAGACCTATACGGAGAATATTTCGATCAACCACTGATATCTTATCAAGAGGCCAATCTGGAGCAGCTTTTGTAATAATCAAATCGAGTTCTGGGCGCTTTTTGAGAACACTCTGCGCCAAATCTTCCATAAAGGAAATATCAGAAACACCTGGTGCAAATTCGAGCGCGTCTCTCTTTACGACAACAGGCACCTCAAGGTCAGAAAGACCCCTAAAGTCCCACTCAAAGAGTGTCTGGAGTACTACTGATCGTGCAAGGTGCCTGTTTGCCATAAATTTTGATTTATTTAAAGAACCGTTACCTACCAACCGTCTTACTTATTTGCCTTGTGTATCCTTTGATTTTGCCTGGATGCGTTTGAGCTTTCTGTCTATCTTTTTCTGGAGGCTCTTTACTACACGTCCATTATACATGCCAGTCTCTTTTGACGCATGGTGCGAGAGACGAGCAATTCCTGATTCAGTATCACGCACAAGAGCAGGATTCTTTAATGCATGGTGCGATCGCCTGTTGGCTGTATGCGCACGGGTATGTCTCATTCGTATAACCATAGTAAAAACCATCATAACCTAAAGAGTCAAAAATGGCAACATATATCCCCTAAAAATAAAAAAGGCCCCGTCTTTGACGGGGCCTGACACTTACCTTCGGGCTTTCTCTCGATTCTGTCGCCTAAGAAGCGAAGATCCTTTGATAACACCCTTCTTGAGATTTCTCACGTGTTTCTTGAAAGGGTTCTTGGGCGGACGAGGAAAATTTTCATACACAAAACGAGGGAGTGACCCTTCTACCTGCTTGTACAAGATAAAATGAAAATCATTTCGCCTTGTATACACAGCATTTGCAACATGCTCAGGAACCTCATAGAGATTTTTCCTGACCCGAACATTACCTCGGTGCAGACATTCCATGTTGTAACGTTCTGCTGCCTCTACCGAATCACCAGACAGTTCAGCAATCAAATTCGAACTGATTGCGTAGATATACCACGTCTCTTTCAGGGGGATTATTTTTTTAGTAGCCATAAAATGTACTTTCACCATGTACTCTACACCGTTTCTGCAGAAAAAATAAATCGAGCCTGTCTCCGTACGGAGACAGGCTCTTGCCGCCGAGAAATCGTCACTTTTTCTTAGTGGCTCTCTTTTTTTTCCTTGGCATAATTCCTTTCTATGGTTTACGGCCAGTCACAACAGCGACCGGCTCCTAAAAGTGACATTAACACGAAATATAATAATGTCAATATTCTGACAAAAAAAAAGAACATCTTGCCTAAGCAAGATGTTCGGGTGTGAAAACTCCGTCACCCTAAAATTTTTTACTTGATTTTACCAGCCCGTTTTCCTTAGAAATTTCTTTCCTATAAAACGGGTTCTGAGTATTTGGAAGGCCGAAATGGGTTTGGGGCGTATTTTATCTGGTGAAGGTTCCGATGGGTAATTTAGTAGCTACGAGCCCATTACTTATTCGAAACGATGTTTCGAGTTTTTCACGGGTGCACCGGCAAACAATTCTCCTTTCTTTTTGGGTCGGGTTCTTGTGATGAGCATATCATTTAGTCACATGACATGACTAAATGTTTACTATGTAATTATAGCACATCCAAAAATATTGTCAACAATCTCTACCTAGAAAATACCTCTATCTATAAAAAACCCTTATATTTCAAGGATTTTTAACAAGTGTCTTTAGAGGTGAATGTTCTTAATATAATCCTCTACAATAGCTCGCACCTGCTGTGCATTTTCTGTCTCCATGAGACGAACACGTAATTCTTTTGCCCCATCAAAACCATTCACATACGCCTTGTAATGTTTCTTCATGATCGCAAAACTCTTTGTACCACCGAGGAGTTTCTCAAAAAGCTCTGTGTGGTTTGCCATGGTGAGTAATTTTTCTTTTACCGAAACAACTTTTTCACTAAACAACCATGGGTTACCGAAAATTGCTCGGCCAAGCATCACACCATCCGCACCACTCTCCTCTGCTTTGATACGTGCGTCAGCAATACTCACAGCATCACCGTTTCCAATAATGAGCGTATCTTTTTTCATGGCGTCGCGGAGAGCAACAACCTCACGGACATGTTCCCAGCGTGCGGGCACGAGAGACATCTCCTTGCGTGTACGACAATGTATGGTGAGTGCGGCGATGTCTTCAGAGAGGAGCTCGGGTATCCATGTGGCTATTTCATTTTTTGAATAACCAATACGTGTTTTGACTGAAATAGGCAGAGGTCGCCCAGCGATGATACTTCCCTCCCGTGCAGCACGAATAATCTCACGTGCCTTCTTTGGATTCTTTATCATGGCAGCGCCCGCACCCTGCTTTTCGATACTACGATCAGGACATCCCATGTTGATATCAATACCATCGAAGCCAAGCTCTGCGACAAGACGAGATGCTTCCCGCATTTTTTCTGGATGTGAACCAAAGAGCTGAGCAACAATCGGTCGCTCGCCCTCTGTATACATCAAATCCTTTTGAAGTACTGCCCTCCCCGGAGACACGAGTCCATCTGCCGAGACAAATTCAGTCCAAGTAACATCAGGCTTTCCATGCTCGGCAATAACACGCCTAAAAGCAGCATCGGTGACATCGGCCATCGGCGCCAAAACAAAAAAGGGCTTATTGAGTTTTTTCCAAAAAGAAGACATAGACACGTTAGACTAACACACACCCACAAATGTTTCTATCGAATAGTTCCATCTTTCATTCTGTAGACCAGTTTTGAACCGTAGCGCATATCAATATAATCGAGTGCCTTCATAAAGGTAGGTGTCGAGAAAGCAATATCTCTATCTTCTATCAAAGCTTCGATACGTACTTTTATGCGCGACAAATCATCTCGAGGATCAATAATAAGTGTGCCTCCTTCACTAAATACTATGTGAAGTTCTGAATCATTCTTGTATATCACCTTATGAACAGATAAACCGAGCGTTTTGAGCTCTTGAACAAAAAAGAGCGTTGTCTTGAAATCACTTGATTGCGTGATGTAGAAACCTGCCTCGGGTGTAGTGGAACCTTGGGTATAAAAATGAACATACGAATCATCATCACGAGAAGACAAAGCAAAAGCAAAACCTGACTCATCAAGCCCAACACAGGTATCAGTGTCAGCGCACCAGAGAGCATGAGGCGTACGAGGTACACCAGAAATAACGAGTGCTCCGAGGCCAGAACGTTTTATTGAAACGTCACGCACTTCGGGAAACGCCTCTGCAATTCCCTCTCGCAATGCCGAACCAGCATACAAAAAAGAGTTCTTACCAGAAAAAAACCATGCTCTATTTTTTGCGAGCTGTTCCTCGACATATGAGCGAATCTTTTCGTGAGAATCAAATACCGAAGACACCGTGACTGTACGAATCGTCATGCTCGGCAAAAAAGAAAGAAAAGAAATACCAGAAACGCTCACGCCAACCAGTGCAAAAACCAAAAGCGAAACAAGTAAGCGTTTCTTGTTTCTGCGTGCTTTTATTTTTTGCTGACCATGCACTCGTACGTGGGAGCGAGCCATAGACTATTTATTTCTTTATAACATCACTGCCGAAAAATGGACGCAAAACAGGAGGAACGATAACCGATCCATCTGCCTGTTGATTATTTTCAACGAGAGAAACGAGGATACGTGGTGTTGGGATAGCGGTGCAGTTGAGAGAGTGCGCGTAGCGAAGTTTACCCTCTGCATCTTTGTAGCGGATGTTAAAACGGCGAGTCTGAAAATCGTGGAAATAAGATGCTGAAGAAATTTCTCGATAACGACCCTCTTTAGGGACCCATAATTCAATATCGTATTTTTTGACCTGACCCAATCCCAAGTCACCACCACAATTTATAACGGTATGATATGGAATACCGAGAGACTCGATAAACTCTTCGGTATTTTTGTTGAGCTCATCATGGAGACGTACCGATGTCTCATGACTCGCTTCGCACAAAATAACCTGTTCGAGTTTATAAAACTCATGAACACGAATGAGGCCTTTGACGTCTTTACTATGACTTCCTGCCTCACGTCTAAAACACGGAGAAAAACCTAAATACTTTATAGGGAATTTTTTTGCATCGAGAGTTTCTTCGGAGTGGAGAGCCATAAGAGGAACCTCAGCAGTACCAGCGAGCACATCACCGTCCTGAGTAGTATAAAAATCCTCAACATCACCCGGAAGATGCGCTGTGCCGTAGAGATTTTGCTTACGAACAATCACAGGAGGGATAACAGGAACAAATCCACGCGCTGAGAAAAATTGCATTGCATAGCTCCAAATAGCAAAAGAAAGTTGTGCGCCCGCACCTGTCAAAAAATATCCACGAAAACCATGCACCTTTGCGCCACGCTCAAAATCAACCATACCGAGATTTTGCATGATTTCGAGATGATCCTTTGGTTCAAAAGGAAACGCAGTTTTATCTCCCCATGTTTTGACTTCGAGATTTTCGGCATCACTCGCACCGTCGGGAACAGACATATCAGGAATATTAGGAACCTGAAGCATAAGTGTCTGCCATTCTTTCATAACGGTTTTCAATTCTTCCTCTTCTTTCTGAAGCTCAGCTTTGAGAACCCTCATGGTGTCCAAAATCTCACCCTTATTAGGAGAGGTCGCGATGGTTTCGCTTACTTTGTTTTGTTCAGCTCTCTTTTTCTCAATCGAAGTAAGCAACTCCTTACGTTTATCATCAACACCAATGAGTACATTTACGTCAAAAACGACGTGCTTCTTTTTTGCACCGAGGGCAATAATGTCTTTGTTGTCTCGAATAAATTTAATATCAAGCATACATATATAGATTACATGAAAAGCAAACCTTTCTGCGACCGAATGATTGGACTAATACACATGATACAATGACTTTGACATGAATTCCATACGAGAAATCGGACAGCACGATTTTCCGGAACGACTGAAGGAAATACCTGAACCGCCCAAAAAAATATACATACGAGGAACTCTACCCTCGCAGGAGCATCGTTTTCTCACTATTGTCGGGTCGAGATCATACACACCCTATGGCAAAAACGTTTGCCAAACACTCATACGCGGACTGCGTGGACTCCCTGTTGTTATCGTCTCAGGACTCGCCTTTGGTATAGACTCAATAGCGCACGAAGAAGCTCTCGCACAAAACATACCTACCGTTGCGGTTCCTGGATCAGGACTTGATGATAGCGTCCTCTACCCTCGAAATCACAGACAACTCGCGAGACGCATTATCGAATCCGGTGGATGTCTCATCTCTGAATTTGAGCCGACATTCAAAGCGACGCCGTGGAGCTTTCCTCAACGTAACAGAATCATGGCAGGACTTTCACATGCCGTACTCGTCATCGAAGCAGAAATAAAATCAGGAACACTCATAACGTCAAAATACGCAACAGATTTCAATCGCGATGTGTACGCAGTACCCGGTTCTATTTTTTCTTCAAGTTCAGCAGGTCCTCACATGCTCATACGTCTCGGCGCAACTCCTATCACTAGTCCCGACGACCTCATACAAGCACTCGGTTTTGATGCGCAAGAAAAAAATAGTTACCTCGACTTACAAACCTTCTCAGAAGCCGAGAGAATGGTGATCGAAGCGCTCGAATTACCTCTGGCACGCGAAGAACTCTCTAATAAAACCTCGCTTGAACCAAGCGAGCTTGCATCAACCATTTCCCTTCTCGAAATAAAAGGAATTGTTTATGAATCCTTAGGAAAAATCTACAGAGCATAGGATATTGACTATATTAAATAAGAGTTGTATTGTATGTGAAGTATGCACACTCACATCCTCGCCTTCATGGAACCTAAGTTGTTCCTCGTTTGCGGACTTATCATCCTGTTAATTTTCGTTATCGGATACATCTCAATCAGCCAAAGAGACGCATTCTATTATTTGCCAGAATTCCGTTGTGTACTCTTAGATGAAAAAACTGTACTCTACGTTCTCTATGATCCTACTAGGGCACTATCGAAAGATAAACCTAAGGAAATAGAAAACCTGGTGAACAAACTCAAACGCACAGGCTCAAGACCTATATCAAAAGAAGAGCTGGACAAAGCACTTGCAATTGATCCGAGCCTTCTCAATCCGTTCACCTCAGTTGTGGTAATTATCGATAACAAACCAGCGGTTATCGAGTACCAGAAAAAAGATCGTGAACTATTAGGCTTTGCCATCATAAAAAAGCCTGCGTAATTCAAAAGACCGAGACATAAAATCTCGGTCTTTTTTATTACAAAAAATAGTCCACAGTTTGCAAAGAAAAAACCTTTCGTGTAATACTCACTACAACACTATGTCAAAACTACTCATCGTTGAGTCGCCAGCAAAAGCAAAAACAATCGGCAAATACCTCGGTGGCGAATACACCGTCGTCGCATCCATAGGACATGTGCGTGACCTACCAAAGTCAAACAAAAAAGCAATTGATATAGAGGCAGGTTTTGTTCCACACTACGAAGTGTCCGCAGGAAAAGAAAAGGTACTCGCCGAAATTATGTCGCTAGCAAAAAAGGCGGACGAAGTACTCCTCGCAACCGACCCCGACCGAGAAGGAGAAGCAATCGCATGGCATATTGCTGAGGCCTGTGGTTTCAAAGGTAAAAATGTAAAGCGCGTTGCATTCCACGAAATCACCAAAGACGCCATTATTGAGGCGCTCAAACATCCTCGTGCTATCGATGAAAACCTCAAGGAAGCACAGGAAGCCCGCCGTGTGCTCGATAGGCTCGTAGGTTATGACCTTTCGGGGATTATATGGAAAAAAGTACGCTACGGCCTCTCAGCAGGTCGTGTGCAGTCCCCTGCTCTACGTATCATCATGGAACGCGAGCGTGAAATCAGAGCATTCAAACCAGAGACATTTTGGCGTATTACCGCAGACACCAAAACACAGAAAAAAGATTCTCTTCCTCTCGAATGTTCGGTTGAGCCTCGTGATAAAAAACAAGTAGACGACATTGTGTTACGCGGAAAAAAAGAATCATGGATAGTCACCAGCGTTGAAGAAAGTGAAACAAAGAGATCTCCTCGTGCGCCTTTTACCACATCAACACTACAACAAACAGCGAGCTCTCGCCTTGGCTTTTCACCTTCACGAACCATGCAGGTTGCACAGCGCCTCTACGAGGCCGGTCTCATTACCTACATGCGTACAGACTCGACAAACCTCAGCGCACAAGCAGTAACGAGCATCGCGAGTGTAATTACAAAAAAATACGGTAAAGAGCTCGTAGCGCTTCAGACATACGCAACCAAATCAAAAAACGCACAAGAGGCACACGAAGCCATTCGTCCAACACACGCAGAAGTAGAAAAAGCAGGAGCAAATCCTGAACAACAAAAACTCTATGCTCTCATCTGGGCACGCACTATTTCTTCTCAGATGGCTGATGCGAAAATACTCCGAACAAAAATCACCGCTTCGACAGAAAAAGAAACTATTCCATCATTTCAAGCAAATGGTTCACGCATGATCTCTTTAGGATGGCTTTCTGCCGATCCCCTCTCACGAGGCGAAGAAGTAGAACTTCCAAAAGTAACAAAAGGAGAAAAACTGCATGTGCTTGATGTACGCACCGAAGAAAAACAAACTGAACCACCACCACGATACACTGAAGCCGGTCTTGTAAAAGAACTTGAAACACGAGGTATCGGACGACCTTCGACCTACGCTTCTATTATTCGCACTATTGAAACACGCGGGTATGTAGAGAAAGAAGGACGTTCACTCAAACCAACAGACACAGGTGATGTGGTTTCTTCATTCCTCGAAGATAACTTCAAAGACTACATCAGCGACACCTTTACGGCAGAAATGGAAGACAAGCTCGATGCTATCGCAGAAGGAAAACGAACATACGAAAAAACACTTTCAGAATTTTATAAACCTTTCCTCAAAGAAGTAAAACTCAAAGACAAACTCGACAAAGCAACAACGCTCGGAGATGCCCCCGCACACATGACGTGTCCAAAGTGTGGAAGCTCTATGGTGATCAAACTGGGACGTGCTGGAAAGTTTCTCTCCTGCTCTCGTTATCCTGATTGTGACGGAGCGCTTATGCTCGATGGAAGTGAGGTTCCGAAAGACCGAGTTATTGGAAATCACCCAGAAACAGGTCTGCCTATCACGGTAAAGACGGGACGCTATGGTCCGTATGTACAAATGGGAGAAACCGTCAAAGCCCCTCCAAAACGAAAAAAGAAAAAGACAGAAGGAGTAGAACCAACAGAAGAGGTTCAGCCACAAAAAGCAAAAATGGCGTCTATTCCAAAAGAGATAGACCCTGCGCAAATAACACTAGAACAGTCTGTACACCTTCTCACACTCCCTCGCACCCTCGGAACGCACCCTGACACAGGAAAGACCATTACCGCAAACATAGGAAGATTTGGTCCCTACGTTGTGCATGACAAAGATTTTAGATCAGTAAAAAAACCAGACGACGTATATACAATCGAACTCAACCGAGCACTCGAAATAATCAAAGAGCCAAAAAAACCAAGAGGCTTCACCAAAAAGAAAAAAGCGGAATAAGATAAAACCACCCTCTCGGGTGGTTTTATATTTAAACAGTGAAATTTTTGAGGGAATAGAGTTCGCCGTCATCCTCGTCAGCCTTTTGTTCTTCTTTTGGACGATCATCCAGTGGAGTAGCGCTCTCGTTTATAGCACTCACTTCCGCCATGGCTTTTGCGCTGTCTTTTTCTGCTTTTGAAACAGACGTAGAGGTGATAATACCAAGCAAGTTTTTCAAATCATCATCTGAAAAGAAACTAATGGTGATTTTACCTCCCTGTTGCTTGTGCTCGATTGCAACTCTCGTACCAAGAGATTGAGACACTTTGTTTTCAAGCTCAACTATTTCAGGATCAAATTTGCGCTCTACCTTTCGCACTTTCTCAACCGCAATCCTACGGGCAATACCTTCGGTCTCACGAACGGTAAGTTTCTTGAAAACAATTTCTTTAAACAACGTTGATTGTTCATCGGGTCTATCACACAACATCATCAGAGGACGAGCATGACCCTCAGTAATTTTTCCTTCAGATAAGGCTTGGAGAATATACTCGGGCAATCCCAAAAGACGCAAACTATTTGAAACGTATTCCCTACTCTTTCCTATTTTGAGCGCAACCTGAGCATGCTTCATATCAAACTCAGTAACCAATCGATCAAATGAACGTGCGCGATCAACAGGATTGAGATCTTCACGCTGAAGGTTTTCTATAATAGCGAGCTCGAGCTTGAGACGTGCATCCTGAGCATCGCTTCTGATAATTGCAGGCACCGTGAGAAGTCCGGCGAGACGCGACGCTCGAAGTCTACGCTCTCCAGAGATGAGTTCATACTCAACAACCAAACCACCGTCTTCTTTTTGTGTTTCCTGACGAGTAACCACAAGCGGTTGAAGCACACCGTACATACGAATAGACTCAGAAAGATCTTTGAGTGCAGCAGGATCAAAATCCCTCCTCGGCTGATAGGGATTTGGGTGTATTTTTTCTGTTTCTATCCAAAAAACTGAATCTCCTACGATGTTAGACATATGAATATATGATGAGTGTCTCTCTATTTTACCATGTAGTACTATTACCGCAAAAATTGAGAAAAGTTGTTTTTTAGTGTAAGTTACATACACGGTGGTTAGAGGATAAAAAAGCCGGAGTGGTGGAATGGTAGACACGCGCGACTCAAAATCGCGTATCGCAAGATGTGAGAGTTCAAGTCTCTCCTCCGGCACCAAAAAAAGACGCGAAAGCGTCTTTTTGCGTGCCGGAGAGCAAAGTCTGGGAGACTTTGCGTGAGAGAACCAAACTACATATTGCAATTGTGCAAATATGTGGTACGTTGCATGTGGACCAACAAAGGAGGACGTTATGAGATGGTTAAGCAGAATCAGAGAGCTCTTTTTCAAAAGAGAGCCTCAACAGCACTCCGTCACTACGCCTCCCAAAAAAACTCAGTGGTACAGAGCAAAGGTAAACCGTATCGACCGCAAGGGAGACATCGGTTACGCTTTTGTTTACTGCCCTGAACTAAAAAAACCCGTAACTTTTTCTTTTTCAAATACGCATAACGGCTCAAAAAAGTCTTTGTGCGCTTGGAAACAGGAACAACCCCCACAAACTGGTGATTGGGTACTGATCAAAGACATTGTCTCCACCTCTCGAGGACACAATGCACAGATAGTACGACCTGAAAAAAGCACGGTAAGTAAGATGCGTAAGTGATGGCTTCAAGCCCGTACAACTCAATCCATAGTTGTACGGGCTTTCTCCTTCTGGTAACGTGTGTGCACATGAGTAGTAAGCCCAAAGTCATTGCGATTGTAGGACCAACAGCCACAGGAAAAAGCGACCTGGCGGTGTATATTGCACAAAAAATACAAGGAGAAATAGTCTCTGCTGATTCTCGTCAGGTCTATCGAGGGCTTGATATCGGCTCAGGCAAAATAACCGCGGATGAAATGCGAGGTATCCCTCACCACCTACTCGACGTGTTTTCTCCAAAAAAAGTGTACTCTGTAGAACATTTCAAAAACGATGCACGTAAAGCAATCGTGGCCATTCTAAAAAATAAAAAAGTGCCCATCATAGCGGGAGGAACGGGTTTCTATATCGACGCGCTCATATCAGGTGAAGAATTTCCTGCAGTTCCACCGAACAAAAAACTTCGAGCTCAACTTGAAAAAATGTCGACTGAAACGCTCGTAAAAAAAATAAAACTCCTCGATACACAGAGAGCATCTAAACTAGATCTTCAGAACAGAGTACGCATTATCCGAGCAATTGAAATAGCCACAGCGCTTGGATATGTGCCCCGCGTAAAGAAAAACAAACGCTATGACACTCTTTTTATTGGTCTTACTCTCGATCCACACATACTCCGTGAAAAAATACACACACGACTTTTAAAAAGAAACGAGAGCAATGCCATGGAAAAAGAAGTTGCAAGACTACATAAAGAAGGGGTTTCTTGGAAAAGACTTTACTCTTTTGGTCTTGAGTACCGCTACGTATCTCTCTATCTACAAAAAAAGATGGACAAAGAAGAAATGCTTGCACGACTTGAACAAGAAATTGTTCACTATGCAAAACGACAAATGCAGTGGTTTAGAAGAAACAAAAACATTCTCTGGTTTGCACCAGGAGAAAACAAAGCTATACAAGAAGCAGTAGAAAAATTTCTCAAAAACTGATAGAGTAACCTGCAACTACACAGGTAGCTTAGAAGGGCCTATAGTTTCAATAGTAAAACATCGCACTCCAAACGCGAGGTTCCAGGTGCAAGTCCTGGTGGGCCCGCCACACAAAATAAAAAACCACCTTGCGGTGGTTTTTTATTATTTCTTTGCTTCCTTGAAAACTACACGCTTTCTCAACGTCTTTGAGTATTTCTTGAGCTCAAGTTTGCGCTCAACCTTTCGCTTGTTTTTGCGAGTATAGTATACCTCTCCCGTCTCTTTATTCTTTATGATAACCAAATTATCTTGCGACATACGTGTTTTTTAAATGTCTTGAGATAGTAGCACAACCTATAAAATAAGCAATATACACGGCCTTTTAAGAGTACACCCGTGGAATAAAAGGGTTTATTCGTGTCACTATCTCATAGTTAATGGTATCTGCTTTGGTAGCCACGTCATACGCAGAAACAGACTTTTTACCTACCCCTCCAATAAGTACCACCTCACTCCCTTGTCTCACTCCCTTATTACCAGTTACATCTACAACCATCATATCCATAGACACACGTCCAAAAACCTTTGCCTTTTTACCTTTGATGAGCACCTCCCCCACACTTGAAAGGTTGCGTGGATATCCATGCCAATACCCCACCGGAACAACAGCCAAAAGCGAATTACGTTTTGTTTTTTGTGTCAGGTCATAACCTACAGGTTCCCCTCGAGGAACATTTTTTACTTCAGAAACAACAGCCTTCCACGATAGAGCAGGTATCAGGCGCACACCCCTGGCTCGCGCTTTTGTTTCAAGTGAAGGCCACAATCCATAGAGAGCTATCCCAAAACGAACCATATCAAAATGCATGTGTTTGTAGAGCATGGACGCAGCAGAAGCACTCACGTGAGCAAGTGGAGTATATCCTCGGCTTTTGAAATCAGAAACCCACGAAGAAAAGAGTGTTATCTGAGCCTGTGTATGTTTTTTGTAGCGTGGTGTTTCTGCAGCAGCAAGATGTGTATAGACACCCTCAATCATGAGGTGAGGAGATTTCTTGAGAATAGAAAAAACAAAATCACGATCTGTCTCTTGGAAACCTTGCCGATGCAGACCTGTGTCTATTTTGATATGAACCTTGAGGAACAAAGACAAAATACTTGCGTCGTTCAAGGATTCACGATTTGAAATGGTGAGAGAAATACCAAGGAGAGATGCCTGATTAAAATAATGCACGGGTGTATACCCTAAAACTAAAATAGGTTGCGCGAGTCCACCTTCACGAAGCTCGAGAGCTTCCTCAAAAGAATCGACTGCAAAAAAATCTGTTCCAGCGTCGCGAAAGACACGAGCACACGAGACCATGCCATGGCCATATGCATTTGATTTAACCACAGACATTTTCAAAACATGAGGAGCAAGTCCGCGCGAAAGCATATTGAAATTGTGTTTCAACGCCTCAGTATCTATCTCCACCCACGTACGTGCTTTTTCTGGTCTCATAGAATTACCATCGTCCTGATGAACCTCCTCCACCTGATCCTCCGCCTCCAAATCCACCAAAGCCTCCTCCCATACCTCCCTTGCCTCCACCTGTCCACCATGGCGCGTGAAGTCCCGAAGCGAGCGCCTTGCTATACGAACGAGAAACTATGTAATCAAAAAACAATCCCAGAGGAATGAGTACAACGAGAGACGCGATACCGATATAGAAAAAACCAAAAACAACAGAGAGAATAATTCCCGCAATACCTCCGATTACACCTCCCGCCCACCATGATTTCGAACGACCGAGTATACTACCAAGCCATGTCGGTAGTATGAAAAAAAGAAAAAAGAAAAACTCCAGCGGAAAACCTCGAGACTCCTTTTGTTCCGTAACCTGATACTCACCACGAGTCGCGGACATGAGAGCATCAACAGTGCGCGCTATACCTCCCGCATAGTCACCCTTCTGGAAATCCGGAGTGGTAATAGTCCTCATAATCTGAGATGTGAGAGCGTCCGGCAGAGCACCCTCAAGACCGTACCCAACCTCAAGCCTCATCTGACGCTCCGTCGGAACAATGAGAAAAAGAATGCCGTTATCGTACTTTTCTTTTCCTATTTTCCATTCCTCAAAAAGTTTTACCGCATACGTCTCAACCGTTTCGTCTCCGAGACTCTCTATGGTAACAACAGTGATTTCGTTGCCTGTTTCCTTTTCAAAGGTACTGAGCGTTGCCTCGAGAGATGATCTCTCTTCTACTTGTAGCAACCCACTGAAATCATTAACAAACCCTGTAGGAGTACCGGGACTTGTATATGCGTACACAAAGAGAGGTGCGCACCATATCGCCACAAAAGAGAGTAACCACTTCATAGTGAACGTTCGTTAGAATGAAACCTTTGGAGCCTCTTCTGATCCTTCTGCGCTTTCAAAGTATTCGCGCTCACCAAAACCAAATAGTTTTGCCACAATCACTCCAGGAACACGTTTTGTAAGCACATTGTACTGTCTTACAAATTCGTTAAAGCGACCACGCTCAACGCTCACACGGTTTTCTGTTCCCTCTATTTGAACCATAAGTGTCTGTACAGCGTCTGATGATTTCAATTGCGGATAATTTTCAGTAATAACGAGCAAGCGTCCGAGAGCGCTCTCAACCTGTCCTGCTGCTTGCGCTTTTTCATCAACAGTCATTGCTCCTGAGTAGCGAGTTCGGGCTTCTGCGATCGCTGTGAAAATCTCAACCTCCTGAGCCATCACACCCTTTACAGACTCAACGAGATTTGGAATGAGATCAAAGCGTCTTTGATACTGAGTTTCGACTTGCGCCCACTGACCATCAACTGACTCGTTCAAAGAAACGAGCGTGTTATATGAGCTCATACCCCAAAGCACCAACACCACTACAATTCCGATTATTACAATCCATTTTTTCATATTTGTTTTTTAAAAATTAAACTACTACCTAAAGATATACTCCACACATTACTGCTTCTCTCTCTACTTTACAACTAAAAAGACTACGCCGACGTTACACCATCAAAATGCTCGTCATCTGATTCGGCCTGAGCCTTTGTCTCGTGTACGGTGCCGTCCTTATGGTGTGGTGGCATATACAAACTATAGAGCTTCATTGAATCCTTTCCTGTATTCACCACATTATGCTTTGTACCAATTGGTACCACGATAGCACTACCGTCTTCGATAGGATGAGGAACGTCATCAAGTACTGCCATGCCTGTACCCTGCTCGATACGCAAAAACTGATCAACATCATGTATCTCCTCCCCAATCTCTTCGCCCGGCAAAAGCGACATGAGCACGAGCTGGCTCTGTGTTGTGGTATAAAGCACCTTTCTAAAGTGAGAATTCTCGAGCGTGCTCTTTTCTATATTTGATATATATCCTTTCATATGTTTTTTAAGATTATGATAAAAAAATAATCTACGTTACACTTCATAGTATCATGAAAACAAAGAACATTTTGACCCTTGCGGGAGCACTTCTCATTCCCCAAATCATAGGACTCACCGGCGCCCTTTTCACAAGCGCATCTATACCCACATGGTATGCAACACTCACCAGACCGGAGCTCGCTCCGCCAAACTGGGTTTTTGGCCCCGTATGGACATTACTCTTTATTCTCATGGGTATCGCCTCTTTTCTCATTTTCCAAAAAGGATATGAGAGGCGCGACGTACGCATCGCTCTCTCTTTGTATGGCGCTCAACTCATACTCAATCTACTCTGGTCCCTCCTCTTTTTTGGAGCACGCAATCCGGGATTAGCATTTGCAGAAATAGTAGTACTCTGGCTCGTGCTCTTTTTGACCATAAAAAAATTCTGGCCACTCTCAAAAACATCAGCATACCTCCTTGTGCCCTACATTCTCTGGGTAAGCTTTGCGGGATATTTGAATTACAGTATTTGGATACTCAACTAAAATCGCGCCTCGATAGTTCAGATAGCATCTCATAGATAAAGTGCTACTATAACATCCATGGAAACACACCTTATTGAGACCGCAGGAAACTGGTTCCTACCCGTCATCGCAGGCGCAGCAATCGCTGACAGCCTGAACCCATGTGCTTTTTCTATACTCTTTTTGTCTATCGCCTTTCTCATGTCTCTCGGTAAAGACAGAAAATTCATTCTCACCGCAGGGGGTCTCTACATTTTTGGAATCGCGCTCGTCTACACCCTTATTGGTGTCGGAATACTCAAAGTACTTTCTTTCTTTTCTATACCAAATGTTATTGGGGTTGTTGGGGCGTGGATACTTGTTGCATACAGCACAATCGGAATCATTAACGAATTTTTCCCGAATTTTCCCATCAAGCTCAAGATCCCCGCAAAAAGCCATGAGACTCTCGGGAAAACTCTCCACAAGGCCACCATACCGACAGCGTTCGTTCTCGGTATTCTCGTAGGACTTTTTGAATTCCCGTGCACCGGAGGACCATACCTCTTTGTACTGTCACTTCTCCACGACCAAACGACATTCTGGACAGGGTTCGCCTACCTCGTGATATACAATATTATTTTTGTTTTGCCCCTCATTGTCATACTACTCATCTCAACAAACAAAACAGTTCTCACAAAAGTAGACGCCCTACGTCGTCTCGAAACCAAAAAATCACGAGTATTCCTCAATATCGCACTACTTGCAGTAGGTTTGTTCTTACTAGTAGTATAAGACCATGATCAACAAAAACATCATGAGCATTGAGGAGCTCACAAAAAAAGTTGAACAAGCAAAAAAAAGCGGTGTTGACCTCTCAACCGAAGAAGATTTGGCGATTGCCGTCATGAATCTCATCAGTCTCGAAGAGCACTTTTTCTTTACCGGTGCAAAAACAGACAAAACAGAATACTACGATCTCGTACACGAAATCAGAGAGATGCGAAAAACTCTCCTTGCGCGCATGATACCTAAAACTGAAGGTGAAAGCTGGTGCATTTCAAAACACCTCCTCTCTACAACCATGCGACTCATGGAAGTGGGTACCAAGCTCCAATCGGATGGAAAGAAAAAAGACTCCCAGGAGATGTTTGCTTTTGCATACAAAACATTCAATCTCTTTTTCGCACTGAGGCTAAAAATTGTAAGTGGTCCTGATGTAATCAAAACCATGGAAAGCGAAAAACCTATGACCTATGACGACATTATGAAAAATCTTGTAAATTGTTGTAAAGAATAACCTATGAAAAAAATAATTTCTTATACCCTCCTCATCGCTCTCATACTCGGAGGCCTCTACCTCACCTCAAAGAAACAAGCAGGAGAAGCTCCAAGAGAAAACATTGTTGCTTTTGCACAATGCCTCGCATCAAAAAACATGACAATGTATGGAGCCTCATGGTGCTCACACTGCCAAAATGAAAAATCACATTTCGGTGATGCTTTCAAGCACGTTCCTTACGTTGAATGTCCGGAAAATCAACAAATCTGTCTCGAAAAAGGAATTGAGGGTTACCCTACATGGATAGATGCTCAAGGAAATAAATTTACCGGAGAACAAGGTCTCAAAGGTCTCGCAGAAATAACAGGATGTGAGTTGGGAGAGTAAGAAATAAAAAATCTAGACTTGTTTCCCTGTCTCAGGTAGTATCTCCCCAGAAAGCAAAATCAAACCAAGGAGATGCACATGGCTAAATATGCCGAAATTAAAAAATTAGTCGACAAAGACCTCAAAGGATTCAGGATTATCGAGATGACCGAAGTGTATCGTGTTGATGATGATGGACGGAAATCAGAATCAATTGGAGTCTTCAAGAATCAAGATGTCGCACAAGCGTTTGCAGGAGTTCAGACAGGTGCAGACTGGCACCACACAAAAAAGATACTAGTTCTCACTGATGGAACTGTGGGGTACAACATCACAGAAGTAGAACCCGTAACCATCTTCAGTGATGAATCTGAACTCGTAAAGGTAAAGGAAAAAGCCCTTGCAAAACTGTCTCGTGCAGAACGCAGGATTTTGAAACTATAGCGTCTGAACCCTACCCCAAAATGCCAACGACGAACCCTCGTTGGCATTTTTTATTGTATTGGAAATTAATTATACAAACCTTTACAAGCAAGGGTCAAAAAATAGTCCTTGACTTAAGATTAAAATAAACTAGTATCTCATTTGGGTAAGTAACAACGGTTTGTCATGGTGGCGACACCTCGGCCAAAAACTGGACGAGTAGTCGGGTTCGATGCCCGAAACTGGACCAATAAGAGAAAAGCAAATGTGTAGAATACGTGGGAGCTGTTGAGGCTTTTTCGCTAGAAAAAGAAGAGGCGACAATGTGAAATACCACTCTCTGCTGATTGAATTGAGGTTTGTTACCTAAAGCCTGTCACCATGCGTGACAGGCTTTTTTGATACAACGCGGAGGGTGAGAGATTCGGTCCTTACAGGACCAGTACCCACGGTTGGATATTTTATTTCGCTTTGCTCATAAAATATACTCAACCGGGCTTCGAATCTCCCACGCAGGCACACCCGTCCCTGCTCCTCTCCACCAAACAAAATCACCGCCCAAAAGGGCGGGATTTTAAGTTGGCGGTGTGTATTGGACGAAGTTCGAATGTATTTCGGGCAAAATCCGCAGGATTTTGACGAATGATACTTGCGCCTCGCACGCTCCCTTCGGT
>DAORIX010000003.1:49123-55505 GCA_035438745.1 Minisyncoccota bacterium | reverse complement strand
AAAGACGCTTGATCTCGCTTTTTCTATTAGCGTTATTCCCAAGGAGGTTTTGGAAAAAGCCGAAGAGGTTACTCATCGCTCTTATCACCTCAAAGAGGTGCGGTCTTTCTCTTTTTCTCTCGTTGCCTTTTCAACACTGCGCGATCTTTTGAAAAAGGATGAGGATTTCATCTTTTTGGATATTGCGGGGGAGTTGGCAGACGTGACGGTAGTAAAGAACGGCGTTATTGTTGAAAATTCCAATTTTTCTCTTGGTCGTAATTTTGTATACAGAAAAGTATCTGAGGCACTCAAAGAACCGTACGAGGTTGGAGCTTCGCTACTTCGTGCTCATCTCGATGGTCATGTCGAGCCTGGAGTTTCTGAAACTATTGCAGGTATCTTGGATACTATTCGGACTGAATGGTTGCATTACTTTGACACTGCTCTTACTGACATATCAACGAGGGTTACCTTGCCAGCAAAGGTGTGTCTCATTGCTGACAATGAATTCGTTGCTTTTTTCAAAAAAGCAATCGAAGATGAGCAGTTTACTCAATTCGGTATCAAAGGCCTCACGTTCAACGTTCAAGTTATCGACCATAGTTTTGTCGGAGATCACGCTACATTTGCAAAGGGGTGTTACCGGGATGCCTTTTTGGCACTTGAAGCAGTATTTGTGAATAAAGTCCTTCATACGAAGTAGCAAAGTTTTTTCTTCAATGTATAATCTATAACTATATGGTACGAAATTTGATTCAAGATATTGTTCCTAAAAAATCTATTCGCAATGTGTCTCTTCCTGAGACGCGCGTAAAACCTACACCTCGAAGTATTCCTGTTGTGGAGGAAAAAGTTCGCCAACCGATATACGAAGAGCCTGAGGTTGTCGAAGAGGAACCAATGATTCCTGAATTACACAAAGAAGTAGAAATCGCAGAAGATCCGGAACCAAAAGTGAGACGTCCTATAAACAAGAAGTCTCTCTTGATTGGTGGGGGAGTATTCTTTGTCCTTATTGGTCTTTTTTCTATTCTCAATTTCTTTCATTCTGTTACGGTTACAGTAACGCAAAAGAGTTTTAATGCTTCTATTGCTGGAAGTATAGAGGCAGGAAGGGTGCCTGAGGCAAATCAAGTTCCTTTTGAGTCTCTCATGCTCAAAAAAGAGGGCAGTCTTGTTGTTCGTAGTACAGGCGAACAGGATGTTCAGAAAAAAGCCGTAGGTACTATTGTTATTTTCAATAATCATAGCTCAGCGCCTCAACGTCTCATCAAAAACACACGATTTGAAACACCAGAAGGTCTTATTTTTAGAATTGATTCTTCTGTTACGGTGCCAGGCAAAAAAGGTACTGTCCCTGGAAGTATAGAAGTTACCGTATCTGCTGATGAAGCGGGAGAAAAATATAATGTTGGACTCACGGACTTCACTATCCCAGGTTTTAAAGGCGATCCACGTTTTACAACTTTTTATGGCCGTTCAAAGACCGTTATGTCAGGTGGTTTTTCGGGTGTGATGAAGGTGGTGTCTGAAAGCGATCGAAAAAATGCTGAAGATGAGATCAAGTCAAAATTGAGCGCAGACATTCTCAAAGAAGCGCAATCAAAAGTACCAGAAGGTTTCGTAATGTATCCAAAAGCATATCGCATTGATTGGAATATACTCCCTCAAGAGAATCTCGAGGCTGATCAGGTTCGCCTTAGTATTGAAGGTGTGCTTACGGCAGCTGTTTTTGCAAAAAAAGACCTCGGTACATTTCTAGCGCAGAGTTTTCTCAAAGATTATGATGGAGAACCGATTGAGGTTAAAAATATTACAGACCTTTCTATTAGTCCAACGAATCCAGACTTCAAACCAGCGACTGATTCTGTGATTGATTTTTCTGTAGCAGGCGTAGCTCAATTTGTATGGATTATTGACGAATCAGGGCTTAAACAAGCGCTTCTTGGTCAAGACAAAGACACGTTTGCTGAGATACTCAAGGGTTTCGCCACTATCGATAAGGCTGACGCAAAAACAACACCTTTTTGGAAGGGTACATTCCCTAAAAAGCTTGAAAGTATTACTATAAAAACAGCACTCTAGAAAAAGCGTTGACATCCTTTGCTTTTCGGCTTATACTCTAAAAACACTTGAATATGGATAAAGAAAAAGCGAGCGTGTTGGGTGTTGTCACTGAAGCATTGCCCAATGCATTCTTCAGAGTCAAACTTGAGGATGGTAAGGAAATACTTACGTATCTTGCAGGAAAGATGCGGATGAATAGAATTCGAGTGCTTGTCGGAGACAAGATACGAGTCGAGTTAGAACCTTACGGAGGCAAAGGCAGGATTATTCAGAGATTGTAGTTAAGAAAATGTACTTAAGGTGAATAAGTGTTCTTCGCTTTATCACCTTTTCGTTTTTAAAAAATTTCATGAGAGTAAAAGCATCAGTTAAAACTAAATGTGCAAAGTGTAAGGTAGTTCGACGTAAGGGCTATGTCTATATTATTTGCAAATCAAACCCTCGTCACAAACAAAGACAAGGCTAGCTTTACTCAACACAGACCCTGTGTTAGAGTAGGGAACCAACATTATTTTCGTATATTTATCACTCCATGCGCATCCTAGGTATCACACTTCCAGAAAACAAACGTATTGAAATAGCTTTGACCGAGCTATACGGTGTCGGACGTTCTCGTGCCCTCTCTATACTTGCTGAGGCAAAAGTTGATGTAGCAAAAAAAGCAAAGGACATCTCTCCTGATGAAGAAAATGCTATTAGAAAGATTATTGAAGGCGTAAAAATCGAAGGAGATCTCAAGCGCCAAATCGCCGCTAATGTTAAACGTCTCAAGGATATCAAGGCATATCGAGGCATTCGTCACATGCGAGGTCTTCCTGTAAATGGTCAGCGAACAAAGACAAACTCTCGTACTCGTAGAGGAAACGTTCGAAAGACCATGGGTACCGGACGTAAGGTAGCAGAGAAGAAATAATATTAGCTTTTAGTTGTTAGCTTCTAGGGCGGAATAAAGAAAAATCTTCCCTGAAAGCTAACAACTAGAATCTAGTAGCTCATACATTATGGTTAAAAAACAAACAAAAACAGAAGAAGTGAAGGTAGAAAAGAAAGAAGTTGCACCAGCAAAATCAACTAAAAAGAAAGTTGATGTTGCTATGCTTCATGTTGAATCAACATACAACAATACCAAGGTTCTTTTGACTGATAACCAAGGAAACGCACTCGCGTCTTCTTCTGCTGGAGCACTCGGTTTCAAAGGTGCAAAGAAAGGCACTCCTTTCGCAGCTGCAAAAGTGGGTGAAACTCTCGCTCTCAAGGCACAACCTTTTGGCGTAAAAGAGATATCAGTAGTAGTAAAAGGTGTAGGTTCTGGTCGAGAATCAGCTATCCGAAGCTTTGTTGCTAAGGGTATCACCATCTCATCGATCAAGGATGTGACTCCGGTACCACACAATGGACCAAAGCCACCAAAACCACGACGTGTGTAATTAACGAAGAAAAGCTCGCAGGTTTCAGTTTCTAGGGCGGAGTAGAGAGAAAGTCTTCCCTGAAAACTGAAACCTAAAAGCTAACAATTCAATTTTTTATGATTATAGGACCAAAATACAAAATAGCACGTCGCCTCGGAGCAAATATTTTTGAGAAAACTCAAACTCAGAAATTTGCCCAGAGACAAGAGCGTAAGGGAGGCAAGGGACCATGGAGACCAAAGTCAAACTTTGGCCTTCAAATGCTTGAAAAGCAAAAGGCTCGTATCTCATACGGTCTTACTGAGCGACAGTTTTCAAAGTACGTTAAGGAAGCTTCTGCAAAGAAAGGTGTTAATACACTCGAAGCTCTCTTTTCTCGTCTCGAGATGAGACTCGACAATGTTGCATACCGTCTCGGTTTTGCATCTACTCGTGCTTTTGCTCGTCAACTCGTTTCTCACGGTCACATTATGGTTAATGGAAAGAGAGTAATGGCTCCTTCATACAAAGTTGAGTCAGGAGATGTCATTTCTGTTCGTCCGGCAAGTTTCAAGAAGCCTGTTTTCGCAAAGTACGACGAGAAAATGAAAGAAGTAAAAATCCCATCATGGCTTTCATACGACAGCGAAAAGAAAGTAGCAACCGTTACCA
The DNA here is from genome assembly GCA_035438745.1 of Minisyncoccota bacterium. GTDB lineage: Bacteria > Patescibacteriota > Minisyncoccia > Phycocordibacterales > UBA6065 > CAIMLU01. The sequence goes on along the minus strand of DAORIX010000003.1, from coordinate 51,396 downwards.
GCGCACCAAAATACGTTTCAGGGGAAAATGTGTTTGATCTTTCTGTCGTGGTTGAATTTTACAGCAGATAAACATTTAATAGTTTTTTATAGAGTAATAATAAAAAAAATATGTTGGATTTCAACGTTCATCTCCCATCAAAGCCAAAGATTGTACTCGAAGAGGGTACAACAGGTGTTTACGAAATTGACGGTCTTTATCCTGGATACGGACACACTCTCGGAAACTCACTTCGACGCATCATCCTCTCCTCACTTCCAGGTGCGGCTATTACTCATGTAAAAATCGCAGGAGTTAGTCACGAATTCTCTACAATCGCAGGAGTAAAAGAAGACGTTATTACTATTCTCCTCAACTTGAAACGCGTTCGTATCAAGCTTCTCACTTCTGAACCACAAACTCTCACTATCAAAGTAAAGGGAATCAAGGAGATCAAGGCTTCTGACATCACTGTTCCTGGACAGGTTGAAATTTTGAATCCTGATCAATACATTGCAAGTGTTACTGACAAGGCAACAGAGCTCGTTATTGAAATTCGTGTTGAGCAAGGCCTCGGTTTTGTTTCTAAGGAACTCCTCCAAAAGGATCGCGTTGAAATTGGTAGCATTGCTCTCGATGCAATCTTTACACCTATCAAACGCGTAAACTACGAAGTAGAAAATATGCGTGTTGGCGATCGAACAGACTTCAACCGTCTCAAGATTACCGTTGAAACAGACGGAACTCTCACACCAAAGCAGGCCCTCGAAAAATCAATCGAGATTATGATTGGACAACTCAAGGCAATCGTAGGTTTTAAGGAAGAAGAAATTGTTCCTGTAAAAGACGCTCCTGTTGCAGCAAAAGAAATTGGTGGCGTTAAAAAAGAGCTTGATACAGAATTCCTCAAGACCCGTATTGAGACTCTCGGTCTCTCACAGAGAACAACAAATGCTCTCACAAGCGCAAACATTCGTACGGTAGGAGGTCTCGCTCGAAAGAAGGAGGCTGACCTCGATAATATCGAAGGACTTGGACCAAAGGGTATTCTAGAAATCAAGAAAATCCTAGCCGAGTACGACATAACACTTCGCTAGAACGGTAAGTAGACAGAATAGAAAAAATATACTAATCTATCTACTCACAGTACCACGCAGTCATTTTCCTCTTCATTTTTAAAAAATTCAATGAGACATAGCGATAAAAACAGAAAATTCGGACGAGAACGCAATCAGCGAAATGCGCTTTTGAAGTCTCTTGTACGTTCTATCATTATTCATGAAGGAATTGACACTACCGAGGCAAAAGCAAAGGAAATTCGTCCTCATGTTGAAAAACTCGTCACTCTCGCAAAGCAGAAGACACTCGCATCTCGTCGAGTTGTTGCTTCACGCGTTGTTGATGATCGCGCTACCAAGAAGCTCGTTGATGTTATTGCTCCAAAGTATGCAGACCGCAAGGGAGGCTATACTCGAGTGATTAAACTTCCACGTCGTCAAAACGATGCGGCAAAGATGGCTCGCGTTGAATTTGTATAAAAACCATGAACCACACTATTGATGCACAGAATAAAAAGTTGGGACGAATTGCGAGCGAAGCCGCAAAGATTCTCATGGGCAAAACTTCTCCTTCATACAAGGCTAACGAAGTTGCGCCAGTAAAGGTAACTATTATCAACGCTTCTCGAGCAGATATTTCTTCAAAGAAGAAAGGCGAGAAAGAGTATACACGTTACTCAGGATACCCAGGAGGTTTTTACATTACAAAGATGGATGACATGATCGCAAAGAAGGGTTATAGCGAATTGTTTAAAATTGCTGTAAAAGGAATGCTTCCAAAGAACAAGCTTCAGACAAAAATGATGCAGAATTTAACAGTAACTGAATAGTATGACAACAACCGTAGAAAAAACCACATATCATGAGGCTGTAGGACGTCGCAAGACTTCAGTTGCGCGCGCTCGTATTACTCCTACAACAAAACAATCTATTGTTATCAACGACAAAGACCTCGATACCTATTTTGTAACAGAAGAGCTCCGTTCTATTGCGACTGACGCTTTCACTAAATCAAAGATTGCTCAAAAATTTAAAGTTACTGCAAAGCTTTCTGGAGGAGGTATTCACTCTCAGGCAGAAGCGCTTCGTCACGCTCTCTCTCGATGTCTCATTGATTACGATATAGAGCTTCGTAAGAAACTCAAGAAGCTTACCTTCCTCAAACGAGATCCTCGTATGAAGGAACGTCGTAAGTTCGGTCTCAAGAAGGCCCGCAAGTCTCCTCAATGGAGCAAG
>DAORIX010000003.1:0-49023 GCA_035438745.1 Minisyncoccota bacterium | reverse complement strand
TACCGTTGAAGGACGGGAACCATATTGACTTTAAAAAAGCTATAAATAAAATATACAGTTGTGTCAAGCAAAGAATGCTATGTGCAATGGTAATATAAAAACTCAATGAAAGACGAGAACACTGAAAAAGATGATGTAACCTTTGATTCGAGTGAGTTTGAATCAAAGAAAGGACACAAGCAACCTGAGGGTGAGGGGGATGATGTTGTGTCTGTGAATGACGAAGACTCTCGAGAGCTCTCTCCCGAGGTGTTTAAGAAGCTTCAAGAAAAGCTCAAGACTGCCCTGGCGCAGAAACAGGAATATCTTGATGGATGGCAGAGGGCAAAAGCAGACTTTGTGAATTTCAAAAAACGAAGCGAAGAGGAAAAAAAGGATTTTATAAAATATGCCAATGAATCTCTCATAAGTGAGTTCATTCCTGTCCTCGAAAGTTTTGAAATGGCTTTTGGAAACAAAGAAGCATGGGAAAAAGTAGATAAAAATTGGCGTACTGGTGTTGAATACATCGCCAATCAATTAACATCAGTTCTCGAATCGAATAACCTCAAGAAAGTTGATCCTCTCGGTAAGAAATTTGACCCTATGCGTGATGAAGCGGTGGAATTTGTGCCCGTAGCATCAGAAGCCGAAGACCATATCATTGTCGCTGTCATTCAAAAAGGTTATGAGCTCAATGGCCGGGTTATCAAGGCTCCAAAAGTAAAAGTAGGTGAGTTTAAAAAGTAATTTTTTTGGTATATACTGTATACCCATGTTAGTACGATCACCCGAATACAAATTAGTAGAAAAAACAATCACGACCAAGTCCGGACAGGTGGTGTCTGTTTTGGTTGCGGTGACGTATTGCGAAAATAGGGTTATTTCGGCCCGTATTGTGGCTGTACGCCCCCTAGAGGAGCCTCTAGAGGCCTCAGAGCCTATCCTCCTGTCATCATGTGAGACATGTGAAGTTCTCTCATCTGTTTGTACTGATTCTCTCTACACGCCTTTTGCGGGTTTTGATTTCTCTTTCTTTACAGCTCAACCAACGCGGGCTCCTGCGTTCAACTAACATCCGATAGCGTATACCTTACAACCAACATGGTCGTAGGCTTTATGTGTCGGTTTTTTATATTGTCGGTTTTACTAGGTCAGGGTTAATTATTACTTTCTATGTCAAAAATATTAGGTATCGATCTCGGTACCACAAACTCAGCGATGGCTGTGATGGAGGGAGGTGAAGCGAAAATTCTCGAGAACGCAGAGGGAATGCGCACCACACCTTCTATTGTGGCCGAATCAAAAACCAAAGAACGCATGGTGGGTGTGCTTTCAAAGCGTCAGTCAGTAACGAACCCAAAAAACACCATCTTTCAAATCAAGCGTTTCATCGGACACAATTTCGATGAGGCTCTCGTTCAGAAAGATATCAAAGCTGTTCCGTATGATGTTCGTAAGTCAGAAAATGGAGGCATCGAGGTAAAGATGGGTGACAAGTGGTATCGCCCTGAGGAAATATCAGCAATGATTTTGCAAAAAATGAAAGCTGATGCCGAGGCGCGAACAGGTGAAAAGATTACCGAAGCGGTCATCACGGTGCCTGCGTATTTCAATGACTCACAACGTCAGGCTACAAAAGATGCCGGAAAAATTGCAGGTCTTGATGTAAAGAGAATCATCAACGAGCCAACAGCAGCTGCTCTCGCGTATGGTTTCAACAAGAAAAAAGATGAAAAGATTGTCGTGTTCGACTTTGGTGGAGGTACATTCGATATCTCAGTACTCGAAGTCGGAGGCGATGTCGTCGAGGTAAAATCAACCGACGGTGATGCACATCTTGGAGGAAAAGACCTCGATCAGAAAATTATCAATTGGCTTGCCGATGAATTCAAAAAGGAATCCGGCATTGATATCAGAAATGACGCCCTTGCTCGCCAGCGTCTCGACGAGGCAGCAGAAAAGGCAAAGATTGAGCTCTCTACCGCTCTCGATACAGAAGTGAACATCCCGTTTATTACGTCGGATGCTTCTGGACCGAAGCACTTGCTCATAAAGATGACACGTGCAAAGCTCGAAGAAATCACACGCGAGTTTATTGATCGTGCAATGGAGATTACAAAACGTGCTATGGAAGCATCTCCATTTAAACTTTCAGACATCAATGAGGTAATCCTCGTCGGAGGCCAAACACGTATGCCTGCAATGCAAAAGGCGGTAGAGACATACTTTGGCAAAAAACCTCATATGGGCGTGAATCCTGACGAGGTGGTTGCGGTGGGCGCTGCTATTCAAGGAGGTATTCTCTCTGGTGACGTCAAAGACGTCCTTCTCCTTGATGTGATTCCTCTATCACTTGGTATTGAAACAATGGGTAATGTTGCGACAAAGCTCATTGAGAAAAACACAACGATTCCAGCATCTCGTTCTCAAATATTCTCAACAGCTGCTGACAATCAGACTTCGGTTGAAATACATGTTGTGCAAGGTGAGCGCGCAATGGCTCGTGACAACAAATCACTCGGTAGATTTATTCTCGATGGCATTCCACCAGCACCACGAGGCATTCCTCAAGTTGAGGTAACCTTTGATGTGGACGCAAACGGAATTCTCGCGGTAAAAGCAAAAGAAAAGTCTACAGGCAAGGAGCAGTCTATTCGTATAGAGGCACGCTCAGGTCTTTCAAAAGAAGACATTGAAAAAATGCAAAAAGAAGCCGACGCTCATAGCGAAGAAGACAAGAAAAAGAGAGAAGAAGCTGAGGTAAAAAACCTCGCTGAACAGCTCGTGTATACTGCAGAAAAATCCCTCAAGGACGCAGGAGACAAAGCTCCGGCTGATGTCAAAGCTGATGTTGAGGCAAAGATTGCCGACTTAAAGAAGGTAAAAGACGGTACCGATATCGAAGCTATAAAGAAAGCTACAGATTTCCTCTCTACCGCTATGTCAAAGATTGGCGAAGCAATGATGAAGGCCCAGCAAGCAAATCCACAACAGGCAAATGAAAACAAACCACCAGAAGGTGGCGAAGGTAATGTGAGAGACGCTGAGTTTAAGGAAGAAAAGAAGTAGGAGTTAATAGGTAACTAACAACCAATAACTCATCACACAAACCAGATTAGATTCACACGGGGATATTCTGAGTTGTTGGTTGTAGGTTGTAAATTAAAATCACCATGCCAAAAGATTATTACAAAATACTCGGTGTAGACAAAAACGCGTCACAAGACGATATAAAAAAGGCGTTTCGAAAACTTGCCCACGAACATCATCCAGACAAGAAAACAGGTAATGCTGATCGTTTCAAAGAAGCAAACGAGGCGTACAGCGTGCTTGGTGATGAGTCAAAACGCAAACAATACGACATGTATGGATCCGCTGGAGGTATGGGTGGACAAGGTGGCTTTGGTGGTCAGGGAGGTTTCGGCGGTTTTGATTTTTCCGGTTTCCAAAATGGACAAGGTTTTCAGGACTTTGATCTCGGCGATATATTCGGAGAGTTTTTTGGTGGTGGAGGAACGCGAGAGCGTAGTCGTAGAGGTCGCGATATTTCAATCGACGTAGAGATACCTTTTGCTGATAGCATTTTCGGAACAGAGCGCACCATTCTCGTAAACAAAGTGAGCGAGTGTGATCTCTGTGCTGGCTCGGGTGCAAAGCATGGTAGCGAAATGAAAACATGTGACACTTGTAATGGAAAGGGAAAGATAAACGAAACACGACGTTCTATCCTCGGTTCATTCTCTACAACTCGTACCTGTGATGTGTGTCATGGACATGGCCGTATACCAAAAGAAAAGTGTTCTCAGTGTCATGGTCAGGGTGTATACAAAAAAGAAAGTGAGATAAAAGTAAAGATTCCCGCGGGAATTGATGACGGAGAGATGGTGCGCCTCAGCGGTGCAGGAGAAGCGGTGCCTCATGGCGTGACAGGCGATCTCTATATCAAGATTCACGTGAAAAAACATGCGTTTTGGAAAAAGGACGGAGCAAATCTAGTTGCAGACTTGAATATAAAATTATCAGACGCTCTCCTTGGTATTGAACACACCCTCACAACCCTCGACGGTGATATCAAACTCAAAATTCCTGAGGGTGTGGGCCACGGCGAGATTCTTCGCATCAAAGGCAAGGGTGTTCCTGTCGACAAGTCACGCAGAGGCGATATCTTGGTTACGATAAACATCATCATCCCGCGCAAGCTCTCAAAGGATTCAAAGAAACTCATCGAGGAACTCAGAAAGCAGGGGATCTAGGCGTGTTTGACAAAAACATAAAAAAATGTAGTATTTTTTATGAAAACTACTCGTATTGAGTGGTTCTGAACAGGAAACAGAAAAGGAGGTATTATGTCTATTTATTATAAATGTCCTCATTGTGAGAATAATGAGGAAGGGTTAGTTATTTGGACATGCGGTAGTTGTGGTTGTGTTCATTGTAAAAACTGTGACAACGAAGGCAAGTGTCCCAAATGTGATGGTTCTGATATGAATCAGGTTGGGTATGTTGATCCAAGTGCTGTTCCTGATTCAGATGATGATGAGTATCAAGAATGTCCTCGTTGTGGCAACACAGATGACGGTGAAAGTATCTGGAGATGCGACGATTGTGATTGTGTTCATTGTAAAAACTGTGATCCTGACAATAGCTGTTGCCCGAGCTGTAACAGTGATAACTTAACCCTTGTTGGTTTTATACATTGAAATAGTGACTGTGGTCAAAACCATTCAAGTTGTAATAAATTGAATGGTTTTTTAGTATTCGTATAAGTAAAAAATATGTTTCCCGTAACTATATTTAGCTGTGGGTTTTTTTTCGGGCAAAGGGAAATCACAAGCTATGACACGGACTCCGGTTTTTAAATTTTTAGAAAATTGAAATTCAAGCTTACTCATTAGTTTAGTACTGAGATATGTGTAAATTACCGTTGCTCTTGATAAATCATCATTTAAAAAATTCTTAAACAAAACTTCTGCTCCACTTTTATTAAAATATTTAAGTATTTTGGCAATAAAAAAAGGAATTAGACTTATTTCATAGCCTCGGATTTTTGCTCCTGTATATTTTTCTATATTAAACATTACCTGGCCATCACCGCACCCTAAATCGTATACCCAATCATTTTTTGTAATAGATACATCACTCAGTAGGCTTTTTATTTCATTTTTTTTGTACATATTGTGGGTACCTTTATAAACCATTGTTGTGTTTCGTATATGCCTATTATAAAAAATGTCACCAAAACGAAAGACACCAATATAAAAATGGTTATTAAAATTAATTCTGTTAGCATAACTTAATTCATTCTAACACTTTAGTGGGGTTGATAGGCAATCTTTTGAATTAAACGACAGGTTTTGTTTTTGACAAATCGCTTTTTTTGTTTTAGTGTCACTTTAGATGAACACAAAACAAAGCGTTCTTTTGCAGAAACTTGAATTCTTGGATATGTTGCAGGGTGGCAGAGCCCTTGATTTGGGAGCAAACTCAGGAATGGATACGTTTCATCTGCTCAACCTCGGTTACGAGGTCGATGCAGTTGAGATTGATCCAGAAAATGTGAAAAAAATGTCTGAGAAGCGCGTGTTGGCAGACAGTCAAAAGCTCAGGATTTTTCTACAAGACATGACTGAGTTCCCCATAGCAGTAGGAGCCTACGATCTCGTCATTGCTTCAAACTCTCTTCCTTTCCTTACTCCACATCGAAAGGTGTGGGGTATGCTCGACAAAATGATCAAGGGCACAAAGTCAGGAGGCATCATTACCTTCAGTCTCTTTGGCCTCAGGGATGAGTGGCGGGAAAAGAAAAGCATGACCTTTTTTGACTACGAACATATAGAGGCTATTTTAAAGTATCATCCTGTGGAGGTCTTTTTCAAGTCTACCGAAGAGGGAAAGGGCAAGATTATGAGCGGAGCTTTCAAGTGGTGGCACCTGCACCGATTCTGCTGTTTCAAGAAATAGTTCAAAGAGACCTTCTCACGAGGGTCTCTTTTTGTTTTTTAAAGATTGTGTGATATGTTCTCGATGAAAACTACTCATAGTGAGTAGCTCTGAACCTAAAACAGAAAGGAGGGTATCTATATGGGTTGGGGAAACTGGTTTCGTGATCCGACTGGTCCTGGTGAAGTAAAAGAAAAGGTTGAAAAACATCAGGATGGCTCACGCACCTCGCACACGTTGCGTACTGAAGACAATGCAAAAGTCGGAAGTCGGAACGATCATTCCCATGTCATTGTGCATGAACGTTCTGATGGAACAAAAAGTGCGCATGGACATGGTATTCGTGGTGGAAGCAAAAAGTAAAGTGCAAAGTGCATATCGTTATTTATTTTTTAAGTAACGGGTGCACTTTTTTTGTATAGATTTCGATTAATTTTTTTTTGGTGGATGGTACAGGGAAATCTTCTGTATTTTTACAAAAGATCATTGCATCGGTGGCCCAATCGTCAGCTATTTTCGGTATGCCTTTTAATGCGGTTAAACAAAAGAAAAAAGAGGCTAAAAAAATATCGGGTAATTTGTTTATTTCCGAGAGTTTATTAAATCCATATGTAAAAATCTTTTCAAGGTCAGGTATTTTTTTTGATAATTCTTCTGTAATAATGTATGAGTGTACACCGGCAGAGTTTGACTCGAGGATGTTTTTTATCTCTTCTTTAAAATCTTGCTTGATAGTATTTTGTGTGTTATTTTCCATGCAATGATTATATCACCAAAGAAAAATTATCAATTTAACATAGATACATATCTAAAACCTAGCAAAAACACCGTCGTTGAGCTCGATGATGAGGTTGAATACATTATTGACGATGAGGCAGTTTTGTCCATAAAAAATAACAAGGAACACATTTTTTTAATACGCGTTATTGATAGAAAGATTGTTCCTGTTGAATTAGAAAAAATTAAGAAAAGTCTTACAAAAAAAGGCCCAATTGATTATTTGGATAAATGATTTAAACTAGGACATTTTCAGTAATTTGAAGGACACTAGCCGTATTTAAAATAAAAGTGGTATTATTACGGTATGGAAAAATCAGATAAAATATTTCTCTGGATTATAGGTTTGTCTGTCGTCGCTGTTATTTTGGCAACTGGTTATAATTTTCTCTTTGTTCAAAAATACAATTTTTATGTAGAGGCTCCGTGTGATCCTGCTACACAGACATGTTTCGAACGTGACTGCTCAGAAGTTGATGCGTGCCCCCCAAACAATCTCAGTACGTATCGAGCTTTTTATATACAGGCTGGAGATTTTTCTCGTTGCGAGGACAACTCATGTTTGAAAGAGTGTACGAGCGGAACTCTCTCGTGTGAAGAAATCGTTTGTGGCGATGCAGACGAGGATATCTGTACCGATACCGCAAGTGCGCAAAACACAGAAATAGCTCCTGTCGAAACGATGCAATCAGCGGAAATGATTCAAGAAGGGGAGACTCAGTAAGTGCCTCAATAAAGCCTTTAAAAGCAAGCTCACAAAGGGCTTGCTTTTTTGTATATTCTATGCTATAATTATATCAAGAAGGGAGGTGGAATATGACCACCTATGGTTCATTGAAACTGTGGCTCGTAAGCCACAAAAGAAAGATTGCAGAGATGGGCACAGGCTTATTTCTGTACGGTATCTTTAACTGGGTATTCAATTACCCCCTCTATATGGCAGTCGTCGGATATTACGGACTGGTCTATGGAGGTCTCATGATGGCTTTTCTCTCTTTCATTCAGTGCGGTATTCTTCTCGTCATTTTCGACAAGATGAAGATTGACTGGGTGGGCGCTACCTATCTCAAAGATGTGGAGCATCAGGAAGAAAAAGGCCGGATTGAGAAAATTCTAGTCTGGGCACTCAAAAAAGAAAGTCAGAGTGCCTCGGGCAAGATTGCGAAGACTGGAATCTTTCTCATCCTCAGCGCGTTCGTTGATCCGTTTATTGTGGCTGTCCATTACAGGCGGAAACAGTTTGATGGTGTCAGTGTTCGCGACTGGGTAATCCTTTTTGTCGCAGTGTTGATTGCAAATCTGTACTGGACTCTCCGCACGGGGATTCTAGTGCTTGCAGTTAAAGAACTGTGGCAGAGGATATAAAACAGGCACGGGGGATAAGTCCCTCGTGCTTTTTTGTTTGCTATAAACCGAAAATTTTTGATTTAAGCCAGTTTTTCTTTGCTGGTCTCAAATCGAGGGCTCTTTTAAGGGCCTGTGCGTTTTTTGCTGCTTCTGTGTTGACGGTAAATAATCGCGTAATGAAATTTTCAATCTGTTTATCTCTCTCATTTTCATCCTCGATCATGTGTGCATAAATATCGAGTTTGTTCAGTTTTCGATAGGCATCAAAATCAAATTCTTCATAGTCACAAAACATTTCTTCGCCTTTTTTTATATCCCGTCCCGCTATTTCTGTTCCGTCAGTTTCACTTTCAACATCACTTTGGCGGATATTAGGGGTTTTTGAGTGGTTGATAAATCTCTCATTATCAAAACAGAGGATGAAGTGCTTCGTAAACTTGTCGACGTAACAATAATTTAAGAAGGAGGTTCTTGAGGCTTCTGATAATTGGAGTAGTATATCCTCAGGGACAATAATATCGAGGCCTGGCATAAATCGCCAAGTAGTGGTACCTTTTGGTATAAATTCGTCTGCAAAAAGACCGAGACCTGCTCCCTTTATGGTGCTTGGTCCGACCTTAGTCTTTACCATAAGCATAAGGTATAGTGTAACAAAGTTTTAATTAAATGAGAAATCAACCCAAAAAAGTACTCAATGTGGATATCGAGCACCTTCTGTCTAGCAGAAAAGACTTTGATGATTTCGTATACACGCCTATCGAGGAAGCTGTTGTTGAACTAAAAAGACGCTGGGAAGATAGCTCTATTCCTTTTCCTGACTTTGTCCCCGAAGCAATGAAGAATAATCCACGAGCCCTCCTCTATGTATGTCTCATTACTCCGAATTATCAGATACGACGTTATGTTGAGCTCTCTAAAAAATTCGGATTAGACCCCCTTATTTTTGAACAAAAGAAAGACAAATTTACCTCAAACAACGAATGGAAACACTCTCTCGGTAAACTTCGTCTCTTCTTAGGAAAGGATAAACATAATAAATCAAGAATAGAATTTCTCAGTGCTGTTGATTTTAATCACGCAAATGGTAAAAGTGTCTCTTCGGTTGAAACAATCTCCGGTCAGTCTCTAGTTGATTTTCATCACGATCTCTTTTTTAAAGAATTTCCACAACTTACAGAAAAAAATATTTTTGACGCCTCTGATTGGCTCATTGAACACGGTAATAACCCCAAGGGTTATTACTGTTCTTTTTTATCTCTACTTATAAAAAACGGTATTCAGTTTGAAAATTTCATGATCAACGAAAAAGAATCTTTCTTTACGCGAGAAATATTTTTGCCAGCATTCATACATGTGTACGAAGAAACAGGACTGAAGCCCCTTATTGTTGCGCTTGAGCCAACAGATACCGAAGATGATGAGTATTGGATAAGCTATCCTCACGAGGAAAAAAGTTTTATTGCGGAAAAGTTACATGGTCGTAAATGATTTAATCATTTATACTTAGAGCATGGATATAAACACATGTTTTGAAACGACAAAGCAATATCACACTATTGCTTATTATTCTCACCTTGTTCCTGTAATATTAGCGTTGTTCCTAAGTGCCTACGCTGTTTTTAAAACGAAGTTTTCGAAATTAGCCATTGGTTTTTTTGCTTTTACCCTAAGCTTTTCTTTGTGGTTAATAGGGGACATATTTCCTTGGGTATCTTCGAACTACAACTTAGTTTATTTTACGTGGTCATGGCTTGATTACGTGAATGTCCTTTTCTTTGTGCTAGGAGTTTATTTTTTTGGAATCTTAGCGAGGGGTAAAATTTCCCTGCTTGAGAAATACATACTTCTCACCCTCATAATTCCTTCTTTTTTCTTCACGATAACTGGTAACTCTGTTGTCGATTTCTATCACCCTGCCTGTGAGGCAACGAATAATGAGATGTCTGTTGATTATAAAGTTTTTGTGGAAATAGCAGCTCTTGTTCTTTTGTTCTGGTCTTTGTTTTTGTCTTGGAGACAATCTGACTCAAAGAAAAAAATCCAAAACATAACAGTGCTTACTGCCATCGTGTTGTTTTTTGCCATGTTTAGTATTACTGAATATATTGCCGCAACGACAGCTGTATATGAAATAAACCTGTACGGTTTGTTTATTTTGCCACTCTTTCTCATCATTATGGTGTTTGCCATTACAAACCTCGGGGTATTCCAATTTAGACTTCTCGGTACTCAGGTGCTCGCGTACGCCCTCATCATCATGGCAGGATCTCAATTTCTCTTCCTTCAGGATTCAGCAGAAAGTACTCTCAGCCTCGTAACACTCGGTATGTCCATACTTCTCGGTGTGTTACTCCTTCAAAACGCTAAAAAGGAAGCCGACGTGCGAGAAAAAGTGGAAAAGCTCGCTACTCAACTCCAAGTCTCAAACACTGGTTTGGCAGAGGCCAACACAAAACTGAGAGAGCTCGACAAGCAGAAGACAGAATTCATTTCCTTTGCGACACATCAGCTTCGTAGCCCTCTCACGTCTATGCGTGGTTACTCATCTCTCATTCTCGAGGGTGAAATGGGGCAAACCACACCGCCTGTAAAAGAGGCTGTTCAGACAATTCTCACCTCGACAAAAACACTCATAAGTCTCGTGGAAAATTACCTCAACGTTTCTCGTATGGAGTTGGGCACCATGAAATACGATTTCAAGCCTATTGATTTCAAAGAATTGCTCGATGAGGTTGTGCGTGAGCAGAAGACAAACATAGAAACAAAAGGCCTCAAACTCAATGTGTCGGTTTCGGGTGATAGCTTTCCAATTAAAGCTGATGTGGATAAGTTTAAGCAGGTTATCGTCAACACTATTGATAACTCGGTGAAATATACTCCTCAGGGTTCGATTACGCTTTCTCTCGAAAAGAAAGACAAAAATGTTCGCTTTGTGGTGTCTGATACCGGTGTAGGTATCAACCCAAAGACTATGCCAAAACTCTTCAAAAAGTTTAGTCGCGCTGATAACGCAAGCGATGCAAACATTCACGGCACAGGTCTCGGGCTCTTTATTGCAAAAGAAATTCTCACCGCTCATGGTGGACATATGTGGGCTGAGTCAGAAGGCGAGGGTAAGGGCTCACAATTCTATATCGAAATCCCTGAGGCAAAATAGGGGGGGGTGATAAAATTTTAAATCTGGTTAAAATTAAAAAATAATAGAGAGCCTCTTGACAAACAAATAAAAAAGTTTTAACTTGAAATCTAGTCCTGCTCTTTTACATCATTCATATTAAGTGGATGAGGGGGCTGTACAGTCTCGTCTGTTTTTCTTCATGAAGAAAAATCAAGTCAAGACGTTAGTGAACCGCAAAGCCATTTCGATTGAGAAGACGACTCAATGTAATGGTAAGCGTATCACGCGTCATCATTGTGGCTGAACAACAGCCATTCTTGCAACCACACAGCCTCCTCCTTGTTTCTAAGGTGGGATAAGGTTGTGTGGTTTTCTCTTTATTTATGAAAACTATAATAGCAATTACTCATTTGGTTGAAGACACTCAAGTCGATTTAGTTAGCCACTACGCCAAAAAAAGAAGCATCAGGGTTCTTCCTGTTTGCACTAACACTGTTAGTTTCGGTTCAGTAGCCTTACATCAAAAAAGAAATCATATATCCCTTTACTCAGGAAAAAAACTAATTGTTCCTGAGGGGTTATGGTTTGCCACGTATCCGAGGGAAGACACTCTTTACTCAGTTAATATGTCTAAATATCCCTACCCAGGGGAATACCGATCTGCTGTGTTTCAGTTTGTAAACGATCTAAGATATGCTCTTTCCTCGGTACCACATATGCCAGGAGTATTCGATTCTATTTTGAAAGCAGACTCAAAATTGTATGTTTTTAAAGAAGCCTTTAAGATCGGACTGAAAGTTCCCAGTGAGACCTTCGATGGCAATTTGAAGACAAAACATGCAATGTTAGGTAACAGGGCTCAATACAGAAAGAAGCTAGGTTTCCCTTCGGTTGTATCTTTCTCGTGTCTATCAAAAAAAGAAGAGATTGTGACGACAACCAATTCAGTTACTGTCAAAGATTCTTCATTTTTATTGTGGCAGTGGCAGACACTGGTTGAAAGCATTGCTCATATTCGTGGGTTTGTTGTCGAAGATAAATCTTGGTTTGTTTCGTGGAAACGCGAATCAAATCTATCTTTGACAATTGACTTAAGAGAAGACGCTGAAGAACGCGAGTGGATACCGTTTACCATGCCTGAGTCGGTTTCAAATAAGCTTACAAAGCTTTGTAAAAAACTTAGTCTACGTTTTTGTTGTCCTGAGTTCCTTCTTAGTAAAAAAGGAGAATTAATACTTATTGATATTAACCCTTGCGGAGACTGGCGAGGTTTTTTCTCGGATAGTACCTCAAACAAAATCGCTTCGGCAATAGCTAACTTGTTTTAACACTAGTCGACCAACTTATACTTGGTCGACTATTTTGTTTATATACTCCTCAGTGAGTTCGTGAGGGGTGTTTCCTATAAATTCAAATAGACCATTATATTTTTTCGCCAATCTTTTTGCTTGGTCTATCGCAATATCCCAATCAAGTTCACCGAACAGAAAAACAGGGTTTTGTGTTTTAATGTTTTCAGGTACTGAATATCTTAAAAAATCTTCAATTCTTTTTTTACCAAAAAATTTCTTTGCACTGTCAGGTACAAGACTAATGTTTTCTTTAAAATAAGGAGATAGGGAAGCGAATACTATTTTGGAGGCGTTATGATGCTCCGCAAGAAGTAATGTGATGTACGCACCCATAGAGAAGCCAATAACGATCGTTTCTGGCTTAATCCCTGATGTTTTTTCGAAGTCAGCAAGCCAGTTTTTTGTTGTACCGCGATTCCATTTCGGATTATAAAACCTCACTGTTGAGTCACCCACAGCAAGAATCCTTTCTTTGAGCTTTTTATAAGATTCTTCGGTCTCATTTTCGCCAAATCCTGGGATTATTAGAACATCTTTCGTCATATTTTTACATTATAGCACGATTGATTTTTAAAAAATAAAAATCACAACACTGGTTTCTTAGTCAAACTCTTTCCCAAAAAGGCTATTTTTTGATATCATTTCTTCATGGCACAAGCTAAAAAGATACTTCTTTCGGGTGTAAAACCCACAGGTAGACCTCATATTGGCAATTATTTTGGTGCAATGAAGCAGTTTGTTGATTTGCAAAAAGATTTCGACGCTTTTGTTTTCATTGCTGACTTTCATGCGCTTACAAAACCGAGCACAAAGCAAGAGCTTGCTCAAAACACTCTCGATCTCGCCATAGACTATCTCGCCATAGGCCTCAATCCAAAAAATGTTGTTCTGTTCAAGCAGTCAGATGTGCCTCAGGTAACTGAGCTCACGTGGATTTTCAACTGCCTCACTACTGTTCCATATCTCGAGCGAGCGCACGCTTTCAAAGACGCTCAAACAAAAAATCACGAAGTAAACGTGGGGCTCTTTGATTATCCGATTCTCATGGCGTCTGACATACTCATGTACAATTCAGATATCGTGCCAGTAGGACAAGACCAGAAACAGCACTTGGAAATCGCCCGCGACACGGCAGAAAAATTTAACAGAACTTTTGGTGACACATTCAAACTTCCAGAGCCTCTGATACTCGAAACAACAAAAATTGTCCCCGGAATTGATGGTCAGAAAATGAGCAAAAGCTACGGAAACACTATTCCGCTCTTTGCCACAGATGATGAAATACGAAAGGCGGTGATGAGCATCGTTACAGGCTCAGGAACAGATACACCGGTACACGTACGCGCTATCCACGAACTTGTCCGCGATAGCTCGTATCTCGACAAGCTCTACGAAGAGAAAAAAGGTAAATATAAGGATCTCAAAGAAGCTCTCACTCTCGATTTGATAGCTTTTATCACCCCTCTTCGTACACGTCGTGAAGAAATAGCAAAGAATCCGAAGAAAGTAATAAAGATGCTCGAGAAGAATGCAAAGAAGGCTCGAAAAATTGCTGAAAACAAGATGAAAGAAGTGAAAGAGAAAGTTGGTTTATCATTTATTAAATAAAAAATACAAAAATGAAAAAAATAATTATCGCGCTTGTCGTTCTGCTCGCTCTGGTGGGAGTTTGGAAAATTTATACAACAAGAGCTCCAGAGAGCGCATCACAAGCAGTGGTAGGGGACACGGTGACCGATACCACGGTTTCTGCGACAGGTACTCCTGTTTCTATAGATGGAAACATGTCTAACTTTTCTTTTACCGGCTATGGACCAGGCAAGGAAGAAACAGGAACTTTCAAAACTGCATCACACAATCTCTTTAGAGACGGCAACAAACTTCACGGTTCAGTTTCTTTTGATACCGCAAGTGTTTCTGTTGTAAAAGAAGACGCTGAGAAAAAAGCCTCACTTGAGAAGCATCTTTGTGCCGAGGATCTCATTGATTGTGCAAAGTACCCAACAACAACCTTTACACTCACCTCACTCGAGGTAAAGAACGGCACATCAACAGCGTTCGGTGTATTGTCATTCCGTGGTGTTGAAAAAGAACTCTCATTTCCTGTAACCATTCAAGACGATTTCTACTCAGCGGAAATTCGCCTCGACATCACACCGTTTGGACTCAAATATACAGGTATCAAGAACGAAGTTCTCATCAAGTTTCTCCTCAAGATTTCCTAGTTGCACCTTCTGTTTAAATACAGTAGAGTTTAGACATACCAACGATCCGGCTGACACCGGTGAGGTGAAGAAGGAAAGCCCCAAAGCGGGGTAAGTAGAATCTTCCAGACTCCGCCTGATGCGGTACAACGAAGACAAAAACAGGGTGGCACCGCGACACAATCGCCCCTGCGAATTTATTAGAACTAATGAATTCGGAGGGGCTTTTTGTTTGCCAAAAAACAACAGACCTTCTTTTTTAACACAATAAAAATATGAAACGAATATATATAAAAGATTTACAAGAGCATGTCGGGAAGGAGGTGACTATTGCTGGATGGGTAGATATCAGACGCGATCAGGGCAAGCTCATCTTCTTTGATTTCAGAGATATGACAGGTTATGTACAAGGAGTAGTGCTACCTAATGCAAAGACAGTACACGAAATTGCTTCAAAGACTCGTCCGGAATGGGTAGTAGAGGTACGTGGAAAAATAAATGCCCGCCCAGAAAAAAATATTCAGAAAGACAAACAAAACGGCGCTATCGAAATGGAAATTCTCGAAATGAGTGTTGTCAACGAAGCACAGACTACGCCTATAGATGTACGTTCTGAGGGTAAAGAAATTGGTGAAGAGAGTCGCCTCACATACCGCTATCTCGATTTGCGTCGTCCTCGTCTCCAGAAAAATATCCGTATCAGACACGCGGTGAGCATGTTTGTGCGTAACTGGCTTACCAAGGAAGGTTTTACAGAAATAGAAACTCCTCTCCTCACGAAATTTACTCACGACGGAGCTCGAGGCTTTCTCGTGCCATCACGTATGGAAAAAGGGAAGTTTTACGCGCTTCCTCAATCTCCTCAGCAGTACAAGCAACTCCTCATGGTTTCTGGCTTTGAAAAGTACTTTCAAATTGCACGATGTTTACGCGACGAAGACTCTCGAGGTGATCGTCAGCCTGAATTTACTCAGCTCGACATGGAAATGAGCTTTGTTGAACGCGAAGATGTCATGGCTCTAAACGAACGCCTCCTCATCGATCTCGTAAAGACGGTTGCTCCCGAAAAGAGAATACAGCAAATTCCATTCCCTCGTTTTACCTACAAAGAAGCGATGGAAAAATACAATAGTGACAAGCCAGACATTCGAACTGACAAAAATGATCCAAACCTCCTCGCATTTTGTTGGGTAATTGATTTTCCTTTCTTTGAAAAAACAGACACGGGTGCGTGGACATTTACCCACAATCCTTTTTCTGCGCCAAAACCAGAGCACATGGATATGCTCATGAAAAAAGAAAATATTGCCGATATTCTCACTACTCAATACGATATAGCACTCAACGGCTTTGAAGTGGGAGGCGGTTCTGTTCGAAATCACAAACCAGAGGCTCTCCGCAAAGTACTCGAAGTTATGGGATATGATGAGGCGAAAATAGCGTCAGGTTTCGGTCACATGCTCGAAGCATTTAGCTACGGTGCTCCATCTCACGGCGGTATAGCGTGGGGACTTGATCGTCTCATGGCAATACTTCAAAACGAGCCAAATATTCGCGAAGTTATCGCATTTGCAAAAACAGGAGAGGGTAGAGATCTCATGATGCAGGGTCCTTCGGAAGTATCGAACGAACAACTCATAGAACTCGGTATTGAGGTGAAGAAGGCGAAGAAAAACTTGTAGCAAAGCTGAATCTGACAGCTAGCACAGCGGTAATACGTAGACGAAACGTCTAGAAAGCTTCCTTGATTAAGGCAAGATGCTTGATAAGTGTCAACAAATGTGTTATTATACTTAAAGAGTTTAGAGTAACAAACAACGCACATTCACAATACATAAAAAGGAGAATTACAGATGTACGACCCTTATGCAGAGTTTACCAAACATGTTCTATCAAACGGACTTGAAGTCCACTCCATATTCTGGGATCGTCCCTGGATTGGAGTAGAGGTTGTTGTTCACAGTGGTGGACGAGAAGATCCGATAGCAATGCCGGGTCTGGCACATTTTGTGGAGCACGCTGTTAGTAAGAATACCCCAAAATTTGAGCATGATAATTTGAAGGAGTTTTTCGAAACTTGTGGTGGTCAGGCTAATTTTGGCACTACAGAATACCTCGCAACTCGATACAAATTTGGTGTCCCTGCCGAAACCCTTATTTTTCGTCAGGCTTTAACGTTTTTCGGATCAATGCTCCTCGGAGCTCGAATCGAAAAGCATGTAGAGCGCGAACGCAAGGTGATTTTGCGTGAATTCAACGGACGCTATCCATTCCTCGAAAAACTGGAGTGGGACATGGAGATCCGTAAGGCTCTGTTCAAAGGACATCGGCTTGAAACGTGGAATCGACCGATTGGTCGGCCAGAGGGTTTTCTTTCAACAACGGAAGTTGACCTGCAAGGTTTCTACGACAAGCACTATGTTCCCGCTAACATCAGCTTGGTGATCATCGGAGGTTTACGGATCGAAGAAGTGCTCGCTGAGCTCGAAAAGAGTCCATTCGGAATACGAAAGGACGGCATTCGGAATCCAATTCCGCAGCCATTCAATCAGATTAAGAATCCTACGGAACAAACAAAGACTGTGAAGTTTTCCGATCATGTCAACTTCAAGGTTGACCAGACGGAATACAAAGCGACATGGGCTTTCCCTGCTGATTTCCCTCGGCAAGCATTTAGGGTGTTCAATCAGGTACTCGGCAAGGTTTTGTTTGATGAGGCTCGCGAGAAACGTGGTCTCGCCTACAGTATCGGCAACTCTTACGAGAATTTTCATGACGTGTATGAGTATGAGGTTAAGGGACAAATCAGTCCCGATGCCACACCTTACATTGATGATCTCGTTCGAAATTGCATCTCGATGGTTCCACTGAGGCGTGATGTTTTCGAGCGTAAGCTTAAATCTTGCAAGCAAAAATGCCTCATGATCGATCTTTCGGGATCAGGCCTTGCCAACAACTCGGCATGCGATCTGATTTCAGATCATCGAATCATACCCATGCAGGAAGTCTGGGATGAGCTTCAAAAGGTCACTTTTGAACAGATGGCCAAAGCAGCGGCACTCCTTAGTTCTAATCGACAGTACACATTCATCACCTGTCCATAACAAGATATCTGATGAAAGCGAGACCGTTGAGCCTAAAAACTCAGCGGTCTTTTTTATTATTAGAACAAGCAAAACACCCCACACAAAATCCTTGCTTTTTGTATGGGGTGTCGTATAATACAGGAGGAAGTAAGGTTCTTTGCAATCTTGTTCCAAGCTGTTTGATTCGACAATAGTTGAATCAATAAAGGGCACTGCTTGCCCTCACAGTCTGGCGTTTCCTTAAAGCATTACTCGACTTCGTGTCGACGCCATAGGAACTTTTTTGGGATTTTTTCCCACCACAGAGTTCGATATTTTTATATCTAACTCCTGCTCTCTTTACTTGAATTATTTCAAGTTAAACCTTCACATTTTTGTGAAGGTTTTCTATTTTTTCAAACACTGTATCGTGCTATTCTAGCTACATGACCGGAACAGGATACAAGGTACAGACACATGTTTTTGAAGGTCCGCTCGAACTCTTGCTTGATCTCATTGAAAAGAGAAAATTCTTTATCAACGATGTATCTCTAGCAAAAGTTGCTGATGACTATATCGAGTATGTAAAAAAGCTCGGTGATTTTCCCGTTGCAGAAAGCGCACAATTTGTTCTCATTGCTTCCACACTTCTTCTCATAAAATCAAAATCCCTTCTACCTACACTTCCTCTAACCCAAGAAGAGGAGGGAAACATACGAGACCTTGAGGACCGTCTCAAAATATATCAACGCATGAGAGAACTCTCGCTTCATGTGAAGGTGCGTTTTGGTGAACACATACTCTTTGAACGAGGCGATAGGCCCGTCACACCTGTCTTTTCACCCGATGAGAGCATGACTCTCGAGAATATAAAGAAATCAATATTTACCATCCTCTTGAGTCTTCCCAAAAAAGAATTCTTGCCCCAGGCAATTGTGCAAAAAGTGATGAGTCTCGAGCATATGATTGAAAATCTCACCGAACGAGTGAGCTCAAGTATCAAAATGAGCTTTAGAGACTTTGCAAAGGTTGGAAAAGAGCACAAGGTAAACGTAATAGTGGGATTTCTCGCAATGCTTGAGCTTGTAAAACAAGGCGTCATCACCGTCACACAGGAGAAGCATTTTGACGATATACACATGGAGAGTGAGTCGGTGGGGATTCCGAGGTACTAGCGGTTGAAGATGGAACAGTATGCGGTATTCGTGATACTCTAAAAGAACATGAAACTTGAGAATCAACTAGAAGCACTACTCTTTTGGAAAGGTGAACCAGTTACTCTAAAAAAACTGGCACTTTGGTGTGGAAAGACAGAGGCTGAAATACAAGAGGGGCTTTCCCAGCTCGAAGCATCTCTCTCACAGAGAGGTATTGTTCTCGTCAGAAAAAATGACGAGGTTACCCTCACAACATCACAGGAGGCCTCAGCGACTATCGAAGCGCTCACCAAAGAAGAGCTCATACGAGACCTAGGAAAAGCCGGACTCGAGACACTTTCGATTATTATTTACAAAGGACCAATCAAGCGCAGTGAAATTGACTACATCAGAGGTGTGAGCTCGTCATTCATCATTCGAAACCTTCTTGTGCGTGGACTCATTGAGCGTGTAGAAACCAAAGAAGGATCGGGAAGGGGATATGCCTATGGTCCGACATTTAAATTGCTTTCGCATTTGGGAATTACCTCTCTTTCTGAGTTGCCTGAATACGCAAAAGTTCAAGAAGAAATCGAGGCGTTTAAAGCGACGCACAAAGACGCTCCGGCTCCAGAACCAGAAACACCGACCGAAGAATCACATTAACCCATGGAACCGATACACCAGACACGCCAAAAACTACTCTACCAAGGAGCACTTTTCGTACTCCTTTTGGGTGTATGTGCGCTCTTTATCTTTTTAACTCCAGAGAAAAAGAATGAGGTTGTTGTGGAAGGTCCTTCTACCGAGGAAATAATCACCACACCAAACCCTTTTGATTCCCTTTTTATTGAAGCAAAGGCTGCCTACGTCCTCGATGCATCGACCGGAGAAGTGCTCTACCAAAAAAATCCTGAATTACAACTTCCGCTCGCATCCGTTACAAAAGTAATGGTTGCGCTCACTGCACAAAAGACACTACCAGAGTATATGCTCGTCTCAATTAGCAAAGACGATTTACTCGAAGAAGGGGATAGCGGTCTCCTTGTTGGTGAAAAATGGAAACTCAAAAATCTACTCGATTTTGCCCTCGTTGTATCATCAAACGATGCTATTCGTTCTATTGCATCCGTTGCCGGATCTGAACTCTCGAGATCTCCTGCAACTCAGCCTGTCGAAGACTATTTTATTCAGGCGATGAATAAAACAGCGAGAGAAATCGGGCTCACTCAGTCATACTTTCTCAACGGTTCTGGACTCGATCTTTCGGGAGAGCTTTCTGGTGGATATGGATCCGTACAGGACATGGCAAAACTCTTTTCCTATGTGTTAAACGAGTACCCAACACTCCTTGAGGCTACTCGCTACTCGAATATTGCTATTTCTTCAGATTCTGCCGTACACAGCGCGCAAAACACCAACAAGGTTATTGATGCCATTCCCGGTGTTATAGCCTCAAAAACAGGCTTTACAGACCTTTCGGGGGGCAATCTCGTCGTTGTTTTTAATGCGGGAATAATGAAACCTGTCGTCATTGCACTCTTGGGCTCAAGCAGGGAAGGCCGTTTCAGCGACATGCAGGCGCTTGTAAATGCTACTATCCAAAAAATGGCTCAATAAAGCCATGTTTAGCTAAAAGGCGTTAAAATACTTGACAAAACCTCACAATCTGCTATACTCTCAGAGGGTAAGTACGTTGTAATTGCTCGAGGTTGTTGCCCTTTTGGCACCCTCTGAGATCAGAGTAAACGTAACCATATCAAAAGAGGCGGAACGAAACTCTTAAGGTTACAAGTTTTACTCGATTACCTGGGTTAGCGGAGTTTATTGTTTAGTGGATGCCACACCAACATACTCCAAGTTTCCCTTCGCTGCCTATTATCCCGTTGATAATGTGGCGCAGAAAACTCCGACTCCGTTGTGCTTTATGTACAACGGAGTTTTTCTTTGCCTATTTTTATAAAAAAGAGACAGGCGAGTAAGACAATACTCTCAAGAAAAATGGTATGATAATTTTATGGGGAAATTAAAATCTATTGATCGACAATTTTTTATAAGTACTCTCATTCTCATTGGGGTAGGACTGCTCATTTTTTGGTCCGCATCCCTCGGACTCCTTGCTCGCGACTCTGTGAGATTTGGATCAATAGCCTTTAAACAAGTTTTTGTAGGACTTATACCCGGGCTTATTGCTGTTTTTATTTTTTCACGAGTTCAACCTGATTTTTGGAGAAAATACTCTTTTTATATTTTCATCGGCACACTCCTTTTGAATGTGCTGGTTTTTATTCCTGGTATAGGACTGTCCCACGGCGGAGCTACGAGATGGCTCCTCATTGGGTCTTTTTCATTTCAGCCATCTGAAGTTTTGAAAATTGCATCAATTCTCTATTTCGCGACATGGCTATCTGAAGTAAAAGATGAAGTTAGAACTTTTAAATACGGCCTTGTCCCTCTCCTTGTACTCCTCAGTATCACAGGAGGAATACTCCTCGCTCAACCTGATACAGACACCTTTGTGGTAATCGCTTTCGGTTTGGTTGCAATGTTTATTGCTTCGGGCGCACGACTAAAAGATTTTTTGGTTTTGATATGTATTGGTGCGTGTGCATTGTCCCTCCTGGCTTTTACAAGACCGTACATCATGTCGCGTATCATGACCTTTATAAATCCCGCAGAGAATAGTCAGGGTTCAGGGTATCAAATACAGCAATCGCTCATCGCCATCGGGTCCGGTGGGCTTTTTGGGCGAGGTTTCGGACAAAGCGTTCAAAAATTTAACTACTTACCAGAACCCGTAGGGGATTCAATATTTGCCGTCGCAGGTGAAGAGTTCGGTTTTGTTGGTACGACAATGCTCATTGCGGTCTTTACCTTTTTTGCCTTACGAGCGCTCCTTTTGGCGACGAGACTCGCAAGTCAGTTTTCAAGCCTTGTCATGGTGGGACTGACATCCTATCTGATCGTTCAAGCGTTCATCAACATAGGTTCGATGATTGGTGTCATACCTGTTTCCGGCATCACCTTGCCCTTTGTAAGTCAGGGAAGTTCGGCTCTCCTTTTGTCACTATGTTCGGTGGGAATAATGCTCTCAATTTCACGGTACGCCAAACCCTCTCTCAAATAAAAACCTCAGGATATTTTTCTCTGTTTCGAGGTGTTTTTGTGCTATACTTTTCTCATTAAAATCGATTCCAAGAAACTATGAAAATTCTTCTTACAGGAGGGGGAACGGGAGGGCATTTTTATCCCATTGTAGCCGTTGCTCAATCTCTTAAAAAAATAATAAAAAACCAAAAGCTTATAGACGCAAAACTTTTTTATATGGCGCCATCGCCCTATAACGAGAGACTTTTGTATGAAAACGAAATAACCTTTGTGACATGTTATGCCGGAAAAGTACGACGCTATTTTTCTCTTCTCAATGTTTTCGATGTGTTCAAAACATTTGTAGGTATCATCAAGGCTTCTATAAACATATTTAATATTTTTCCTGATGTTGTTTTCGGTAAAGGTGGATATGTGAGTTTTCCTGCACTTATAGCCGCTCGACTTTTTCGCATTCCGGTTGTTATACATGAGTCTGATTCAAAACCTGGTCGTGTAAACAAGTGGGCAGGAAAGTTTGCAAAGCGTATCGCTGTTTCGTATCCACAAGCTGCAGCTTTTTTCCCAAAAGACAAAGTTGCACACACGGGAAATCCTATCCGAAAAGAGATTGCCGAACCTCTGACTGAAGGAGCGCATGAATTTTTTGATATATCAAAAGAAGTTCCGACCGTAGTTATTTTCGGTGGATCTCAAGGTTCACAAAAGATAAACGATGCCATTATCGAAATCCTTCCTGATCTCGTAAAAGGCTACAATGTCATCCACCAAACAGGAAAAAATAATTTTGACGAAATGGTCAATACCGCTCAGGTAGTTTTTGGAGATAACCCTGACAGATTTCGCTATAAACCATTTGCATATCTCAATGATGTATCGATGCGTATGGCTGCTGGGGTAGCTACGGTCGTTGTGTCTCGTGCAGGATCAACCATTTTTGAAATAGCGTCATGGGGAAAGCCGTCGATTATTATTCCTATTCCAGAAGATGTGAGTCATGACCAGAGATCAAATGCTTTTGCCTATGCAAGCACCGGTGCGTGTTCTGTAATCGAAGAGTTCAACCTTGCGCCTCATATACTCATGGGAGAAATAAATCGAATCGCACAAAACCCGAACGTTGCACAAAAAATGTCAGAAGCAACCAAGGCATTCAAACATCCAGATGCGGCTGATAAAATCGCCCAAGAAATAATCGCAATCGCCTTAACACACGTAAGCTAATCTAAAAAACCGTATGTCATTTCTTTCAAAACTTTTTACATCACACCCAAAAGTAATAACTCGTTTTGCCCCGAGCCCTACAGGACTTCTCCATGCCGGCAATTATCGAACCGCAGTTTTTGCGTACATCTATGCAAAACAAAACAAAGGTACCTGCATATTGCGC
Source organism: Minisyncoccota bacterium (assembly GCA_035438745.1). Lineage (GTDB taxonomy): Bacteria > Patescibacteriota > Minisyncoccia > Phycocordibacterales > UBA6065 > CAIMLU01. The sequence goes on along the minus strand of DAORIX010000003.1, from coordinate 25,604 downwards.
ATAGAAGATACCGATAGAGAGCGCTCAAAAAAGGAATACGAACAAAATATTTTTGAAAGCCTTGCGTGGCTTGGACTTTCTTTTGATGAGACATACAGACAGTCCGAGCGAGGCGATCTCTACAAACAGTATCTCGAAAAACTCGTCAGCGGTGGTCATGCCTACGTATCAAAAGAACAAGCATCTGATGATACACAGGGAGCAACAGACCAAAAAGAGAGGAGAGCAGAAGTAATACGTTTCAAAAACCCAAACAAAAAAGTCCTCTTTCATGATTTGATCAGAGGAGACATAGAATTCGACACAACAGATCTCGGTGACTTCATTATTGCAAAAAGCTTTAACGAGCCTGTTTTCCATTTTGCGGTAGTGCTCGATGACTTCCTTTCGAAAGTCACACACGTTATCCGTGGAGAAGACCACATTTCAAACACACCTCGTCAGATACTCATTCAACAAGCCCTCGGTGCGCCACAGCCTACCTACGCCCATTTGCCACTCGTTTTGGCGGGAGATAGATCAAAGCTCTCAAAGAGACGAGGGGCGCTCGCAATGACCGAATATCGCGATAGAGGCTATCTACCACAAACTCTTCTCAACTACATGGCGCTTCTCGGATGGAATCCTGGTACAGAAAAAGAACTTTTTACGCTCCCAGAACTCATTTCTGAATTTAACCTTGCTAAGGTCCAAAAAGGTGGAGCTATTTTTGACGAAAAGAAACTTCGTTGGCTCAACAAAGAACACCTCAAAGTAATGAATCTAGAGGATAGAATAAAGAATCTTGAGGAAAAACTAAAAAAAGCAGGAGGATTTGAGGCGATAAACAGAGAGATGCTCACAAAAATAGTTCCTGTTGTGTTTGAGCGACTCGAAACACTTGCTGATATAGATACCCTGATCAAAGAAGGTGATTTTGGCTATTACATAAAAGCGCCTGAATTTGATATAGAAAAACTTCTCTGGAAAGAAGAAAAAGATTTTTCCCTTACACAAAAACATCTCGCCGAGGTACAGAAACTTTTGGCGAACGGTTCGTTTTCATCTGAGGATGAAGTAAAAAAGGCAGTCTGGGCATATGCAGAAGCGTCAGGACGAGGAAATGTACTCTGGCCACTCCGTGTAGCGCTTTCTGGTAAAGAAAAATCACCAAATCCTTTTGCCTTGGCATACATTTTGGGCAAAGAAGAGACCCTAAAGCGAATCAATCATGCAATTACACGTATCGATTTACAAAAAAATAAGTAGCATTCTCCTTTGTGGTGGAATAATTCTGTCTGCACTACCTATGCAGACAGTTTTTGCACAGGGCACAGAGGAACAATTGCGTGCTCAAATCAATGAGAAATCTACCGAGATAGAAAAACTACAAAAAGAAATTGATGAGTACTCAAAACTCTACAACGCGACCGCAAAACAAACACAGACACTCCAAACCGCGCTCAAGGGCCTTGAAATATCGAAAAAGAAACTCCAAACAGAACTCACGCTCACTGAAAAAAATATAAAAATTGCCAACTCAACAATCGAAGAATTATCGATAGAGCTTGAAAAAACAAAAAAGTTAATCGAGCTCAACTCGGAGGCTCTAAAGAAATCGCTTGTTTCTATTAATCAGGACGAATCAGAATCTACCATAGAAAATTTCATCAAATACGATAGTCTTTCGTCAGCATGGGACTCAGTAATGAGTCTCAACCGTTTTCAAAGAATGGTAAAAGTGGGGCTCGTTACCGCAAAAGACTTGAGTGAAACACTCACCAAGCAAAAAAATGATCTCGATGCAGAGAGAAAGAAACTTCTCTCGTATCAATCACAACTTGTTGATAAAAAAATATCAGTAGAAGACAGCCAAAAAGAACAAGACAGCCTACTATCAAAAACAAAAAACAAACAGTCTGAATACGAATCACTTCTCAAGGAGAAACAAAAACAAAAAGACGAGTTCGAGAAAGAGCTCTTTTCATACGAATCAGCGCTTCGTATCATTATCGATCCTTCAAGTATTCCTGGTGAGCGTTCGGGTGTACTCGCATGGCCACTTGATAACGTATTCATTACCCAGTACTTCGGTAAGACTGTGGACTCACGCAGGCTCTATGTTTCGGGAACACATAACGGTGTAGACTTTCGTGCAGGCATCGGAACACCAGTCAAAACAGCCCTCTCGGGAGTAGTGTGGGGGACAGGAAACACCGACATTGCGCGCGGATGTTACTCATATGGAAAATGGATACTTATCAAACACGCAAACGGTCTCACCACTATTTACGGACACCTTTCTCAAATAAAAGTAGCAGCGGGCGATAAGGTTATTACAGGAGACGTCATTGGTTACAGCGGAAATACCGGCTACTCTACAGGTCCCCATCTCCACTTTGGTGTATACGCTACTCAGGGAGTTATTATGGAAAAATACTCTCAAAGCAAGTCATGTAAGACGGTAGTATTACCTCTCGCAGACCCAAAGGCCTACCTCAACCCAATGTCATATTTGCCGAAAAGTCAGTAGAAAGGGTATATGCCCCTATGATATACTTTTTATATGATCAAGCTCATCATCCTAGGAGTACTCATCATCGTCATAATTAGCTTTTTGGGTTATGACTTACAGCAGTTTGTCGAAAGTCCAGTGACTCAAAAAAACTTCTCATACGTAGGGCACGCAATTACCTATGTTTGGAGAGAATACCTCTCGACACCACTCATTTATCTCTGGAAAAATGTTTTCATCGATCTCATCTGGGGAGCGTTTACCGAGAACATGGGACGTGTAAAAGACGGCATGCCTACTCAAATGCAAGAGATGGCTCCTCAACTCGTAAATTAAAAGACTGTACAAGATAAGGACTTTTATGTCCCAGTAAGTTATCCACTGTTGCAGGTGAACCATAGTTCACCTATACTATATTCATACCACAAGGGTACTAATCTATCTCTAAAGTCTTTCAGACTAAGACATAGATGTCGTACCACAAGGGTACTAATCTATCTCTAAAGTCTTTCAGACTAAGACATAGATGTTGTCCCCGAGTTAATAAGTAAAATGTATGAGTAAACAAACATTAATCAAAACAATAACGACCGAGTTAGAAATTCTCAACAATGAAGTAGACAGGAAAATCATTCGAGGGTTCTCCTACAAGCGAGAATCTCAGCGACACAAATTTCTTCTTTCTCAGCTTTCCACACTCAATGGATCACAGACACACAACTGGCTAGGGAAAACAATGCGTCTCATTTCAACCTTTATTCTATGATTGATAATCACAAAGAGAGCATTCTCGCTTTCTATACAAAACACAAAAGAATGCCCGGATACAAAGAGATCATGTCTCTTACGGGTTTCAAGTCAAAAAATGCAGTATACAAGCTGATTAATAAACTTGTTGAACTGGGCGTCCTCTCCAAGGATGCTCAGGGAAAGATTACCCTCGTACGCCAAATGAACGAAGTGCCTGTTTTAGGTCTTGTAGAAGCCGGTTTCCCGACCACACACGACGAAGAACTCACTGATACGCTCGATATAAACACCTACCTTGTCGAAGACAGAGAAAAAACCTACCTCCTCGAGGTAAAAGGGGACTCAATGATAGAAGAAGGTATCTTTGAAGGAGACATGGTTGTTGCCGAGAAAACAAAAAAAGAACCAAAAGACGGAGACATTGTCATCGCACACATAGATGGTGGCTGGACTATGAAGTACTTTAGAAAAAAAGACGGTCGTGTGTACCTCGAACCCGCAAACAAAAAGTACAAACCTATCTATCCAGAATACGATCTCGACATTGTAGCTATCGTAAAAGGAGTTATTCGGAAGTACTAATAAAAACCCCGTACAGGGTTTTTATTTTTGCTATACTAAGATATACATGACTCTCGAACACTTTTTGTCACAACCCGGATCAATTGTTACAGGTCTACACTTGCTTGGTGTAGCTCTCGGTATCGGAGGCGCAACAGTTGCAGACATACTCTTTTTTCGGTTCTTAAAAAATTACCGCATATCAAAAGGGGAGAAGTCTATACTCGAAATATGCTCAAAAATACTCTGGTTAGCGCTCCTCATCCTCTTTGTCACTGGTATAGGACTCTTTTCACTTGATGCAGAAAACCTTCTCACTAATGGAAAGTTTCAGATGAAAATGATTGCGCTCGGCATCATATTTGTAAATGGCGTTGCGCTCAATATGATAGTTACACCATGGCTACTCAAGATACCTTTTGATGCACCTTCGAAGACTATGACTTCCAAAGTACGCCTCATGAGACACCTTTCTTTTATGTTGGGGGCAATATCCTTTGTGTCGTGGTACTTTATTTTTGTCATAAGTGCTCTACGAGACGTCATTTTGCCCCTCGGTCCGCTTTTCATACTCTATAGCACCTGTATTGGTCTAGGAATTATTGGATCTCAATTTTTTGAACAGCGCATTTCAAAAAAAGCTCACAAAGAAAAAAGAAAATAATCACTTACACCTCCCCTCGTATAAAAAATAAAAAAAGGGGAGGTGTTTTTATTAAAAAAACCTACAAACCCCCTACTATAGAAAAAATTATTTTTGGATGACCCCAGGTACCCTTACCAAGTATCATCTCGGATATCGAGGATAGCTCCTAGAGGCGTATAGAGGCTCGTTTTATGGCTTAGTATCGTGGAAGCCTTAAAACGCACCTTATGTATGATTTCACATACAAAGAGTCGGATGAGATGCGATACAGAGATCCAAAAATAAAAAAATAATGGAGAGATGGAGAAGAGAACACTATGCAAAAAATAATCACACAAAACTTTTTATAGTAATTAAAAATCTAAAACAATAAGAGAAGGGGGTAGGAATAAAGGAATGATTAAAAGGCGCCAAACCCTTATTCTATAATAGACTACCTACCGGAAAGATATATTGTGCGACACGTATATAATAAGCTTCCTATCCATACATATCCCTATAATGAATTTATTCCCTTGTGATACGACATCTGCACTGAAAAAATATTCTCTACGATCTATCTAAAATATTTTTTAATTCTTCCCTATAAAGATGTCGCCGAAAAAATAAAAATCACTTTATCCTTTTTCTCTCTTTTTTACCCCGATAGGGAGGGTACCTATCGAAAGCATGAAAACAAGGTGTCCCTATTCCCTCCTCTTTACCCTCTATCCCTCATTTCAGACAAACAAAAAACCAACCCGATGAAGGATTGGTTTTTTGTTTTTTAGAGATTACTTTAAAGCAACCTTTGAATACTTACTCCAACATTTCGAGGAGTGTACCCATGGCTTGTCTCCATACTTACCGTAGAGCCACTTTGCATAAGCAAGGTTTCCCTCAAGGGTATAGATATTGAATCCGAGTTCAACTGCGTCTTCCTCGTGATAATGCTTGTTAATCTGCATTATACCGATGTCGTCGTCGTTTACTTTACCTCGGAGAACATTACCATTCTTGTCGAATTGTCTAAATGTAGATTCACATTGAGCAATCTCGGCGAGAATAGGATCGTCTTTAAAGTACTCACGAACATAATTTTCAAGTGTAATAGGATGTTCGGTAAGGGCGAGTTCTTGTGCTTCAACAGGTGTAGTTGTTCCCTTTACTTCCGATACCTCTGCTTGTGACAAAGGTGAGAAGGCTGATGCAAGCAAAAGAATGCCTGTAGTGAGTTCCATCATAATGTAAAGGTTCTGTTTTTAAAGTGTGGCGCCCTATCAACTTACGTTTTTGAGAGCGATACCCCTTAAAAAGAAGCACCAGAGAATTACTCTGATGTACTATCATTATAGCACCTTACGTTCTTATTGTCAAGATATCACCATGCGCAAACACCCTTGTCAAAGCGCAAAATACGGCTTTACAGAGCCGTATTTTTCTTGACATACCCTTAAAAATCTAGGCTTATACTACCCTCTAGCCCTAAGCTTTTTTGCTATATTCGAGAGGAATATCAAAAGGTTCAAACTCAGGAAGCAGTTTCTTGCCATAAATCACCCGGGAGAAGGCTTCCGCCTCCAAATAAACGTCTCTCAAGGCATTGTGAGGCTTTGGATTAGAAGGTAAACCGATACGAGAGAGCAATGCATCGAGCCCGAGTCCTGAGTGATTGTTTTTTGTAGGTATAGGTCTTCCCTGCTCCAAACACTTGGCATAAGCAATCGAATGGAGATCCACCGTGCGATATGCAAAATTCCACTCAATATGATTTCTCGCACAGGCAGCGCGCATAAAATCCCTATCAAAAGAAGGGTTCTCTCCTGCGAGGGTTTGTTCTGATATGGTATGTGCCCACGCAATAAACTTTGTTACAAGCTCCTTTTCTGACATACGATGAGGGTCCTCAGCTACCTCTTGGGGTATACCGTGTACCGCCTCCGCCTCATCGCTCCACTTTGCGCCTTCAAACATGCGACACTCTCCGTAAAACTCATTGCTCGGATTATCAAAATCGAGAGCAGCAATTGAAAGAATTGAGTGCGAATGAGGTTCTACTCCTGTTGTCTCTGTATCTACTATTATCATACTAATTATTTTCTAAACTTATTAAAAAATGAATGTATACGGGAATGATGTGTGTCGACGTGTTTTTTGATTCTTGGAAAACGAATGAGTACAGTATCAAAACGATGCTTAAATGCCGGAGAGGTAATGGTGAGCAGATATATACCAACAACGATGAAAAGGATGCCTTGAAGAATCGGTAGGAATAGTCCCACGATACCGAGAACAATAACGAGCAGTGCAAAAACCTGTAAGCTTATTCGATATACATGCCTCATTGAGTCATTGTAGCAGATAACCGCTCCCGCAAACACAGACAAGGTTATATGCCTTTGCAATTTGCTGCGGGGGTATACCCTTTTGCCACGGCTTCTTCTTTTGTTTGAAACCAAACCTTATTTGCCTCAGCTATACGAAGAGCTCCGGAACACCACGGCAAATGAAACTTCGTACCATTTTTTGAACCAACATAAGTCCCCTGCGATACAGCCTTCTCTGTCGTTTCTTTTTTAGGAACAGTCTCGATCGACGGCTCAAAAACTTCTGTCGATGCACCTAAAACACGAGGATTTTCTATCGGTAAAGACTCTATGGTAACCGGCACTACCCTTTCATCAAAAACAGAAAGCCTGCCGAGGAAAAATGACCCTAAAGCCACCAAAATCATCAATAATACAAGGTATATTTCGGTCTTTTCTATAAACGTGGCTACCCCCTTGATTTTCTGACCTATTTCCCGTATACTCATGTATCTAAGTATATAAGAAAAACAAGACGAAACCCATAGACGGGCAAGTCTTTTAAAAAACTATGGCAACAAAAAAGAGTGGAGGTACAGTTAAAAACGGACGAGATTCAGGACCAAGATACCTTGGAGTGAAGCTCTACGCTGGCGAAAAAGCAAAAGCTGGTTCTATTATTATACGACAAACAGGTCTTGTTACCCTTCCTGGTGAAAACACTGACATCGGAAAGGATTACACTATCTACTCTCTCGCTGAAGGTACTGTTTCTTTCGGAACAAAGAGAAAAATGGGCTTCAACGGTAAGTCAAAAACAAAGAACATAGTGCACGTTAAGAAATAATAATAAAAAAACCGCTCCTTCTCTGGAGCGGTTTTTTTATTATTATTTCTTTCCTTTTACAACGAGAGTGAACCGAGCAGTCTTTCCTTGAACCTTGATATCAATCATGTGCTCGCCTGTAGTCTTTATTGGCTTTTCAAGCTCAATACATTCAGGAAGGAGGTCTATACGAGAAGATTCATGAACCTTGGTCGCAATATCCTGTTTGCTCAAACCATCATAGAGATGACCCTGTTCATTTGCATTAACTTCAATCTCAACACGTGTATCGTGTATAGACTTGAGATTCTTTACAATGAGGTCTTCTTTTATTTTCTTTTCCGCAAGCTCCTGAGACTTCTTGAGCTCAACATTCTTTAGAGCTTGAGCTGTCGCAACCTCTGCGAGATTCTGAGGTATGAGAAAGTTAAGAGCATACCCATCAGCAATAGTCTTTACGTCATTCTTCTTCCCTACCCCTTTTATGTCTTTCAGTAATACTACCTTCATATGGATTAAATATTTGATTAATAGTCGCTATACCTTACCAGAATAATGCTTTCTATTCAACATCTCCCCTTTATTGTTTCTGTGAGAGCAACTCAACGGCTTTTTCCATCTGAGGATCTTTTTTATCCAAGAAATCAGCCTCTGTAAACTCAACAACGTACTGCGGTGTTATACCTGTCTTTGAAATTGATGTACCTTTTGGAGTAAGCCATCGTGCAATAGTCACCTTTATTGAAGTCTCAGGGGTAATCTTTACAAGTTCCTGAACAGACCCCTTTCCAAAAGTTTTTGTCCCAACGAGTGTCGCTACTCCGTTTTCTGAAAGTGCGCCCGCGAGAATCTCAGAAGCAGAAGCAGAACCACCATTTACCAGTATCACCATCTGTAAATCATCTCCAAAGATGTCATAACCCTTACTTCTATAAACATGTTCTTCTTTTTGTTTACCGAACTCTTCCTTGAGAACAATCTCACCCTTTGGAAGGAACCAGCTCGCCATATCTACCGCAGCTTCGAGATATCCACCAGGATTACCTCTCAAGTCCAAGATGAGCTTCTTTGATCCTGAATCAACAAAGTCTTTGAGAGCATTTCTAAAAAGATTTGCTGAGTTTGCAGAAAAACTATAGAGCTCAATCACAAATATTCCATCCTTTCGAAGTCCTGTACCGCTTTGTGTCGAACCCGCTGTTGCCACTTCGTCTTTGGTCTTTGTGCGGATAGTTGGTATATCGATAACAGCACGAGTTACCTTTATTTCAAGAGGTGCCTTTTCACCTGTTCGGCCAAGGGTGAGAGTGACAGAAGTACCCGCTTTTCCACGAATGAGTTTGATTGCGGCTTCGAGTGCAAGGCCTTCAGTAGAAGTATCACCAATTTTCAAAATCTGATCGCCTGTTTTGATGCCTGCACGTTCTGCTGGAGAGCCTTTGATAGGAGCAACGACGGTAATGCGTCCATCTTTGATTCCGACTTCCATACCCACACCTTCAAAATTACCCTTGATCTCTTCCTCAAATATTTTTGCTTCTTCTGGAGGGAAAAATACCGTATACGGATCATTAAAAGAATCAGCAAGACCTTTTATCGAACCCCAGACACGCTCCTGTGGTGGAGTAGATGTACCCGCAAACTTGTCATTGAGAACGGTCCATGCTTTCCAAAAAGTAGAAAAATCAACAGAATCCTGTATTGCAGAATCTGAGTTCGCGATGAGCGCAGGCACAGCGCTTTCTGGTCCCTGAGTAGAGCCAGCAAAAAAACCAAACGAGAAAGACCCGAGAATGACAAAACCTAAAATAATCGCGAGGCTAAATCTTTTTGATGTGTGCATCTTCCTAAATATTCATAAAGAAAAACCCTACGAGAGGTCTTTCTTGGTTTAATAATTGCATAACAGAAGCTCAGTAATAAGAGGTATCAAACACGGTCGCACAGAAAGCAGTATGTACTTCTAAGTATATAGCAAAAGCAGACAAAAATCTCCACAAACTAGTTTCGTAATTATGTTCTGACTGTTCTATAATAAAAGAATGATTAAAAAACACGTCTACAAAGACATCACGTGGATTGACCTAGAGTCACCTACAAACGAAGAAGTGAGAGGGATAATGGATGAATACAAAATACATCCGAGTGCCGCACAAGGTCTCCTTCTTCCCAACACAAAACCAAGTATTGATGTATACGATGACTATATATACCTCATCCTTCACTTTCCCGCATGGAAACATAGCCACAACGACACCGTTCAAGAAATAGATTTTATTATCGGCAAAAAAATTATTGTTACCGCCCGCTACGATGCTATAGACGGTATACATAAATTTTCAAAGCTTTTTGAAGTACATTCCCTTCTCGAAAAGAAAAGCCAGCTGGGTGAAAATGCCGGATCCGTGTTCTTTTATATGATACAAGAGCTCTATAACTCTCTGGATGACGAACTCGAGTCGATCAAAGACACTCTCGCCGATATAGAGAAAAAAATATTTAGTGGTCACGAAAAAAAGATGGTGTTCAAGCTATCTCAAGTAAGCAGAGAGCTCCTTTCGTTTAAACACTGCCTTGATCTCCACGAACACCTCCTCACCACCTTTGGGAATCACACAAAAACACTTTTCGGAGAAAGCTACACCCACACCGTTGAAAAGATTCTCAGCGCCGAAAATCATATCTCAAAAAAAATACACGGCCACAACGAGTCTGTTCGTGAGCTCAGGGAAACAAACAATGCCCTCCTCGAGGCAAAACAAAGCGAAATTATGAAAACATTCACTGCTATCACCCTGATTTCGTCGTTTCTCACTATTATTTCGAGCTGGTTCCTCATTGAATCACCCGATAAGCCTTTTTATGGCACCGATCACGAATTCTGGGCAGTAGGTTTCATAATGCTTCTCCTTGGAACACTCCTCGCATTACTCATGCGCCTTCGAAAATGGCTCTAGTCATCTCTCTATGAATATTTTTCTACACAACACACTGACAGGAAAAAAAGAAGTCTTTACACCTATCTCAAAACCATTTTTTGGTCGTCCAAAAGTGGGCATGTATCACTGTGGCCCTACCGTATACAACTATCCACACATTGGAAACCTTCGTGCATACGTCTTTGCAGACACTCTCAAGCGCCTCATGAAAGCATCTGGGTACAAAGTAGAACAAGTCATCAACATTACCGACGTGGGACACCTCGTAAGCGATGCTGACACAGGAGAAGATAAAATGGAAAAGGCTCGTGCACGCGAAGGCAAATCAGCACAAGATATCGCGAACTTTTACACACAGATATTTTTCAAAAACCTTAAAGACCTCAACATAGACACCGAAAAAACACATTTCCCGAAGGCGACAGAGTATATTCCCGAACAAATCGCCATTGTAAAAACTCTTGAAAAAAAAGGTTTTACTTATAAAACATCGGACGGTATTTACTTTGACACCTCTCGATTCCCTCACTATGGCAAACTAGGAAATATAGACATACAAGGAATTCGTGAGGGTGAGCGTATTGGCACACACGCAGAAAAGAAAAATCCTACAGACTTTGCTCTGTGGAAATTCTCTCCAAGCGATCACAAGAGAGAGCAAGAGTGGCCATCACCATGGGGTGTTGGTTTTCCTGGTTGGCACATTGAATGTTCTGCCATGTCAAAAGCGCTCCTCGGAACAACTTTTGATATACACACTGGAGGCATCGATCACATTCCAGTTCATCACAACAACGAAATTGCTCAATCCGAAAGCGCGCACGGTAAAGAATTTGTTCACTATTGGCTTCATAGCGCGTTTGTGACAATCGAAGGAAGTAAAATGGCTAAATCAGAAGGAAATTTTCTTACCCTTCAGTCAATCAAAGAAAAAAATATCAGCCCCCTTGCCTATCGTTACTTTCTCCTCGGTGCACGCTACTCAACACCTCTGAATTTTACATGGGAGGCATTAGAAGCTGCACAAACTGCATACAAACGAATGAACTCAAACGTAGCCGAACTGCCGAATGGAGGTAGAGCGCGCACAGACCTCGTACAAAAAGCACTTTCTTTTATTAGTGACGACCTAGACACACCAAAAGCACTTGCTCTCGTGTGGGACATTCTCAAAGACGACACACTCTCCCCTGCTGACAAGAAAGCAACAATTGTAAAGATAGATGCCTTACTGGGCCTCCTCACAAAAGAACAAGAAAAGACCTCAGTTATTCCTCCCGCAGTTCAGGCGCTCGCCCTCGAACGACAAAATGCTCGTGTACAAAAGGACTGGAAAAAATCAGACGAACTTCGTGACAAAATAAGAGCAGAAGGGTTTGAGATAAAAGATACACCACACGGATATACACTTACGCAACTATAAGATATACACATCTTAGAAACAGATTATAAACGACTACACTAGAGTGCGAGTCGTTTTTGTTTGCTAGAATGGATACATGGCACAAGCACGAAGTATAAAAATTCCCCCTCAGAACACGGAAGCCGAGCAAGCACTTCTCGGTTCGATCATGATTAAATCAGACATGCTCAATGAGGTGAGCGATTTTATTTCTGACAACACATTCTATTCTGACAAACACAAAACAATCTGGAAAACGATTATTGATCTCCATCAAAAAGGTGAACCTATTGATCTCCTTTCTCTTTCAAACAAGCTCTCAGAGGTTGGTAGGCTTGAAAACATTGGTGGGTCAGCCTACCTCGCTGACCTTCTCGAAAAGGTGCCTTCAGCCTCAAACGCAAAACACTACGCCGATATCGTACAGAAAAAGAGCATGATGCGTCGGCTCATAGAAGCAGCCGATTTCATCGGCTCTCTCGGTTACGATGAAGCGGGTGAACTCGAAGAAATACTCGATACTGCAGAAAAAAGGCTTTTCGATATTACTAACTATTCAGGCTCAAATAAATTCGTTGAGCTCAAAGACACCCTCTCGGAAGCTTGGGAGCGTCTTGATAGACTACACAAAACAAAAGATGAGCTACGCGGTGTACCGACCGGCTTTAGAGATCTTGATAATAAACTTTCTGGATTACAAAAATCAGACCTCATTATTCTCGCAGCACGTCCTTCGATGGGTAAAACCTCTCTCGCGCTCGATATTGCTCGTCAGGCTGCCGTTAATCACAATATACCAGTAGGTATCTTCTCTCTTGAAATGAGTTCTCAGCAACTTGTAGACAGGATGCTCGCCGCTGAATCACGTATTGATGCATGGAAACTCCGTACCGGTAAAAACCTTCACATCGAAAATGACTTCGTCAAAATTCGTGATGCCATGGACAAACTTGCGAAAGCCCCTATTTTCATTGATGACACACCAGGAAACAACATCCTCAAAATGCGCTCAATAGCGAGACGACTTATGGCAGAACGCCCACTCGGTCTCATTATTGTCGACTACCTCCAACTCATGGTCCCTGTACAGTCAAAAAATAATGACAATCTCGTTCAACAAGTAACCGAAATCTCTCGCTCGCTCAAAAACCTCGCCCGCGAACTCAATGTCCCTGTTCTCGCTCTCTCACAGCTCTCTCGTGCCGTAGAATCACGCGGAGGAAAACCTCGCCTCTCAGACCTTCGTGACTCTGGATCTATCGAGCAGGACGCTGACGTCGTTATGTTTATTCACCGAGAAAAAGATGAGTCAGGTGAGCAAGCTCGCGCGCGAGATGCAGAAGTTCTCATTGAAAAGCACCGTAACGGTCCGACAGGAACCATCAAACTCTTCTTTGATAGCGATAAATCAACCTTCGTTTCCATTGAAAAAGGTGATTTTGGAGATTTTCACCAAGCGGGAGAAACAAACGTTAGTTTTTAAAACCATCTGTGGTTATTTGGATACTTACGCGTTAAAATAAAACCTTATGGACTCCTTCGAGAAACTTGTCTCGCTTTTCAAAGAATTTCCTGGAATCGGCCCTCGCCAAGCTGAACGTTTTGCCTATTTCCTTCTATCGCAAAATAACGAATACCGTAAAACTCTTTCTCAAGAAATCGTACATATTGCTTCAAAAATGAAGTCGTGTCCTGTCTGTTTTCGTTTCCACACAGGTCAAACAGAAACCTGCTCTCTCTGTAAAGACGTAACTCGTGACAAACACACACTCCTTGTTGTAGCAAAAGATGTTGATTACAAAGCTATTGAAAAAACAAAAACATACAATGGACTCTATTTCATACTTGGCGGTACCGTCCCTATTCTCGACAAAGAACCAGAAAAAAGAGTTCGTCTAGAGGAGCTCAAGGAACGCATCGAAAAAACAAAAACAGACCTCAAAGAAATTATCCTCGCACTCAGCATAACAACCGAGGGTGAATACACTAGAGAGTTTATCGAATCACAGATTCGACCTCTTATTATCGGCACATCTATACAGATCAGTATTCCTGGACGAGGTATGTCTACGGGAACAGAAATAGAATACTCTGACACAGAGACGATAAAAAACGCACTCAGTCATCGCACCCTTGAATAAAAACCTTATCCAACCTGACGAACAAAAGGCATTTTAACCACAAAGGTTGTTCCTTTGTTTAATCCTTCTGATTTTACACAAATACTACCGTTGTGACGTTCGATAATTTGTTTGGTCATGAAAAGTCCGATACCCATGCCCTCGGTATCTGCCTTTTTTGCCTCAGGACTTCTAAAGAATTTTGTAAAAATGCGAGGAAGATCCTCCTTTGAAACGCCAATACCGCTATCTTGAAACTCAATACGTACCCATGAATTATTTTCCTCACGAATAGTTATCGTAATAGAACCTCCTTCTGGGGTATATGATATAGCGTTCTCGATAAGAATTTGAAATACGAAATAGAGGCGACGAACATCTGCCTGAACGTGAGAAACCGGAACTGGGCATATTACATTTAATGTAATCTTTTTATCAGCAATTCTCTTTCGAGCGAGAGTAACTATTTTTTTGATTCGATCGGGAATATCAAAATCTTCAAAGGTATACATATAGCTCGAATCATCTGCTTTTGAGAGACCAATAAGCATGTCTGTGAGCTCAACAAGTAATTCATCTGCCCTCTCAATCTCCTGAACAGCCTCCTCTTTTTCTGACTCATCAGGAACACGACGCAAAAATTCAGTTGCCCACTTTATACGCGTAAGAGGTGTTCTAAATTTGTGCGTAACAACAGTAATAAATTCATACTTGAGAACATCAAGCTCTCGCAATTTTTCCCAAACAAGCCCCCCAATAAATACAGCAGTAATAGAAGAAAAAAGTGGCACTAACCAATCAGGAAAGCCCGGCTGAGCCTCTAGGAGCCATGTATTAGCGAGATTTATGCTTCCAATACCCAAACCAACACTTCCTACAACAATTGCGTAGCTCAGGGCACGCTTTGCGACCACACGAATATCCATCAAGTCATACTTCAAAATACCGTACGCCAAGGGCACGATATAGAGAGTGGAAATGCTTGAATAAAGCGGATCTATTTCAATATTGTAAGCGAGAAAAAAAGCGATAGGCGCAAAACCATACCCAACCCAGAGCGATGGAATGAAATACCTAATACGGTTTTTGGTTTGCGCATCTGAATGTAAATATGCGTACACCAAGTGATAGCTCGTATAGAGTGCAGCAGCAAAAAAGAAAACAATAACAAGCCAGTAGTGCTCCCCTGGTACGTAGTAGTTAGTGAGATACATTTTTGAAACAGAAGGCAACAAAAATGCGAGAGGATGAGTAAGAAAATATGTAAATAAAATTATTCCCGTTGAATAAATACCGATAAGCATCGCCTTCTCCTCTTTATCTTTTTTGAGTACAGCTAAAATCCAATGAATCGTAAGGCATGCTACGAATATCTGACTCAAACCGAACATAAAGATAGACTGCGACGCCTCACCATTTGAAACGTTGATACCAATAAGGTGAGAAATTTGGAAAATCGCAAGAGCGAGCGTCATGAGCAAGAAAAGCACATGAGAGGTATGACGAGAACTTTTGAGATACACGACAATACCGAAAATTACGGTAAAGAGAAGGCCGAGTGAGTAGGTAAAATTGGTTACCGTTAATTGAATATTATCGAGAGGAAAAAAAGTAGTTATTATCATTTATTTTTTCTTTTAAGTACTTTTAATACTGCCTCCTGTATGTGCGTTTCCCCCATTTTATAATGCTCAATCAATTCGGATGGTGTACCGGATTGCCCAAAGAGATTGTGAACGCCGACAAACTCAATAGGTACAGGATGTAGTCGAGCAGAACACTCAGCCACAGCCGATCCCATACCGCCAGAAATCTGATGCTCCTCAACGGTAACAAAAGCACCACACTCGCGCGCCAAAGCAGAAATTGCTTTTTCATCGAGGGGTTTAATAGTGGCAAGATTTATCACCTTTACGCCAATTTTTTGCTTTTCAAGATCTCGTGCAGCGAGAAGTGCTTTGTGCAGAAGGGCTCCCGTAGCAATGATAGCGACCTCGGCCTTCCCCACAACCGGCTCAAAATACGTTTGAGCTTTCCCAATTTCAAAAGGTGTTTCTGCGGTAGTAATGAGAGGTGTTTTTTCTCGCGCGAGACGAATATACGTCGGATGTGGGGTTTGTGCACATGCTCGTGTGGCTTTTTCTGCCTCAATCGCATCGCACGGAGAAATA
Source organism: Minisyncoccota bacterium (assembly GCA_035438745.1). GTDB lineage: Bacteria > Patescibacteriota > Minisyncoccia > Phycocordibacterales > UBA6065 > CAIMLU01. Next base: position 9,410 of record DAORIX010000003.1, on the reverse strand, counting down.
ACCACCATGTTTGGGATAACACGGGTAATAGCAATATCCTCTACGGCTTGATGTGTACCTCCATCAGGGCCAACTGAGATACCCGCATGAGAACCTGCTATGACAACCTTTCTGTCGTTATAACAAATAGTAGTTCTAATCTGCTCCCAATTTCTACCCGGTGAAAACATTGCATACGAAGTAATAAAAGGTATTTTACCCATCGCAGACATACCTGACGCAACGCTAGCAAGGTTTTGTTCAGCAATACCTATCTCAATAAATCGCTCGGGAAACTTTTTTGCAAAAAGATGCATCTGTGTTGACTCAGTCAGGTCAGCACACAGACCAACAATACGAGTGTCGGCTTCCCCTGCAGACAACAAACCTTTGCCGAATCCGTGTCTTATTGGAACTTGTTCGACATCGCGGTCAAATATTTTTTGATTTAATTTTTGAGAAGGAGAAATCATAAAGAAATACCATTATTCATGCTCATTTTTAATCTTACCGCCAAATGTCCGAAGTTCTTTGAGCGCAAGCATCGCCTCCTCCTTGTTTGGAGGTTTTCCATGCCACTCATACTTTCGTTCAAACTGAGGCACACCTTTTGACGCAATCGTCTGAGCAACAATCACTGAAGGTTTATCAAACACTGCACGCGCCTTACCAAACGCTTCATCAATAGACCTAAAATTATGTCCATCAATTTCTTGCACATGGAGATTAAAAGTTTCAAGTTTTTTACACAACGGCTCAAGAGGCATAACATCCTCTGTAAACCCATCAATCTGAATATTGTTTCGATCAATAATAATAGTGAGATTTTGAATCTTTTCTTTGCCTGCAAGCATAAAAGCCTCCCAATTTTGACCCTCATCAAGTTCCCCATCACCGAGCAAACAGTAGAACTGTCTTTGTGAACTCCTACCCTCATCTATTCTATTGGCGAGTGCCATACCGACAGCCTGAGACAAACCAGAACCGAGAGGACCTGAACTATTTTCAAGCATGGGCAAAAACTCACGATGAGGATGCCCCTGGAGTCTGCTTCCAAATTTTCTGAGCGTCTTGAGCTCTTCAACAGGAAAATATCCCGCATGAGCCATGGTCGCATAGAGCACCGGACAAATATGACCGTTTGAAAGTACGAGGCGGTCCCTCTCTATCCATTCGGGCTTTTGCGGATCATGTTTAAGTGCGTGAAAATATAAATATGTAAAAATATCCGCCATATCAAGCGGTCCTGCAGTATGTCCTGAGCCAGCCAGAAAAAGCATCTCAATAATAGATTGGCGAATAGCATTCGCCTTGAGCTCAAGGTCTTTGATTTTCTTCTCTGTGAGATTGCGCATGTATTTTTAAAGGGACTCAAACGCCTCAAGCGTTTCAATTACGTTGTCTGTTTTAAACAGAGCAGAGCCAACAACCAACCTATCAGCACCAGCCTCCACGAGTATTTTTGCGGTATCTAAATTTACGCCACCATCAACACTAATTATAAGTTCAGGATGCAACTCACGCAAAGATTTGATAACGGAAACAGCGCGAGAATCAAAAGGCTGACCTTGAAACCCAATTTTAGTGATACCCATAACCTGAACAAAGTGAAATTGAGAGATGAGTTCACCGAGGTCTTTGATATCGGTGTCAGGGGTTATGGCGAGACCTATTTCAACATCAAACATAGACATATATCCTCCCTTCTTTCCATACACGGAAAGCAATTGGGCGAGAGAATCGTGAGAAACGCTGGTAAGGTGAATGATAATACGTGAAGCACCGAGAGAGACATAGTGCTCAAACACCTTTTCTGGCTCAGACACCATGAGATCAAATTCATAATCGAGAGTGTCCCATTGAGGCATGCCCGCCTGCTCTTTGAGAATCAACTTAAAACTCTCTTCTGAACCTTTGGTATAAGGCCATGTCGTACTTGGAACAAATTTTCCGTCACAGATATCCACTTGAACAAGGGTCACATAAGGAGCAACGCGAGATGCCTTGTCTTCTATTTCTTCAAAATGCTGTGGAAGTATCGCGGGTATAATTTGAGCCATAAGAGTAACAGAAACGATTAACCTTTTATTTGATAAATTTTCATTATCCTCCTCTTGTGTCGTGCGTCGCCTGAAAACGGAGTAGAGAGCCAGAGACCTACAGCTTGTCTCGCCTCATCCATACTGAGAAAACGCGCACCAAGGGAAAGTACGTTTGAATCATTGTGTTCTCGAGAGAGTTTTACAATGTCACGATTGCCTCCGTAATACACCGTAGCTCGTATACCATAGACCTTGTTGGCCGCAATTGCTTCACCCTGCCCCGAACCACCAATCACAATCCCGCGAAGTACACTTGGGTTATGAGAAACCTCCTTTGCTACAGGAATAATAAAATCAGGATAATCATCCTCTGGAGTATATGATTGAGGTCCCAAATCACGCACATCATGACCTAAATCATGAAGATAATCGATAAGAACTTTTTTAAGCTCAAAACCAGCGTGATCTGATCCAATAAATATTTTCATTGAAGCTGACAAAAAAGAGTAATAGGAATAGTCACGTATAAGTATACTATAAAAAATCCACGAGTATCTACCCTACAAGTGCACAAGACAAGGCGTATTAATCTTTTTGACCCTTGAGAATGATTCTCTTGTCAAAACCTCCTCGTTTTTCCCTTTTCTCCTGACGAAGAGACTCAACGGCAGAATACTCAGCAAGTGTCTTGAGAGCCTCAACCACCTCCATCACATCAGCCAATTCCTCTGGATCGCCCGCCTCAGAAAACTCAGCAACTTCTTCACCGAGCTTCTTTATCAGCTCAGTTTTATACTCATCGAGAGATGCAATTCTCTTTTCATACGAGACACCTTTCTTGTCGAGGATTTCAGGAATATTGTCTCTAACTAATTTGTTATAGCTTTCCATGCGCGTCTTATGCTTTCGCGGTTTTCACCACATGATCAACGAGCGTGTGAGTGTACCCCATTTCATTGTCATACCATCCCATAACCTTTATGAGATTTCCACCAACAACACGAGTCATTTCCAAATCAGCGATAGATGCATGCGCATTGCCTAAAATATCGCTCGATACGAGTGGTTCCTCGGTAACTGCAAAAATATTTTTCCAACGAGGCTGTTCTGAGGCTTTTTTGAGCACGGCGTTTACTTCTTCGGCAGTAGTATTTTTCTTTGAGATAAATGTAACATCCACGATAGATCCTGCCGGCACTGGCACGCGAATAGAAATACCGTCAAACAATCCTTCAAGTTCTGGAAAGGCTTTGGTTACGGCAATAGCAGCACCAGTTGAGCTCGGCACAATATTTTGAGCGGCGGCCCTACCCTCGCGCAAATCTTTTTTGCTTGGTCCATCGACGAGTGCTTGAGAAGCAGTGTATCCATGCACAGTATTGAGAATAGCTTTTTCAATACCAAACGCCTCATGAAGAATAGAGATGAGAGGGCTGGCTGCATTTGTCGTACACGAAGCATTTGATGTGATATCGCACGTACCAAACTTTGATTCATTGATACCCATCAAAATAGTCTCGCCCTTAACGCTTCCATCACTGCCCTTTGCTGGCGCAGATATAACAACTTTGCGCGCGCCTTGCTGTATGTGAAATTGCGCTTTATCAAAAGCAGTAAAGAGTCCTGTAGACTCAACCACGACATCGATAGCCAGATCTTTCCACGGTAATTTTGTTGTATCTTTTTCAGAAATAAACCGAACACTCTTGCCATCAATCGAGAGATTGCTCCCTACGACTTTCACATCATGTCCCCAGCCTTTATATACCGTGTCGTATCGAAGCAAGTACGCCAAACTCTCAATGCTACCCAAATCATTGACCGCGACAACTTCAATCTCAGGATGTTCCCACGCAATTTTGAGAAAAGCTCTACCAATACGACCAAAACCGTTAATCGCTACTCGAATTTTTTTAGAATGTTCAGATTTTTTAAAAAACATACAATATTTTTCGCTATTTATAGTAGTTCTAAGTATACCATCACTATTTCTATAAAAAAATCGATGCCAAGCGCTCTTGTCACACCAAAAACAAAAAAGGTATACTTTGATAAACATTACTACTATGTCAGAACCATTCGTCACGATAAAAGATGCCGCAAAACTTCTCGGCGTTACCCCACTCACGCTCCGCAACTGGGACAAAAATGGAAAATTACAGACCACGCGACATCCCATGTCTAACTATCGTATTTATAAAAGAGAATCTCTCGAGAGGTTTATGCGCGACATTGAAAACGGCGCAATACCTGTGCGAGCAAAGCCACGCAAGCTCCTCAAGAGAAAACTCGTCGTGAGACATTTACGAGACGAATAAAAAAACGCCATCACTCTATGATGGCGTTTTGTATTCAGAGTGCCCACCGAGGCAAACCAAAAATGGTGATTTCCTCAATGAGTTGAGGAGGTCGAATCACCACGAGACGATGATGAGGGTAGACCAATGGGCTTGTGTATTTGGGGTGAGGACGATTCGTGTGTTTTTTGGTAGGGCGGTAGACACGGCGCGGTCTACGATGTTCAGTCGAACAAGGAAGGATATTGAGGGTGTACATCCGCCAAAAATAATGCCACGCAATCACAAAAAAAGCAATCCCGAGAAAGAATTGCTTTAAAAAATTTATTTTATTGATTCGATTGCTACTTTTACAAAAGGCTGACGATGTCCGTACTTTTTGAAGTACTTGCTCTTTTGTTTGTAGTGGATGACGGTGATTTTCTGATTTCGTCCGATCTCCTTTACTGAAGCGTGTACCTTTGCACCAGAAACGTGAGGAGCTCCGATAGTAGTTTTGTCGCCCGAAGAGAGTGCGAGCACGGTGTCAAAAACAACCTTGTCGCCTTCCTTGTGAGTGTCAGAAAGTTTTTCGATCTTGAGAATATCTCCTTCTTTTACCACATACTGCTTTCCACCAGTCATAATAACCGCAAACGCGTTTGTTGCTGTGTTATTTTCTGTCTTTGTTATTGCCTTTTTTGTAGCCATATTTTTGAAATAAAGAGCCCCGTAACAGGGCTTTTTGATTGGCTTATTCTTGCATAAACCTTAAAAAAAGGCAAGCCTACTCGTCCAAATCGGGTTTTTCCACCAAAACAGGGTCGAGACCTGCCGCGGTACCAGTAATACGCAGAACATCCTTGTCTACTTTTTTGAGTTCCTTTGTTGAGGCCATGTATTGATTAACCACAGTAGCGAGGTTATTACCCAACTTGTTATGGTATTCCTCATACGCCTTTAAATGTTTACCAAGCTCCTCTACCCTCTTTACGATATCCTTTGCGGTCTCTTCGATTTGAAGCGCTTTGAGTCCTTGCATGACCGTTTGTAGATATGCCAAAAAAGAAGTCGGAGAAACGATAATCACTTTGTATTTGTTTGCAGCCCGCTGAATGAGATTCTCTGTTTCATCAGTGATAGCGCCAATTTTGTTTACAAGAAGGTCATAATAAATAGCCTCATGCGGAATAAACATAAAAGCAAAATCCATAGTGCGTTCCTGAGGACGAATATATTTTGCTGTTTCCTGAATACGGAGTTTGAGATCGTTTACAAAAAGCTTTTCGAGGCGCTCACGCTCAACCTCGTTCTTTTCTCCCGCCAAACGATTGTAATTTTCGAGGGAAAACTTTGAGTCCACAGGGATAACCTTGTCTTTTACAAATACCGCCGCGTCTACAATTTCACCATCGAGAAACGCATACTGCATCTGAAAACTTCCCGGAGGTAAAACATTTTTGAGGAGTGTTTCGAGATAGTACTCACCCAAAATCCCCCGCTGTTTTGGATTTTTCAAAATGTCTTGGAGATTTTGCAGTTGGTCGGCAAAGCCCACCATTTGCTTTCCGGTCTCTTCGACACGAGTTACCTTTTCAGTCATGGTGCCGATTTCACGGAGAAAGGTATTTACCAGTTTTTGAGATTCAGAAAACTGATTTCGCATTGAGTCCGACATGGTGCGGTTGGTTTCGCCCATTTTCTGATCCATAGTGCGGTTGAGCTCATTTACTTGTTCCAAAATGAGCTTGAGCCCCCCATCATCCTGCTTGACCTCTTTTTTTCGAGACAAAAATACAAAAAGCCCCACATTGAGAGCGAGAATAATGCCGACCAAGACAAAAACGATTACAATGAGTACGTCTGACATGTGTTCATTATAGAGCATACGCCATCAAAGGAGAAACATGCTAAGATACAGGTGCCTTATTTTAATTCACAAGCGTCTCAAACTATGACAATACATCAAACAATCAAAGCCCATATAAAAGAAGCAATGATCGCCAAAGATACGGAAAAGACAACGGTACTCCGTAGCGTCTCTGCTGCATTCCAGAGCGACCTCATTGCAAAGAAATCAAATGCAACCGAAGTTACTGACGAGGAGGCTCTCGTTATTTTGAAAAAACTCGTTAAACAAAGAAAAGATTCTATTGAGCAGTTCACAAACGGCGGACGACCCGAACTCGCAGAATGTGAAAAGTACGAACTCGGCATTCTCGAAAAGTATCTTCCAAGCGCGATGCCAAAAGCAGAAATTGAAAAAATCGCCACCGATCTCAAGGCCAAACTCGGTATTACTGACAAAACAAAGATGGGACAACTCATGGGAGCGGTCATCAAAGAAACAAAAGGCAAAGCCGACGGCGCAGATGTAAAAGAAGTGGTAGAAAAACTCCTTGCATAATACACTCAAAAAACGAGCCCACGGCTCGTTTTTTAGTTATCCCCACGGGCATATATAGTATTTGACAAGTAGCGTTTTTGGGTGTATAATTACATACCAGAGTACATTTAAACCATCAACCTCAACAAGGATCGACACCATGTCTATTCTCTATGACTCCATTCCCCCTTCGGAAATGGAGTGGCTTGTTCCGCTGGCAGAAAAAGTTTCTGCTGAGCGTTCTCTTCGAATTCAGAGATGGATTCGAAACCATACTGGCATGCAAATGCCTTCGGAGGTAGCGACAACGATTTTTCGAGAAGCGATGACTTGTGTACTTCACAAAGTGCACGAGGACTCCTACGCCGATGTTTACCGCAAGGTAGCATCGATACTCGCGAAAAATTCTGCTGCAAAGAGAAAAGTACAAGCTCAAAGAAAAGCCTCCTTTGAGCCATCCCTTCGGACTAAAAAACCGACAGGCAAAAAGAAACTCTTTGAACAAGCAAAAGAGCTTGGTCAGAGAAAGACAAAGCACACGCAAGAGACATTGTCTCTGAATGTGCCTCCCCCACCTCCACAGACAGTAACGGTGGAAAAAAACCTCGATCCTCAAGCGCCAGAAACCCCTCGACAGATTCAGCCCGTCTTTGGGCTCATGGAAGAAGTTGATCGAACCTGTACGCTTGGCTGGGAAACCGGTCGACTACGTACAAGCAAACACCGAGCAGGACGCTGGTAATATCCGTATTACTACCTCCCGCTCAAAAGCCTACACACCATGTGTGGGCTTTTTGTTTGTGTGGTTTTAGGTTTATACTAAAGGTATTAAAAATAACCTGAACACAATTCAATGCTTAGAAACAACCTCTACAATCTCATGGTTCAAATCGTACAAGAAAACAAAAGTCTCTGGCGAATCAAAAATGAATACATGAAAGATGCCGTAGGAAATGATGACATCATGAATACATGGAAAAAAATGGAAAAGGATAAAGAAGCCCACATCGCAGAACTCCAAGAACTTATAAAGAAATACAATCAACAGGCATAATACGCCTCAAAAACAAAACACTCTCCTGCAGAGTGTTTTGTTTTCTTTCCTTGATTATTCGTCTTTTTTTAGCTATCCTAGCTCTACTTGGCCCTACGAAGTCGAAATGAAACAGGAGGTTTTTTAGAGCCCGAGGGATACAAGGAATGTCTTGGATTTATAACATTGGCCCTATCGTCTAATGGTTAGGACAGGAGCTTCTCAAGCTCTAAATCGGGGTTCGATTCCCCGTAGGGTCACAACGCAGCCGCCGTAGGGCGGCTTTTGCGTTGTGACCCTAAGCAGTGCCAGAACGCACTGCGTCGGGGAATCGAAAAGGTTCTCCCATATTTTTGAGGATTTCCATCCGAAAAAATGGGAAACCTATACTGGTCGTGTAACGACCGATACTCCCTCGACGGAATGGAAATTATTGTGACTCACAAATTTAAACTAAAACTTTTCTAAAACACTTTTATGTCTCTGTGCTTCCTCCCATAAAATCTTTAATGTTTCATCGAACTTCTTTCCGGAACCAAGACAATCTTTATATATCTCTGCAAAATAGTTAGTCATACCAACCTCACCGATCTTCAGTTCTTTGAATGACTCATATCCCCAACTCACAGGTTTAATCAATTCCTTTATTTTTGGATTACACTGAAGAATAATTTGAACCATCACTTCACTCAATCTCCACGTAAGATGTGGTCTCTCATATTCAACTCTGGGAATTTCTGGGAAAACTTCTTTCCATTTCTTAAACCAAAGGAAATGAACAATCTCATGTGCCGATGTCTCTACTGCCTGAGACGTCTTTAAAAAACCACCGACGCAAAAAGAATAACTATCCAAAAATCTAGGAAAAACAGGTAGTATTGAAACATTACCGATTATGACCTCTTTATCCATGGACCATTCTGTTCCAAAATGTTCGGATAATTCTGTCAGAAAATTACTACCTACAACATCCCAGCCTTTCTGTATCGATTCCACTGCTTTCAAAAGTTTTTGTTCGTGTTCTTTTATTGTCCTTTCAACAAACTTATTGGTCATGATCTCAAGCTCACTATCGTTTTTTGACTCCCTGATAATTGTTTCCACTTCCGGATATGCCCTGTAAAAACTCTTAATCCAATTCTTTGATTTTAAGAAACCATAAAAAAGCTTCGATTCCAAATTTAATGGAGCTAAAATAAAGCTAACTTTCGGTATAAATTTTTGTCTGGTCATTTGGTAATTATATCAACAATACGAAAAATGACCCTGTCTCAAGTAGCGTCGTTTTGCTGGTCCTATAAGGACCGATACTCCCTCGACGGAATGGAAATTATTGTGGCTCCCATAAAAAAACACCTAACTAATTAGGTGTTGTTCCAAAACTTTTGTTTCAAAAACTCTGTAAAATCCTTCATTTCCGATACAGAGTTATGGTGGATAGTCTCGTACAATGCAGGATCTTCTGTCTTGATGTCTTTTGCATAACGACGAACAGCAGACCCTATTCTAAAATCACCATTTCCAACTGAATCGAATGAAACCCGACCGTACTTGAGTGGTTTTCTATTTTCATAAAACTCTTCAAGCAAATCAATCATCCTGAATCCGTGAGACGCTGATTTTTCCAGTGTTTGATTTTGCGAACCTTCAAGACCAAACCACACCCACGGGCACGGAAGACCTCTATCCAAATG
>DAORIX010000002.1:0-66391 GCA_035438745.1 Minisyncoccota bacterium | reverse complement strand
CAAACGCAACGACAACCAACCTCGTTCTCTCAGGACTCGCATCTTCATTCCTCAAAACTAACTCAAACGGTCTCATTACTTCTGCTCTCCTCGGTGAATTCTTCTCAACCACATCAGCTGCATACTTCGCTTCACAGGGACTTGCGTTCTCAACTACTTCATCTAACTATTGGCTTACCCAGCAGTCTCTCGTTGGTTTCTCAACCACCTCGGCTAACTTCTACGCTTCACAGTTTAGAGACTTCTCAATCAACTCATTCGGCGCTCTCGCACCTACAACCACTCGAGGAATCTTCGTCACCGCATCATCAACCATCGGAAATGGTACAGAGGCTGGAGGGCTCACCATTTCTGGTGGAGCTACGACGACGGGAAATGCATACTTTAGTAATAATATTACGGTGGGTAATAGGATACAGTTCCCAGGAAGTGTCGGATATATAAGTTCTGGAGAAGTGGCATTTGGAAATAGCGGAGGCATTCGCTCAGGAAATTCTTCGGGCAGTATTGGCGTTGGAGGTACAGGAACAGGTTTTTGGACATTCCAATCAGATAATAACGGAGGGCATTTTACCTCTGCTCCTGGATCAACCGCCAACCTTGGTATCGCTACCACATCTCCATTCGCACGCCTCTCAGTCGCAGGAGATGCATACATCGGAGGTAACCTCACTGCTACGGGTACAGTCACACTCACCGCTCTCTCAAACGGCATCATTAAATCAACTTCAGGTGTGCTCTCAAATGCAGTAGAAGGAGTAGACTACCTCTCATCATCATTCCGTGACTGGTCTATCAACTCATTCGGCGCTCTCGCTCCTACAACCACTCGAGGAATCTTCGTCACCGCATCATCTACAATCAACAATCTTTCTGTCACAAACGGTACAACCACAAACGCAACCACAACCAACCTCGCTATCACAGGAATCACATCATCACTCCTTTCAGTGAATGCTTCTGGACGAGTTGTTGCTACATCTACTATTGGAAACGCACAACTTCAAAACTCATCTATTACTTTGAACACCGCTGGTGGTATCACCGGTGGAGGATCAGTATCACTCGGAGGTTCTCTCACACTCACTGGCTGGGCTACAACATCACAAAACTACTACGCTTCACTCTTTAACGCTCTCACTGTTCAAGGCAATGGATATCTCGCACCTACAACAACTCGTGGACTCATCCTCACTGCTTCATCAACCATCGGCTCACTCACAATCACCAACAGCACAACAACAAACGCAACGACAACCAACCTCGTTCTCTCAGGACTCGCATCTTCATTCCTCAAGACTAATTCAAACGGTCTCATCACTTCTGCTCTCCTCGGTGAATTCTTCTCAACAACCTCAGCTTCATACTTCGCTTCACAGGGACTTGCGTTCTCGACTACTTCACAAAACTTCTACAACTCACAGTTCCGTGATTGGTCTATAGTCGCAGGAACTCTTCGTCCAACAACGACTCTTGGTGTTCTCATCTCTGCTTCTTCGACTATTGGAAACGGTGCTCAAAATGGAGGACTCACCATTTCTGGTGGTGCGACAACGACTGGTAATGCATATTTTGCGGGAACCATAGGAGTCGGAATCATTACTCCAAGTTCAGAGTCAAAACTACATGTGCGCTCAACTTCAGCTTCAGGCCAAGGACTGATTCGCTCTGAGAGCCTCTCAACTTCTGGTAACAATTATGGAGTTGTCGGCCTCGCTACTGGAGTAGGAGCTACTTTAAATACAGGTCTCTACGCGTATTCTACTGGCGGAACTACAAATTATGGTATTCAGATAGAAGGACCGGCTACTGGTGCTGACAATTACGCCCTCTATTCAAACGCAACAGCTAAGTCATATTTTGCTGGCAGTGTTGGTGTGGGAACAACTACTCCGGCAACCACACTCTCAGTACAAGGCAATGGTCTCTTCTCAGGCAACGTAACTCTCGCAAACCTTCTCGCTACAGGTACAGCAACCACAACTAACCTCAGCATCACAAGCGCACTCAGCACTCTCCTCAAAACAAACGCTATCGGTCAGGTAGTACCAGCTGTAGCAGGTACAGACTACATCTCATCAGCATTTAAAGATTGGAACGTTGTATCTGGAACACTTCGTCCAACCACAACACTTGGTGTTCTCGTCTCAGCTTCTTCAACCATCGGCTCTGGAACACAAAATGGAGGTCTCACTATTTCTGGTGGTGCTACAACGACGGGTGACGCTTATATAGCTGGCGGAGTTGCTATAGGCACCACAACACCTGAGGCAACAGCAAAAGTGTCTATATATGGAGGACTCAATATCGGTTCAGCAAATAGTGTTGTTGCTATCGGAGACACAACGGGAGATGCTCGTGGAATTGGATCTATCGACGTTCAGGGATATCGTTCAGCTCTCACTCAAGTGACGAGCGGAAATCAGTCAGTTGCATTTGGTCTCCTCAACACAGCAGGAGGAACAAACGCAGTGTCTGTCGGTATCAACAACAACATCACTGGTAACTTTGGTATGTCTTTTGGACAGGGTAACAGCATCAGCCAAGACAGCTCAACCGCTCTCGGTATCGGAAACAATGTTTCAAGCTCATTCATCACTGCTGTTGGTTATGGAAACATCGCGTCGTTTACCGAGACAACCGCTATCGGTTTCCAAAACACAGCAAGCCAGTCACGCGCAACAGCTATCGGTAATACTTCTATTGCAGCTGGAGTAAACTCTGTGGCTATTGGTTATACCGCAGAAGCAAATCAGCAGGATTCAATCGCTATCGGTACAGCAAATCTCATTGCAGGACGCCGCTCAATTGGTATTGGTTCAAACAACAGTATCAACACAGTAAACTCAATCACTCTCGGTGTAGGAAATACCGTTTCTGCAGTAGGTGCGAGCGCAATTGGATGGGGAATTACAAACAGCACAGCGTCATCAACTCAGATTGGCCCATCAAATGATGCAAAGCTCACCATCCTCGGAGCATCTGCAGTTTCTGGTTTTGTGGGTGTAGGTACAACATCTCCATTCAAGCGTCTCTCAGTAGCCGGCGATGCATACATCGGAGGTAACCTCACCGCTACAGGTACAGCAACCACAACTAACCTCAGCATCACCAACGTACTCGGTACTCTCCTCAAAACAAACGCTCTCGGCCAAGTAGTACCAGCTGTAGCAGGTACAGACTACCTCACCTCTGCATTTGCATGGTCAACAACATCATCTGACTACTGGAAGTCAGTTAACAACTTCTTCTCAACAACCTCAGCTGCATACTGGGACTCTACACTTTCTCGTTGGTCTACCACATCAGCTTCATACTTCGCTTCACAAGGTCTCTCATTCTCAACAACCTCATCTAACTACTGGCTCACACAGCAGTCTCTTTCAGCGTTCTCAACAACGTCAGCTAACTTCTACAACTCACAGTTCCGTGATTGGTCTATAGTCGCCGGCTCACTCCGTCCAACAACAACTCTCGGTATTCTCGTTTCAGCGTCTTCAACAATTGGAAACGGTACAGGACAGGGAGGACTCACTATTTCTGGAAACTCAACGACCACAGGTAATGCATATGCCTCTGCTTTTTCTACACCTAATATTGGAGCACCATATGCAGCATTTACATCAGGGTCTGGATCTTTTGGTTTCAAGTTGATGGATGGTTCAACGAATCCTGGCCTAGGAAATATTTCTATACAGAGACCTGATAACACTCCTATATTGACTGGAACTGATACGTTGGTTGCTCTAAATGGCGCTTTGAGTATAGGACAGCCGTTCCTTAATGACTTTGATACTGTCCTTACTCGACTTTCAGATGGAAAGCTTTCTCTTGGAAGCGGAACATCAAATGACATTTCAGGAGCCTTTATCACTGGTACTATCGGTCTCGGTACTACAACTCCGTGGGCACAACTCTCAATAGCTACCACCACAAATCCTGCTACACCATTCTTTGTTATCGCAAGCTCAACAGCAGGCACTGCCACAAGCACTGTGTTTATTGTAGACAAGTTTGGAAATGTGGGTGTGGGAACAACAAGCCCAGAGTCAAGATTCCATACCGTGTTTACACAATCATCAGGCGCAATGTTGCTTGATTTGTATAGCAATACAACTGGAGTTGGTTTAATCGGACGAAGATCAGGAGGAACATCTGATTCTCCTTCTGCTGTTACTGCGAATCAAGACCTTATGGTATTTGGAGGTCGCGGCCATACAGGGCAATCATTTACAAGTGCTTCTAAGGCAAGTATTTCTTTCAAAACAGCAGAGGGTTGGTCAACAACAAATCAAGGAACATACATCACTTTTGACACCACTCTCAGTGGTGGCACCACAAAATTAGAACGTCTAAGAATTACAGATTCGGGCAGTATAGGCATTGGCACCTCAACGCCATTTACCACACTCTCAGTCCAGGGTAATGGTCTCTTCTCAGGCAATCTCACTGTCGCAAATCTCTTTGCTACAGGCACCGCATCAACCACCAACCTCGCTATCACCTCAATCACCGGCTCTACTCAATGTCTCCAAGTCAACTCTCTCGGTCAGGTATCAGGAACAGGTTCTGCCTGCGGAGCAGGATCTTCATCATGGGCTACAACTTCAGCTAACTTCTACAACTCGCAATTCCGTGATTGGTCTATAGTCGCAGGCTCACTTCGTCCGACAACAACACTCGGTGTGCTCATTTCAGCTTCTTCAACAATTGGAAATGGTACAGGACAGGGAGGCCTCACTATTTCTGGTGGTGCTACGACGACGGGATCTTTGACTGTTCTCGGCGATATGTTGAGAACTACAAATTTAATTGTAGATAGTGAGTCTGTCTTTGTTGGCGAAGTTTCTTCTATGCTTGGTATGATAGCCTACTCAACTCAGTCACCTCAATTCTTTATTTCAAATCAAGATACTCCATCTGTTTTCTGGTTTGCTTCAACCACTCAGGATGAGGGATTGGCATGGGGCAATCTAGATGGAGGTGCTAATTACATGGAACGCTTCAAGTTCTCTAGTGCTGGTAACTTCGGTATCGCAACCTCATCTCCATTCGCACGTCTCTCAGTAGCCGGCTCTGCATACATCGGAGGAAACCTCACCGCTACAGGCACCGCATCAACCACCAACCTCGCTATCACCTCAATCACCGGCTCTACTCAGTGTCTCCAAGTGAACTCTCTCGGTCAGGTATCTGGCACAGGTTCTGCCTGTGGAGCAGCTGCTGGATCATGGGCTACAACCTCACAAGATTATTACGCTTCACAATTCCGTGATTTCTCAATATTCAACGGATACCTCCGACCTACAACCACTCTCGGTGTCCTCGTCTCAGCTTCTTCAACAATCGGAAATGGTACAGGACAGGGAGGTCTCACTGTTTCTGGAAACTCAACTACTACAGGTGTAATGGCTATTGGTGGTACATACAGCGGAACACTTTCTAATGCGCTTTTGAAAATAAAGAGCACTGCTAATGCACATTCAGGTATCGAAGTTCAGGAGACATCAAACGGTGCGAGCGGTTCTGCGAACCTTGTTCTCCAGAGTCTTGGAGCTGCATCGAACCTTACTTTGAGAATGTATGGAGCAGGTGCTACGGGTTCAGTGTGGGGAGTAAGCTCTTTTGCGGTTTCATCTCTTATTTCTTCTACAAACTTGCTTATCGGTAACAACAGCGCTAACAGTATTCTCTTCGGTACAAACAATACTGAAAGAATGAGAATATCATCAACTGGAAATGTTGGCATTGGTACCTCAACTCCTGTCTCAAAACTTTCTGTGCATGCATACAACGGAGAAACCAACACATCTCTCTTCTCTATAGCGTCATCTACGTCAAACTCAACAACCACACTCTTCACCGTACTTAATAACGGAAGGGTTGGTATAAACGCACCGGCTCCTCGCGATGCTCTCGAAATTGTAGGAGATATTAGTTCAACTGGTCGTTGGAGATTTGATGCAAGCTCGAGTCGATATGTAATGTCTTTCTTTATCGGATCTACCAATTACGATACATACGGTTTGTATTGGAATAATCCTGAGAATAAGTTCCAGTGGATGGGAAACAACACGAACGTTGCATTTGTGGACCTCGACAACGGAGATGGTTACTTTGCAGGAAATATGGCTATCGGTACAACAACCCCAGCAACGAAACTTTCAGTACAGGGTAACGGCCTCTTCTCAGGTAATCTCACTGTCGCAAATCTCTTTGCTACAGGCACTGCAACCACAACGAATCTCACTATCACTTCAATAACCGGCTCTACTCAGTGTCTCCAAGTGAACTCTCTTGGTCAGGTATCAGGTACAGGTTCTGCTTGTGGAGCAGCTGCTGGATCATGGGCTACAACATCACAAGATTATTACGCTTCACAATTCCGTGACTGGTCTATAGTTGCTGGTTCACTCCGACCTACAACCACTCTCGGTGTTCTCGTTTCAGCTTCATCAACAATCGGAAATGGTACAGGACAGGGAGGTCTCACTGTTTCTGGAAACTCAACTACTACCGGCAATGCATACTTTAATGGAAGCGTTGGTATCGGTACTACAACTCCATACGCAAAACTTTCAGTTGTCGGTGAAGTAGTTGCGCGTAATTTCACCGCAACATCAACGACAGCAACATCAACCTTTGCTGGAGGACTCGATGTTGGTAATGGATCTTTGAGATATGATTTCTCATCAAACGTCACAAGCATCGATAATCTCCAACTCGGCCTCACTACCTTTGATACAGACTCAGGTATCGTGACATGGACAGATATGCCAGTGACCGCAGCATCTCCTCTCGCTACAAAGCATAGCTACACTGCAGAAATTAACGGAAATCCTCTCCTTACTGTTTACGCAGAATCAAACGGTGTTGGAGGTATACAAAATAGTGCAGTAGGAATTGGAACAACCACTCCATATGCTCGTCTCTCTGTATGGGCAACAACAACGGGTCGTGCCTTTGAAGTTACTTCAAGCGCCTCAACAACGCTCCTCTCTGTATCAGCTACAGGCTTTGGTACCACAACACTCTCAGGCCTCAACATCTCAGGCTCTGCTACATCAACCTCAAACGTTGGATTCAATCTTACTGGAGGATGTTTCGCTATTAACGGATCATGTATCACAGGATCAGTAGGTGGTAGCGGACTTACATTCGGTAAAGCATGGGAGATCACTAACGGTTATCTCGCTCCAACAACAACACTCGGCATACTCGTTTCAGCTTCATCAACTATTGGAAACGGTGCTCAAAACGGAGGTCTCACTATTTCTGGTGGTGCGACAACAACAGGAAATCTTAGTGTTTCTGGATCACTTGGTGTGGACACAGGTATCTATTCTACAAACGGCCTCTTGCAGCTCGGCAGTGGTGCAACGAGTCAAAACGCTCAGCTTCTCTTTAATAATAGCGGAGACAATTATCTTAACGTTACGACTAATTACACAGGCGGAACAGCAAACTTTATTGCATTTTCTCCTGCGCAATCTGAAGCAATGAGGATTGTGCAAGGTGGCAGAATTGGTATTGGTACATCTACGCCATTCACCCGTCTTTCTGTAGCCGGCAATGCATACATCGGAGGTAACCTCACTGCCACAGGTACTGCATCAACCACTGCCCTTGTTATAACAGGACTTAACTGTACAGGAAACACCAACGGTGGAGCCCTCACTACAAATGCTTTGGGACAAGTTGTTTGTTCTGATGATGACGGCGGTGCGGGAGGCGGAGGTAGTGCAAATTCAAAGTGGGCAACATCTACTCTAGATGCTCTCTCTATCTACACCAACTCTGCATACAGAATGGGTCTCGGTACCACGTCTCCATGGGGAATACTCTCTGTTTCTACTACAACAAATCCTGTCTCTCCTTTCTTTGTTATCGCATCTTCAACAGCAGGTACTGCCACAAGCACAGTGTTTATTGTTGATCGATTTGGAAATGTGGGAGTAGGAACTACAACTCCGTTTAATACGTTCTCAGTGTTGAGTTCTGCTACTGCGGCTACTGCTTTCTTTAGAGGTACAACAAATACTCGTGTGACTATTCAGGGAGCAGCAGGTAACGTGGGAGGAGGTACTGCTAATCCTGTCCTCCGTATCAATAACTCATCAGGAGTACAAGTTGCCTTTATTCGTGAGGATGGTCTTATTGGTTCTTCTAACTTGGGTACGCTAGATGATCAGACAGCGATGCTCGTTGATAGTAGTACTGAGTCCGCTAACTATCCTCGAGGAGTCAATTTGGGATATCAGGCAATTGTTGGTTGGGGTAATGATCAGTGGTGGTCAACAAAAGATATAGGTATTTCTCGAGGAGAGGCTGGCAAATTATTTGTTGGTGCCGGTACAAAAGGAAGTTCTGTTGGAACACTTGTCGCTGGAACAGTTGGCGTAGGTACCACATCACCATACGCAAAGCTTTCTGTTGGTTCACATAATGGAGCGGTAGCTACTCCTCTCTTTGTCATTGCAACATCATCAACCAACCTTGCGACATCAACACTCTTCATCGTTTCGGGTAACGGAAACGTTGGTATCGGTACGACATCTCCATACGCAAAGTTGTCAGTTGTAGGTGAGGTAGTTGCAGAAAAGTTCACTGCAACATCAACAACAGCTACTTCAACATTTGCTGGAGGATTCAATGTGGGTAACGGATCTCTTCGTTATGACTTCTCATCAGGAGTAACGAACATCGATAACCTTCAGTTGGGTATCACAACATTTGATTCTGATGCAGGTATTGTGACATGGACAGATATGCCAGTAACGTCAGCGTCAGCAGATGGTACAAAGCAGAGCTACACCGCAGCTATCAACGGCGATCCACTTCTTACTGTGTACGCTGAATCAAACGGTGCGGGAGGTATAAAAAATACCGCTGTAGGTATTGGAACATCATCTCCATATGCAAAGTTGTCAGTTGCAGGTGCTGTTGTTGCAGAAAAGTTCACCGCAACATCAACAAGCGCTACATCAACAATCTTTGGTTATCTCGATGTCTTGGGTACTGGCGCAAACTCAACATCAACGTACTCTTCAAACCTATGGGTCAAGGGAAATCTCCGTACAACAGGAAATACCTATACGGGCGACTTGGTGTTCGCAAACAGCTTTGCGTTTACTGAAGGCGATCTCAATCCTTCTGTACTTCAAAAACTTATTCTCAAGGACAATGAAGGTGACGAGGTCTTTGTGATTGACGCGAATGGTCATGCAGGATTCGGTACTACTTCGGCAGCATACAAACTCTATGTAGATGGTGATGTTGCGGCGACATCGTTTGTAAATGTTTCAACACGAGATGCAAAGAAAGATATTACGTACTTGTCACAAGAAGAGAAAGCTTCTGTCTTGGATACCATTCGAAATATTGGAGTTGCAACGTATCACTACAACACTGAGTCAGGTTCAGAACCTCTTCGCCTCGGTCTCATTGCAGAAGAGGCTCCACTCGAAGTTCTCGCTCCTGGAGGTAAGGGTGTAGATATTTATAAACTTTCTACCTACATCCTCGCTGGTGTTCAGGAACAGGTTCGTGTAATCGATGCTTTGTCTGATCGCGTAACAACACTCGAAGCTCGCCTCGACGCCACAGCAAATCTCCTCGCTTCTATAATGTCTTCAACAACTGCAACATCGACATTCGAGGCTCTCTCAGGAACAACTACTGCTTCAACAACAGCATCGACAACTATTTCAATAGTTTCAGAGTGGTTTACTCAGATTGGTGTAGTGTTTGAAAATACGATTGCGCGCTTTACCGACATATTCGCAGAAACAATAACGGTAAACAATCTTGTGGCGAATGCTGTTACCGCGAAATCTCTCAAGATTGTTCCTGATGACAGGAGTACTGCGGGTATCACGGTGACCGATCGTATTACAGGCGAATCTGTTTGTATGTTTATCGCAAACGGTGTGATGCAGTCTGAGGCAGGAGAGTGTGGAGCGACAACAACAAGTCCAATAATTCCAACCCCAGATCCTGAACCTACTCCGACCCCTGAACCAACACCTACTCCTGATCCAGAACCGACACCGGAGTCAACACCTGATCCAGAGCCAGCTCCAACCCCAGATCCTGAACCTACTCCGACCCCTGAACCAACACCTACTCCTGATCCAGAACCGACACCGGAGTCAACACCTGATCCAGAGCCAGCTCCAACCCCAGATCCTGAACCTGCTCCAGAACCAGCACCTGAAACCCCTTAATAGTTAACTCAAATTAAAAAACATGCATAAGAAAAATATCATCCTTATACTTTTTTTGCTCATCGTTGGTTTTGTTGTTTACTTTTTCTTCTTCAAAATAGACAGAAGTATTGTTTTTGACACTACTGCTGTAAAAACTCCAGAAGTGGGGGACGCTCCGAAAACACAAACCGCTACAGGTTCAAAGTATAGCCACTCAGATCCTGTTTTTTCTTTTGAGTATCCAGAAGGATACGCGCCAAGTCTTATTGAGGAAGAAATAGGAGATTCTATTGTAGTGAGTAGAGGAGGGGACTCTCTAGCAGGTTTTCAGATTTTCGTCACCCCTTTTGATGAGCCGAATATTGAGCTTACTCCAAACCGAATTCAAAATGATATACCAGATATTGTTATGAAGAGTCCAGAAACAGTATCGTTACCTAGCGGAATTAAAGCGCTCTCTTTTGTCTCTCGACACGAGTCGCTCGGGGATACTTTTGAAGTGTGGTTTGTAAAAGATGGATATGCGTACCAATTTTCATCGACCCGTGAAGGAGTAGAGGGTTTGGATAAAGCGCTTGCTACTATGGAGTGGAAATAATAAAAACATAATGTCTTTTTTGTTTAACATTAAAAATATCCGAATTGCCCTTTTGTTTGGTTTTGTCGTGACAGGTTACTCGTTAATGGTTTTGCCTGTTCATGCTGCCACCTTTTCAAAACCTCCTTCAAACTTCGGGCTCATTGGTCACTGGTCTTTTGATGAGGGTGTCTCTACGATTGTTCGTGATTTTTCAGGGAATGGATTCAACGGTGTTATGACCAACATGGATGCATCTACTGACTGGGTAGCGGGCAAGAGAGGTAAGGCTCTTGATTTTGATGGAGTCGATGATTATGTTGCGTTACCAAGCGCCAATCTTTCTAGTCGTGTTTCTGGTAATACTGCAATAACAATAGCCGGTTGGTTTAAGGGTTCTGATATTGAGTCTATGGTGCGCTTACAAGATGGTACTGCTTATATTGTTTTAGGTTGGACAAGTAGTGGGGCATTTGCACCACGTGCTCTCGTTTCTACAGACGGAGGAGTCACAGGTGTGAATATTGGTGGCGGTAACGTACATGATGGTAAGTGGCGGCATATTGCTATGACGTGGGAGAAGAATACAACTAATGGTTTCAAAGTGTACGTTGATGGGTCTGTTACAAACCAAAAAGATACACCCAATGTAAACCTTCCGGTCTTCTCAGGATCAACGGGCGCGTATTTCGGTTCATATCAAGGTACTTCTGAATTCACTGCGGGCTCCATTGATGATGTGCGTATTTACAACAGGGCGTTGACTCGAGATGAAATCAAGGCGCTTGCTACTGTGGGACAGACGATTCGAACTGGAGTATCCGACAGGGGCATTCTTGCACATTTCACTTTTGACGAGGGCACATCCACCATCGCTCATGATTTTTCAGGGAATGGTCGCAATGGAAATATGACCAACATGGACGCAAACACCGACTGGGTAGCAGGCAAGAAGGGAAAAGCTTTAGACTTTGATGGTACGAATGATTATGTTTCATTTCCTGTTTCTGGGATTACTTCAAATACAGTAACCTTTGTTGCGTGGGTTAAAGGGGTAAGAACAGGAGCCTATACAGGTATATTGTATTTAAGAAATGATCCACAGTCAGTTGGTATACACTATCGAGACGCTACAAATGACTTAACATATACTTGGAACGATAATAATGTTGCAACATATGGATGGTCGAGTGGGCTTTCAATACCATTGGATACATGGTCTTTGGTTGCAGTGGCGATTGAACCAACAAAAGCAACAGCGTATTTATGTACTGGTGATTCATGTCGTAGTGCTGAAAACGTCATCACGCACAACAATCAAACACTTAACGGTTCTTTCAGGATAGGAGGTGATGCATTCGCTGGGACTAGATCTTTTGATGGAAATATTGATGATGTACGTATTTATAATAGAACACTTTCTTCGTCTGAAGTAAGAGCACTATATCAACAAAATAAAACATTAATTAATGCTCCACAAAAAGATCAACTGACGAGCGGTCTTGTCGGCTACTGGTCATTTAATGCTCCTGATATACATTGGCCTACAAACGTAGCGTATGATCGCTCAGGGAGAGGAAATAATGCTTCCATTGTTAATATGAGTAACTCATCATCACCAGTAGCGGGCGCATCAGGCCAAGCTCTGAGTTTTGACGGTGTTGATGATTCTGTTGAGGTGAACGCTAATCCGAGTATAAATTCTAATGGTAGTTTTACATACAGTGTGTGGTTAAAGCCTCGTGCTTATACGAACGGTCTCTCGACCGATGGTTCAGGTACTTATTTTTTTGATCGCATGACTACTAGTAACTCACTTATATCGCTTAAACCAATAGGGAATAAGTATTGTTTGCAAAAGCGTTATGAAAATAGTACTGGCTTAGGGGCTGTTTGTACGATTGGGGATATTGTTCTTAATGAGTGGACCCATATTGCGTTTGTTCGCAATTATAATAGTACTTTTTCTATTTATAGGAACGGTGTTTTCCAAAGCTCCGTGGTTGATTCTGGTAGTCTTAGTTTGACTCCAATACGTCCTTTAATCGGTGGTCATCAAAGTGGAACTGGTCGTTTTGATGGAAATATGGATGAGTTTCGTATCTATGATAGAGCACTGTCTGCCGATGAAGTAAAAAAGTTATACGGAATGGGTAGAAAATAATTTGAAAGGTTGGCATGTTAAAATGAAAAGAGTTATTTTTTAAAAAATGTTTTCCTCACTACTACATAGCAAAAAAATTCGATTTACCTTTGTATTTGGTTTTGTTGTGGCAAGTTACTTGTTGATGGTTTTACCTCTTCATGCTGGAACTTTCTCTAAACCGCCATCAAACCTCGGTCTTGTGGGTTACTGGTCTTTTGATGAAAGTGCTGGGACTATTGCTCATGATTTTTCTGGTTTTGGTCAAAACGGAAACCTCAACAACATGGAGGCAACCGACTGGATAAACGGTAAAAGGGGAAAGGCACTCGATTTTGATGGTGTAAATGAGTATGTTTCTGTGACTGATTCTCAAGGCCGGCTCAACATTTCGAGCACAGTGACTATTTCTATGTGGGTCAAAGATTCTGTATGGGATGACGGCGATCTTTTGTCGAAAGCTTCTGGCTCATATGCCTTTTGGTCTCATGTTGGTACTGGTATGCGTTTTGGTAGGCAGGGAGGTGCTGAAAACCAGTGGGCTATCGGACCTTTTCCTCAAACAGGCAAATGGGTCCACATTGTCGGTGTTTCAAACGGCTCTAATGCACTCCTTTATTATGATGGAGTTCTTGTTGCAACGTCGGGTGCGAGTATGGGAAGTATGAACAACGGAGGAGCGGTTGCTATCGGAGCTGGAGTGGGTACTGGTGATGACGGGTATGTCAGTGCTCAAATAGACGACGTGCGTATTTATAACAGAGCTCTATCTCTCAATGAAATTCAGGCACTCTACTCAAACGGTCAGGTGACTCGTAAGGTTGTTTCAAACAGAGGACTTGTCGGACACTGGTCTTTTGACGAAGGTACTTCTACTATCGCTCATGATTTTTCTGGTAATAGCCTTCATGGAACTCTCACCAACATGGCTCCACACACTGATTGGGTAGGAGGAAAGAAAGGCAAGGCTTTGGATTTTGACGGTACAGATGACTTTATCGCTCTCGGTAATCCGTCTGCGCTTAATATTACGGGACAAATAACATTGTCTGCGTGGGTCAATTTTAGTTCTTTTCCATCGAACAATAATGGTTGCGCTAACTACTGCGGTATAATTATGGAGAAGGGATTTGATGGTACTCGAGAAGCATACGTTTTACGCTATAGTGGCAGTCCCGCAAAGTTGGAGGTTCTGACTTTCGGTCCCTCGATCGACTACGGTACTTCTTGGAATATTAATTTTCCGATAAACACATGGCATCATGTTGTCGGACTTTATAATGGGACATCTTGGGTGTTATATGTCGATGGTGTATTGGTGGCAAGTGCTGTAAAAGCTGTGGGTGCACAGAGTTCTTCAGCCAATGCTGCTATTGGAGGAGCGTATATCAGTGGTACTCCAGGACGATTTTTCCCTGGAAAAATAGACGATGTGCGCGTGTACAGTAGGGCACTTTCTGATAGTGAAGTACAGGCACTCTACAATCAAAATCAGACCGCTATTAACTCATCACAACAAAATAGATTTACTGACGGTCTCGTGGGATACTGGTCATTTAATGGTTCTGACATCAGTTGGGCGAATAATATCGCATACGATCGTTCTGGTCGTAACAGTAACGCGGTGATTACAAGTATGAGTACCACCACATCTCCTGTTCCAGGAAAATCAGGTCAGGCACTACGTTTTGATGCGGTGGACGATATTGTGAATGCTGGTTCAGCGAGTTCTCTCGACGACCTCATTCCTATGAGTGTTAGTTTTTGGATTAAACCAAATTCTGCAGGTGAGGGTAATCAATCTCGTGTGGTAGCAAAGAATGGAAATATTGGTGTTGCTGGCCAATGGCAGATTACTTTAGTTACAGGTGCTGGTTGTCTCGCTGGAGAAGCAAGTCTTACAAATGCTATATATTTTATAAAAGTAGGTTCTACTGCTACCGCGAGAGCGGGACGTTGCGGTGCAAGTAATAGTTTTACTATAGGCGAGTGGCAACATTTTATGGTTACATGGGATGGATCTACCGGCTATAACAACTCAGGATCACGTATTTATAGGAACGGTGTCGAAATTTCGTACCATACTGTTGTTGCTGGCGCTACTGATTCTGCCGGATCCGATGCTTCTCTCGATTTGGTTATAGGTAATCGTGCTGATACTGCACGAACATTTGATGGAGCTATTGATGAAGTTCGCGTATATAACAGAGTGCTCTCTGTCGACGAAGCAAAACAGCTCTATAGATTGGGTAGGTAGTTGATGGGAAGCTTTCAAGGGTCAGGTTTTAGATTCTAGTTTTTAGCTTCTAGATTCTGGTCTCTACGTGTTACAAGTTAATAGTTTCGGGTGTTTCCTTTGTGTTTATTCTTTTGTACAAAAGTACTGCCAATTCATACGATCCAAAGAGAACAAGGGTAAACCACATATCTCCTACAATCATATTTCTAAAAAAGGGTATTCCTGCGGTATATGACGCGAGGAGGCCGGTAATACTTTTTTCGTACATAGTTCCAAAAGCCCACACTGCTGTGTTAGTTGTAAGGAAGAAAAGTGTTGATGAGGAGAGCGTTGCGAGAGTGAGACGTTCGAGATTTTTTTGTGAGGAGAGATATGTTCCTATGTAGCCCGCTAGAATTATGCTTGTGTATACCGTGAGCATAACTCCGACATTATAAAAGCCGAGGAATATATCTGAGAGAAGCATGGTGATGATAGGTATTGCTATCACATAACGTCGTCCGAGATAAGCTCCTGCAAAGAGTGAAATAGCGATGAGTGGTGTGAAGTTCCATGCATGAGGAAGCATTCGTCCTGCAAAGCCAAAAGCGATGAGGAGTAGTGCGAGAATTATTTTGGTACGTGTTTTCATGGTGGGGTTTATTGTAACTTATTTTTATTTGAATATCGAATCGAGGAAGTCTTTGAGCGTACCCTTTATGTTCCGTGGCGGTGTTGGCACTTCAAAGGTTCGTGCCGGCAGCGTATCGTTTGGTATTTCTTGTTCTGTTGTAGTAGATACAGTCTGTTTTTTAGGCGCGGGAATGACTGTCTGTGGTTCATAGAGTAGAATGAGCGTGTCTCCGGTGAGTCCTGTGAGTTCATAGATGTAATCGAGAACAATTTTTCGTGTCATATCTCGATCTGTTTGAATAACTGCGTTTGTACTTGTGCCAAGTACAAACCCTGTCGTTGTACCAGTTGCTCCCGCCGAAACGACCGGAGAAGAGCCGGCGTCTCGAGAGGTGTTTTTTGAGAATGTTGCCATGAGTGCATTCCATGTTTTACCGCTCTGGGCTGTGATGGCATAGCTTGTTGCCCATAGACGAGAATTGGTATCGAGGCTTTTGTCGAGACCTCCGTCAGTGTCTTGTGTGTTCGCAAGATAGTCGAGAGGGCTTTTGTTATTTTTTGTCCATGTCTGTGGATTTTCTCCGAGAGCATGTATTGCTTGAATTGCCCAGCTTGTAGCAAAACTATTTCCGAACCCGCCGTCAGATCCTTGCGCGTTTTTGAGATAGCTCTTTGCTTTCTGAAGCGCCTCTTCGACTCCACTGAGGGATCGTACGGGCATGAGGGCCTGAATACTTGCACTGGTGAGGTCTACACCGAGCCATGATCCGTTACTATCTTGTTTGGAGATGATAAACGTAACCGCTTTTTGTATTTCTGAATCCTGTGCCCCGTATCCCGCTTTGAGGAGGGGTATGAGTGCAAAAATATCGTCATTAAAGAGGTCGCTGTTACCAAACTGTGTGCCGTCAAACGTTTTTAGTATGTACTCTATGTAATTTTGAGAGCTACCTGTGTAGGGGTTTATACCTGCGCTCATGAGGGAAAGAGCGCGTCTCTCATAATCAAGGAGATATGATCCTGTTGTCGGATTTTCGGTGATGTATTTTTTGGTTTTACTGATGGCATTTCCAGATGCGTCTCCCGCTATGAGCGCGAGAAGTGCCCAGTCGGTGTAGAGGTCGTTGGCGAATACGCCTTGTTCATTTTGGTATGAGAGTATGAACGAGAGGGCTTTTTCCAAATCAAAGTTTTTCTGAGGTTCTGTTGTCTGTGATTCTTCTCTGCGTGAAGATGAATTATTTGATTGAGTATTTTCAGGAGGAGTACTTGTACTTGTTGTGGTAGAAAGAGCCTCGATAACGACAATAGGTTGCGTAGGGTAGTAATAATCAAGCTCTAGTCCAATATCAAATGTTCCAGGAGTTGATACGAGTAGAGACGCAATACCTAGCGTATTGCTCATTGATGAAAATGGTACGAGGGGTGAGTAGGGGTCGCTTGGATTTGGCTGTGTTGCACCTACGCGAGCATTTTCTAGAGGATTCCATGCGTCGTTTTCGTAATCATATGTTTCTACAAGAACATCAAAAGGTGTTTGTGTGTCTGTGGTCGTAGCGGTAAAGGAAAATTTTCGAGGCGATCCAAAGTAGAGATATATCGTGTCGCCCTGAGAAAGAATGTAATCGTCTATACCGACATAGGGATAGGTATTGTTTACTACATATTGCCAGTTGTAGCAGAAGTTTGAAGTATTTGCTTCGATACAGTTTATGATAAACGAATCAAAAGAGCTGTAGTGGGCGAGGTCTGAAATACGGAACAACTCACTATCACTGTCTGCACGCACGAGTGCTCCGAGAACACTATCGCTGAGTACGGTATGGCTCGCGCCGGTATTATCCAGTGTTCCTATTGTTTTATTCTTTGGTACGGTGATTGGTTCTGAAAAAATAACCGTGTTGGTATGTCTGATGTTGAGGTTTACTACAATAGTTTCTTCTACAGTGGTTTCTGGCGTCGTGGTTGCAGTTGATGTTGCTTCATCAGCGAGTGTAATGAGTGGCGCAACAAAAAGTAATGTTACAAAAAGTAATTTTTTCATGATGTTTATAGGTTATTTCTGTTTTCTAATTTCCACTCTACTGAGTCTCCGTTTTTCAAAAGGGCAGAGGACACTCCGGTTTGTGATTCCTTGTTGTTTATATAAAGAGTCCAATAGTCACTATTTTTCGGGTTTTGCTTGGTACCTGATAGTGATGTAATGAAAAAACCCATGCCTGTGTAGTATTCAGATTCAAAAAGTAGCCCTTGTGTATTTCGGAGGTGTTCCATGAGGTCATACACCGATGATTTGTTTTCTACGCTCGTCTCGTATGTTTTTTGAGGAATGGTGAGCGTTACTGTTATCGGTTCCTTGAGAGGGTTTTCTGCAACTTTTGGAGTTATTTTTTCAGTAGGGTATTCTCGAGGGGTATTTTTTATCTCGATGTTTGTTGTAATATCGGGCGTGGTTGTGGGCGATACCTCATTCTCTACGGTAGGGCTTGTTTTTTGTGATCCAAGGAGTAAAAAAGTCAGGATAATTAAACCCAGAACGCCTACTACTATTTTTTGTATATGTGTACGCATAATAAGATAATAAAAAAGCTTCTCGCGAGAGAAGGATAGGTATGGAGAGTTTAGGTGTCTCACCATGGTGTATGCGCTTCTGCTCGGAATTGTAAAATGTAGCTAACGACCGGACTTGTCCTGTACATCATGAGATGTCAGGCATTACCGTTGCGGCACAGTAGAGGAATTGAAACTATCTATTTGTTTCTTACCTCATTTCCACATTCAAATCTTTTTTCTTTGAATGTCACGCATCGTGCGTGATAGCTAACACCTAGGAGTATATAGAGTCTCGACAGGTCAAGCAACTAGACAGCTTATTTTTTTTATTACGAATTTGTATTTTTGAAGCTTTTGTTTCTCTCAAATTTTTGTTTACTTCGTTTGAAGCGAGCCTCGGTATCTTTTTGCTCTTCATTAAGTGCTCTTTTTTCGATAGTACTAAACGCTTTTTTTGCACCGGTAAACTTTTTTGAAGTCGCTTGCTCTGAGAATGGGATCAAGGCGAGAGGTTTTTTATCTAGGCCGTTAAGAGGAGAATTTTTCTTGTATTTATTTACTATGTATTCGTATGGTGTGCCAAAAAAGGTGAGCAGTTCCGCAATTTGTTTTGCTGCTTTTATGCTCTGTGGTGTGGGCTCAACACAAATAATCGCTAAGGTTAAACCCGTCGCAATACCTGTTCCTGCACCGTCTGAGCCAGCTTTTTCATCGAGCACGATTGCTTGTTTTTTTGAAAATTTTACCAAAGGTAGGTATGACTTGAGAGGTGTAGTTAGTACATGGCTACAACTCTGACCAAATTTTACATTGTCTGTGTGGGGTCCACCTATCATAAGGTCAATGCCTCGTGAAATTTTTACAGAATATTTCTTTGTAAAAGCATCTTTTGGATGTATCGAAAATTGAGGCCTTTCATCGTCAAAAAGCATATCACTATAATGTGCATATTTTTTGTTTTTGTACTCGAGCAAGTCACCGAGGCCGTTTCCTAGATATGGGGTAGATGAGTTTTTGTTTCCCAAAAGATAACTCATATCCATGTTGTGGTCACCATCAATAGCAAGTACCATATACTTTTTTTGTGCTAAGTATTTTGTGAAATGAGTGGAAAGTGTTGATTTTCCGCTTCCTCCTTTTCCTAAGAATCCTATTATCATAGTATTTTTTCTTTTTTATAAAAAAGCTGTGAATGTGTTTGTCCATTCACAGCTGTGTTCCTTATACGAGTACCGTCTCTTTTGTTTTTGACAGTTCTGGGAGGAACAACTGAACTTGTTGTGCGCGCTTGATTTCTGAGTCGATCACACCTGCGGTTTTGAGCGTAGGGGAGATTGAACAACAGAAACAATCATTCTGTGCGTGAGCAATCTTGTGTGCGTTGATGATGATTCTTTTGAATGCTGAACGTAGTAGATCGGGCATTGCTTCGTTCGGAATGTCATCAAGCTCCGTTGTTTCGTCGACTTGTCCATACATGTCGGCAGTTGTTCGGACATAGTTGAAATCTCCCGATAGTTCTAAGGCGTGTTTTGCATCGCCAAAGGCTACGGCCTTGCTTCCGCAACAGCAGAGGGACACAAGCGCTAAGTCACAGTGTGTTCGGAGTATGCTGTCGAGTTTCTTTCTATTCCTTTCTGCGAGTTGGAATGACAACCATGAGTCGTGCAGTGCTGTCATTTCTTTCGAGCGAAAACGAGTGAGGGTGTTAGGGAGATGGGCAGAGAACAAGAGCTCTGGTCCCATTCCCCATAGTCCTTTCTCATCGTTGTAGTATCGATACACGAGATCAATGAGTGCGACAAAATGCATAATACGTACGTGCAGTTTGTCGGTCATTGCTCCGTAGCATTCAGTAACAACTTTTTCGGGGAGGGGGACTCCCTCGGTTACTCGTGATGAGTAGATGTTGAGTACTGCATTCAGTCCTTTTTTGTGTATAGGTAGCTGGGTTCGGTCTCCGTCGTATGTTTTACACATAGTGCTCGTTATTGAAGGTGCTCATAGATAAGACACAATGTCTTATCTTTCTGTTGGCTAAAGTAGCACAGATTTTTAGTAAATGCAACTTGTTTGCATTTGATTTACGTTAGAGGAGTCGAGCGAGTTGCGCGAGCTCTGTAGTGTTGTGTACGTAGAGTGATCCTCCGATGAGTACGAGTATGAGGAGACCGTAGGCGAGATGTTTTGGATGCTGGTGTTTGATTTCGATTGAAACAAGGACGAGAATTGCGAGGGCAACGAGTGTACCGAGCGTAATGTACATATTTTCAATTATTTTAGGAAAACGCATGACAAGGCGCTCAAACCACGATGAATATGTTTTTTTCTCTTGAGGGGCAGTCATTTCTCCAACGAGTTCGATATTTTCTTCGAGGGCGGTGTTCTTTGCAAAAATAAAGGATTCTGTTTGTGTGTCGTTTTGTGTCTGTTCGAGGATCTCTATAGACTCACCTTTGACGTTGGGAACAGTGTTGTCTTCGTAGGAGAGAGTCTTGGGAGTATGTTTCTCGCTGAGATAGGTAGGCTTACCAAACATTTGGACAACAAATGTTGTGTTTCTTCCGTTATAAAAACCGTCACGGACCGCGATTCCGATTTCACTGAAGTTTTTGTTTAAAATATTTGCACGGTGTCCGGGAGAGGCCATCCATGCCTGATTTACTGCTTCTGACTCGGTAAAGTGAATGGCGAGATTTTCACCTGCGTATATAAATGAATAGCCTGCTTTGCTGAGCCAGTACCATGGAGTGATACCATCAGGGCTCTGGTGTGCAAAATAACCTTTTTGAATCATGTCATCGACTTTGAGCGAAGCGGCTCTCTCGAGTACAGGGTTTATGGTGAGGGTTTTGAGATTGGTTTCTTCTCGATTTTGGTTTGCGAGGTCTACAAGTACTGATGAATAGATAGCGCCCAAAAGTCCTGTCTCCTTTGCAGCAAATGATCCTGCAACAGAGAGGGAGAGGAGAGCGATAGTTATGATCGCAAAAAAAGTTAGACAGGTGTCGCGGAAAAAATGGGGTGCGTACTCATTATCCGCGTGGGGAACAAAATAGTGTTTCAACACTGTTCTCATATAAAGTCAATTATACCATGTGGCACCCTTTGAGTCAAAGTATCTGTGGGTAAATGTTATACTTATAGAAAATAAATTAGAATCATTTTTATGAAAACTTTTATTGTTATTTTGTTTGTGCTCGGTATTGGTATTTTTGCAGGAAAATATTTTTCTCAAACTATTGCAAAAGAGTATCGAACAGAAGACAATTCTATCTTTTTCACCTATCCATCGAAGTATTTTCTTGATGATAGTTTTACTATAGATAAATCGGGACATACCGTAACACTCACTGAGAGTACTATTAAGCAAGGACAGACACTCAATCGAGACAATGTGCCTTCAATTGCTGTGCGGGTGTATGAAAAAAGCGATGCGAGTACGCTCGATCAGTGGCTTACTCTCAGGCGAGAAGATTCGTGGGTAGCATCAAAGGGTTCTTTTAAAAGGACAACTCTGTCCGGATTTCCTGCACTCACGTATGAGTGGGCGGGAGCATTTAACGGCGATGCTTTTGCAGTAGAAGTTGGTTCTCGGGTCTATGTTTTTACTGTTTCGTATAAAGCAAAGAGCGATATGATTCGTACTGATTTTTACAAGATTTTGTCATCACTTGAGTTGAAAAAAATGTAGGGTGAGGGTAGGGCGGTGGCTTTATTGCTTCATGTCTATAATTTGCTATGATACAGAACATTCCGGTTATGTATAGGTAGAAGCTCGGAAGGAGGCGTAGGATTCATAAGTTTAGTACTCTGTGTTTTAAGGTTTTGTTCTGGCTATGAGTAAACTGATAGCCAGATAGAGCACATAAAACATTCCGGGATAGCTCAGCGGTAGAGCAGTCGCCTGTAAACGATTTTCTGGTGGTATTATTAAAGTAATGCCAGACAGAAGAAAATATGCCGATCGACGCGAAGCTTTGATTCGTGCGGTTTCTAAAAGACGCAAAAAAATCAAATCTTTGGCTATTGAGTACAAAGGAGGCAAATGTCAGATCTGTGGATACAATAAATATCAAGGCGCGTTAGAACTTCACCATATCAAAAAAGAAGAAAAAGGATTCGGGATTGGTGATAAGGGTTATACGCGTTCATGGGATAAGGTAAAAGCAGAGCTCGATAAATGTATTCTTTTGTGCGCGAATTGCCACAGAGAGGTTGGTGCGGGCATCATGCAGCTTCCAAGTGAAAGCTTGGTCGAAAACGAGGTGAATTCGGGGAACCCCACATGTGTGGGCAATCCCGAGCCGAGCCCTTTGACGAAAACTCAAAGTAAATCTTGAGTGAGGTTGAAGGGAGGGTGTAGAGACTATCCTTTTTAGGAGTACTGTCTGCCACGGGGCAGATGGGAAGCCCCTCGTCTCGTAAGGTCCAGAGGTGGATCACGAGAATGATATAGTCCGCTCCTTTCAGTAATGAGAGGGTAAGCGTAAGCGATTGGTCGAAGGTTCGATCCCTTCTCCCGGAGCATAGTTGGACACAAGGGGTGCGAGAGCACCTTTTTGTGTTTTTATAGAGCCGTTTTTATCTGGTTCGAAAGTCTTTTCGGCGTCTAGTCGTTGTTGGACACGTTCAGCAAGTTTCTGGACTGGAGCTTTGAGAGTAGGAGTCACTGTTTCGTCTTTTAGGACCAGGTTCGAAAAAATATGACTCAAAAGTAAACGCCTCTCCTCTGGTGATCGTTTCTTGTAGATCTCGCCGGCTCGACGAGCGAGATCTAGGATGTTGAGCCAGATTTCAAAATACTTCGCTTCTTCGCCTTTGAGGCGAGAAAGCTGGTCCTGAATAGCTTTTTGCTCATTTGTTATTTCAGCTTGCTTCTTTTCCCAGAACTCGCGTGTGATTTTCTCATCGAGCTTGTCGTTATAAAGGTTGTCTAACCGTCTTTGTAGCGTGTTATACCGTTCGTTCAGGGCTTTAATGGTGTTTTCCTTATATTCGATTTCCTGGCAGTGGTTTAGCTTGATTTTGGCCTTTATTTCTTCTGCTTCTTCTACTGTAATGGTTTCAAAAAACTTGAATACACCAAATAATTTCTCTTCAAGCTTTTCCTCAGGAGTGTATTTCTTTTGAGAGCAAGGTCGATAATGATTACAATGGTAATAGACGATGTTTTTTTGTATTTCAGCGGTGACGCTTCCACCACATTCTCCACACTTGAACATCTTTCTAAACTGAAAAGAATGTCTTGAGTAACTAGGTGCTTTTTTCTTTGTTCTTATATCTTGAACTTTATCAAACGTTTCTTTTGAGATAATCGGTTCATGTGTTCCATTGTGATATATGACATCATTCCATCTCAAAGCACCGTAATAGAAAGGGTCTTTAAGCATTTGCTCAAATTTACTTTTCATAACCTTTTTTCCGGATCTCATTCGAAAACCCTCCGTATGTAACTCTTCTCTGAGGCTGGTCATTGAGTAGTTCCCAGTAGCGTAAAGATCAAACATTCTTTTTACAAAAGGTGCTTTGTCCGGATCTAAAACATGGACCTTGTGGCCTTTTTCTCCAATAGTCTTGTATCCAATAGGTGGTTTAGTAGGGAGGCCGCCTTGTGAAATTTTCTCTGCTTGCCCCTTTTTAACCTCTTCTGATAGATTGTTTGTATAGAAGCGCGCAATGGCAACCTTCATGTCCCAAACAAGATTTTCATGAGCACGAGTATTTTTGTTTACTACAAAGTTTTCTTTAACAAAGTGAATTTCTCGTATAGGATCAGCTTGTAACCAGTCACTGACAGTCGCGGCATCCTTTAGGTTTCTGGTAAGGCGATCTATTTTTTCACAGAGTAAAACAGGTACGTGGTTTTTCTCCATGTAAGCGAGCATTTCGTTAAATGTTTTCCTGATTTGTTTTCCACTTGCGGATTCAGAGATACGAAACACCTTAGTGACCTCACATTCTTTTTTTTCAGCATACTCTTTTAATAGTTTTTCTTGAGCATCAAGAGAATAACCAGTTTCTTCTTGTTCTTTAGAGGATACTCTACAATAAGTAATAGCTTTATTTCTCATTGATGTAATTTTATCAAATATTTAAGGAATTGTTCTTTTTTGGTTAACTATTTCATCAATTTCTTTTCTAAGTATTAAATGACGCTTGGTGTCTGTGTCCATTTTAGATTTATTTTTAGGATTTGGGTTTGGATTAACATGCGTGATGTTGCCTGGAGAGTGTACACAGTCTGGGGGCAGATTGACCTTCTTTAACATGAATTTAGGGGCCTTAGAAACACATATTCCTATTCCTGTCTTTACGCTTGGATTTAGGGTTTGGTGCTTCGTAAAATTTTTTATCGCAATCCAACCTTTCTTGTAGTAAATTTTATTATCTTTACTAAACCTTTTAATTATTTTTTCTACCATATCTTTGTCGATACCGGTATCGGTGGCGACAGTTTTCAAGGGTATTTCATATATTCCACATATCTCTGTAGAGGGATTTGTTAAAAAATATAGAAATAGCAGTTTTTCTATAGGATCGAGCCTTGATATGTATTCATCTACCCAGAACCGAGTGTTAATTATTCTTTTTTTTGCCATGATTATTGTAATTATTTTTTTATATCCGACCCCAAGACAGACTCTTTAGGAGCTGATTCTAAAGAGTCTGTCTTGGCTTCTGATTTTTGTTTATCCTCATAATCAAACCGCGCTAAAAGTTCAAAGAACTCTAATAGCTCTATAATCTGGCAGTCTTTTTCGACATTTGTTTTGATTTGTTTTTCTGACATAAATAACTAACTAAAACAAAAGCCGAAGCTTTCGTGCCTCGACTTTAGCAGTGTGAGTGGTGACTCACCTGCGAATCACTTCTGATTGTTGTTAGTAGTTTCTCGAAATACTTTTATTTTTCCAACTTAAAAGATTGTCTTCGGTGTTAGCCACATGTTTTATATGTTTGTTTAATCTATCTTTGGTATCCCTAAGCATTTTTTGTCTTTTCTGATTTTTTTTATCTGTTCCTAGAGCTTCGATACCAGTTATTTCTTCGTAGAGGATTGACCAGTCTACAAATTGTCCAATCTCTTTTTTAAACATTACTTTTGCAAGATCGCTTTCGTTACGTGAGGGCACGAGCGGACAGGGTATTGCATCGATAAAAATAATTTGCTTTGTCTCATCATATATGATTTTTCTACCTTTTAAACTTTTATTATCTACAGTTGTTGACAATAAACCTGCATACTCACTATATGTTTGTTCAAACTTTGGTTGAATTACCTTTATCGATAATTCAGGATTGTATGATTGTTTTTCTTTTTTCGCTAAAGAAGGGATACCATCGACAAAGACGATCTCTGTTTCGACACCTATAGGCAATACGTCAATAATAACTGTCCCTAGTTCATGAAGTCTATATAAAATCTTTGTTTGTGTTTTATGTGTGGGGGCCGTGTCTGTATGGGTATGAGTTATTTCAAAAGGCGTGTCTTTTCTAACAACAAAATGGTCTGATCTTAAAATCAAACACTCTTTTTTAATCTCTTGTAGTACCCACCATATCTCATAATCAGCTCTTTCTTGAGGTTTCATTTCAGCTCTGTATGGGTCAATTATACATATATTTTTAAGTAAGTTTAGGTGGGCTAATAAGTTTTCGAAATGCTATCATTTTCATGATTGCATTTGCTAGCATTTTTGCCCCCCCTCCCATTTTTTTAAACTCTTTTGTATTTGAGGGAAGTGATGGTAGAGTGAAGGAGACAATTGAATATGAAAAAGTACCTAAACTACTGAGTCATCAGTGGCATGGTCAGAAGTCGAGTTAAGCATAAAGAGCCTGTCATAGGGTCGCTTAACTCGCCATATCGGGAAACCGGTATGAGAGGCTTAGGCCTCTACCTGTGGCAGGTTTTTTGTATGCAATACACAGGTAAGGTTTATTAAAACTTTTACTATGAAAAATAAAATAATAGTGCTATCTCTGGGGGCGATTCTCCTTCCGTCTATTGTTCATGCAGAATGGTGGAATCCACGTACTTGGTTTGTGCAAAACGAAATAAAAAATATTCCAGAGCTTAGGGTTGATGCAGGTGATCTTAAGAGAAGTGTTAATGAACATAATGAAGTTCCTGAAACAACCGCTACTTCATCTTCTGTGATAGTACCGGAATCAACGGTTATCGAAAGGGCGGTAATCAAAACAGTTACAGTGCCAGTGGACCGGATTGTTGAAAAGATTGTAATTAAGCCGGACCAATCAGTAATTGATGAAAATAACTCTCTTAAATTAAAGATTAAAGAACTCCAAGGAACACCAAATCAATGTCTTATTGATTTAGAAAAGCTACAGGCAAGGATCAAACAGTTGGAGGCGTCTTTAACCCAAGCTGAGGCGCAGAAAAAGGCAACGCTTGCCGCAATTGCGAGCATGGATCTTGAAATCAGTAGGGTCCGTGCGGGCGATTACGATAAAGAAATATGCACTAGTAATCCATCTTCTTGTAATGAAAATTGGCAGAAATCACCTACAATCAGACCCCCTCAAGTTCTTTTAGATAAAAAGATTGCAGAGTTTGAGGTTTTAAAAGCAAAGTTACAGTTAGAGCTCATTCAGATGTAAGTGTATATGATTTCAATAAAAGATTAACAAAAATATTTTTTGTTAGGGACTGCACATACACACGTCTCCCTTCATGAGTATAATTAGAGGAAAAATAAAAACCGCTGTAGGCAGTTTTAGAAGAGTTTTTATTAATACTGGTATAGTTATACTAAAGTAATTAAAGTAAAGCGAATGAATAAGAAAACTTTTGTATCTATCTTGAAACAGGCAATAAAGCACCTAGTAAAGTAGAGAGAAATTTGTCTTCGTTTGTAGCCATATTTTAAGGGGATAACTAGTTATCTGGATTAGATACCTTATGATACCATTTATGTAGTAGAAGAGCGCACCGCCTTTGTGGGGCGCTCTTCTCATTTCAATAGGTTAATCTCTGCATCATCTGGAATAATTGTTATGGATAACTTTATATTTCCTGCTAGTTTTTTTCTTACTAATGAATAAGGTATTTCGTTTCCTATTGGTCTAGGTTTAATATTTAAAAAATGTCTTGCTACTGGACTTGCTAGTAAATCTGCTATCTGAAGTCCTGTGATATTTTCTTTTTTGCTTTTTATATTGAATTCCTTTATTCTCTTCATTTTTTCTGAGTCGTGGAAACATACCCCTTTAATTGAATATTTAGTATATTCTGCTAAAAGACTCTTATCCAAAGCATCATCTCTAGATTCCGCATAAATACTTATATCATCACCACTAGAGTAGTGTAAAATTCTGTTTAGGTGATTTTCAAAAGATAATTCATATGGATCCGACGGAAATACATATTTACCAGCAAAATGTAGTTTTCTAACTACCGTGAAGCACGTCTTTATTAACGACGACTCGATAAAGTCATTCATTTTTTTATAAAATTCTTCTCTTTTTTCATGGACACGCATTATTCCATTACGTTTGTCTGATTTCCTGTGCGTTGGATGTGTTAATTCCCATGTGTGGATTATAAAGTTCTCGTCTCCAAATATATCTTTTTTTATCTTTTTAAACCCCATGTCTATCTTCTTATAGTCCTTTTTTCTAATGAGAACCAGAGACAATACAAAAATATTGTAGTTATTATCAACAGTCTTCATGTTTAAATTATGGTCCCCAGTCTCATCTATGAAAGCAAGCATGTCTAGTAGTGTAACAAATGCTAGTATTTATTCATCTGATTATGTAGTTAGGGGATACGTGTGAAGATGTTCACATAAAAGACCCAATTTTGAGAAAAAAGATCGAGAGGATTTTTGCCACACAAGTTACTCATCATGGAAATGTTCATGGTATTGGAGTTGTGCAATTTTCAAATAATAACTTCCAGCCTCTTACCCCAAACGAATCAGAACTTGTTTTACAAGCACGAACAACCATTTTTCTTGCATTTGTGTCTGAAAATAATACTCGTATTCCTAATGCAAATTCCGGACATTCAATAGCAACGTCTGAAAACCTTAACGTGATTTATCAAAATTTTACGCTGGATGATTATTGTGTGGCGGAAACTTCTGGTGAGATTATTCGGTTCAACAGGGTGAGATATACCTTAGATAAAGTACGCTTCCAGATACCAAGCTACGTATCTACTCCTTCAGGCTTTTATACCGCACTTTAAATAACCAAACTGGGCTTCGTTAAATGATGAAAGTATATGAGGTGGATAAACCCTTATGCTTCTTATAAGCTCAAGTGGTATAGTTTTAGTGTTGAACGTAGGGTGAATTGAGTTTATATTTTTTAATCTCTATTTTTTATGTACTCAACTGTAGCGTTGCGCAGATGTGGACGAGCGATCGTTCTTTTTGTGTTGTGTAATCTTGTTCTCAGTCTTATTCCTCCCTCTCTTGTGGACGCAAAAGAGCGAGAAGATATTGTTAGCGCTAGTGTTGGAAGAGTGAGAGTCGATTTAAATCAAGGTGCATACACAGATAGTATTTCGTTTAAGGTTCCACCTGGAAGAAAGGGACTTACTCCAGACCTTGCTCTTACATACAACAGTCAAGATTTAAGTGAGAGTCCTTATGGTTATGGTTGGAAGTTATCGATTCCGTCTATCACACGCATGAATCAGATAGGAACCGATCGTCTCTACATTGATAACTACTTTACCTCATCTCTTGGTGGTGAACTTGTTCCATCGGACAATAATGGAGGATATCGCCATCGCTTTGAGGATGGCAATTTTATTACCTACCGTCTTCAAAACAACGTTTGGACCGTATTTGATAAAAGCGGCACACGATACTCTTTCGGTACAACCACTGCGTCTAGGCAGTCGGCAACGACAAGTCCTGATAATGTTTATCGCTGGATGCTTGAGGAGGTGCGAGATACTAATGACAACTTCATAAAATTCGAATATACAAAGGACGGTAATCAGATTTACCCATCCAAAATTACGTACACCGGAAACGGAACAACGGACGGTCCATTTGAAGTTGATTTCACTTACGAAACACGTCCAGATGTTTATACTTCATACGAAACGGGATTTTGGGTAAATACAACAAAGCGTCTTACAGAAGTAAAAGCATCCATAAATGATGAATGGAGAAGAAAGTATACTCTTGGTTATTTAAGTGGAAGCAATGGTTCACGCTCTCTTCTTATTTCAGCCATTGAAACTGGAAGGGATAGTGACGGTAATACTGCCGCTTTGCCTGCTGTTACGTTTGGATACTCTACTTCAACACCGACATACGCATCATCAACCAATCCTCGGATTTGGAACAGTGCTCGTATGGTTGCCGATGTGGATGGTAATGGTTTGCCTGATAAGGCAGTCTTCTGGAGCAATAGTGGAACATCGAGCGCACACAGAATCGTAGACGAGAATGAATTTCCCAACTTTCCCCAATATAATCAGGCGGTCTCTTCTGAATTTTGGAGCTACGACAACTCTGGGCTCGGAGGATCAAATGATTTTCCATACGTAGAACGCGGTGTCCGCCTCGTTGATTTCAATGGGGATGGTAAGGCAGACATTGCACGAAGCTATCGTGACTCAAGTGGTGTTATTACTCGAGGATACTACGAGAACACCGCTCCTTTCACTTGGACAAGCACTGCAACCCCATCTCGTTTACCACTCTTTAGTTGCGCGAATGGTTCTGAGAGTGTTGCAACGGGATTATTTGGAAATCTTAACGGCGACTGGCTTGTTGATTATGTGGCGACAACGACAATCTGTGCCGCTAATGGAAGTTATCTCAATAGTGGTTTGGAGAACGGTTGGCGAGTGAAAAGTTCTTTTGCGCCTATTGCGGCAATGCCGACCACAGCAACCGACGTTTCAATGTCACAACTCGTGGACGTTAACGGAGACGGCCTCGACGACTGGATGTACTCAGATGCAAGTTCAACCAAATTCTATCTTAACAATGGATCTAGTTGGGGTTCTGTTGATACGAGATGGACCATTAACACAGGTGTGCGTCAGACAGGTGGTTGGGACAAAGGCATTCGATTCATAGATATGAATGGTGACGGTCTCCTCGACTACATTAGGTCATACAATATGCCGTCCTATTCAACCAAGGCAAGTGGTGTGACAGACATTCAAACAGGAAGCTACAATTACGTATACCTAAACACGGGCGGTGGATTCGCAACATCATCTCTCACGGTACCAGAGTATATCTTTAATGGGGTGGTTTCGGGAGGCCAATGGACAGGACGTGTAGATTACAACGAGCTCGTTGATTGGAATGGAGACGGTATCCCCGACAGCGCTAGTACAAAAAGCACAGTATCTTCGGGTGGCACAGCTAAGGCTGACATGCTCACATTCCGTCGCTTAAGTACGGGAGGAAATACTCAAATTGAATATCAGTTTTCGGCTCAAATGGCTAGTCAGAATCCCGACTTACCTTTTTCAATTTTAGTTGTCACAAAATTAACAGACAATGATGGTTTTGGCGGTTCACAATCTTACTCATACACGTATGAGGGTGGCAGAATTTATTTGAATCCTTCAAACACTAGAGATAGACGATTTGCTGGGTTTGCAAAAATCAATCGATTTGATGGCCTCGGATCAACACAGAGTTATTACCATCAAGGCAACACGGCCTCGACAAGCGTAGGAGAGCTTCTTGACGGATTTGCACTCATTGGAAAAAAATATCGTGAAGATGTTGTGAGCATGGCCTCAACAACGCTCAAAAAATCATTCTATGTTTATTCAAGTGACCAATACATAACAAGTGCAACGACGAGTACCAGTACAACTGACATCGCTCGAGGCTCGTCGCAGTTTTCAAATGTAGCTTCTGGTTCGTCTCATTCATATAGTTTTACGGTAGGTAGCAGTGATAATATGCTCCTTGTTATTGGTGATTCTCAGGGCGGACTCTTTGTTAGTGGTGTTACTTATAATGGTATTGCACTGACACCGGTTGGAGCTGGCGCTTCTGCGGCTAGCAATCGAAACGTTAATTTGTGGTATTTACTTAATCCTCCAACGGGAACTCACACCCTCACGATGACACGAGGAGGGTTAGACGGCTGGTTTGGAGCACATGCAATTTCGTATTCAGGTGTTGATACCGAAAATCCATTTGGTTGGTACGATGCAGAGGGTGGAATTTCAGGCACTTCGGTTACAGCAACAGTCACAACCGACACTCCAAATGCATGGCTTGTCGGTGTGTTTGGATCAACCGCAGGAAGCCATTCTGTAAACTCAGGTGCTTTTATCCAGACTTCAGA
Organism: Minisyncoccota bacterium; assembly: GCA_035438745.1. GTDB lineage: Bacteria > Patescibacteriota > Minisyncoccia > Phycocordibacterales > UBA6065 > CAIMLU01. Next base: position 34,745 of record DAORIX010000002.1, on the reverse strand, counting down.
CACAGAATCTTGGGATAGCGGAGGGGGACTCGGAGCCGTTGGAGCGAAGAGCGTCATATATTCGAGTACTAACTCTGGAACTATGCTCAAGAATGTGATTGCGCTCAATCCAAGTCGTACTATATCTTCTCCTACACCCGCATATTGGTTTACACGACTTGCATCGGACTCGGTCCAGGATTTTGAAGGCGGATCAACTCACAAAGATCGTGCGACGGAATACTCCTATTCAACAACAACCGGCAACCTTCTCCAGTCAATTGAGAGGGGAGAAGTGACTGGATCGTCTGACGGAACGTATAGCAATACTGGTTCTGATACACGTACCACGATTATTACTTATAGTGCAACTACAAGCAAAAATCTTACTCTTCCTACAACGAAAGAGGTCAAAGACAACTCAGGAACATCTGTTGCACTTACTCGTTTGTATTACGACACTCAGTCCCTTGGTACTGCGGTCAAGGGCAACTTAACGAAAGAAGAAAAATGGATCAGTGGAAGTGACTATTCAAGCACGACGAAAGCATATAACTCATATGGATTAGTCACATCGGAGACTGATCCCCGAAGCAATACGACGACGTATTCATATGACTCATTTAATTTGTACCCAGAAACTGTTACGAATGCTTTGAGCCAAGGTACTGATTATGAATATGACTATATGGTGGGCAAGCCAATAAGGGTTGAAGATGAAAACGGTACCGTTCGTAGAACAGTATTTGAACCGCTTGGACGAGTACAAGAGGAACGCCAAACTAATCCTTCATTCCCTCTTCTGACTGAGGTGTTACGAGATTATGTTTATACGGATACATTTCCAGCTAGCACTCGTACTCGCACATATTTAACGAGCGCGAGCACGACAGACGTATACACTTATCGTGATGGTCTTGGTCGTGTCATTCAGGAGCGTTCTCAGGCAGAAATGACCAATCGATACTCAGTTAAAAGTTATGTTTACGGTAGTGCAGGTTTACTTGCGAAGGAGTCCCTTCCGTATTTTGCATCTACTTCAGCGCGTACTTCTCCTACTCATGTATCTTCACTTTATACCAATTACACATATGATGCCTTGCAGCGTCCTGTATCGATTGCCACATCTATTGGAACCACCACGTATGCGTATACCCCTTGGCAGGTTAAGGTAACTGACGCTAATGGTGTTCCAAAAGACATACAGAAAGATGCCTACGGTAATGTTTCATCGGTTGTTGAGTACAATGATGAAGAAACCTATACGACGAGTTATACCCACGATGCGCTCAACAATTTAGTGGGAATGACCGATTCGCTTGGTAACACTCGTTCATTCTCATATGATGGACTTTCTCGTCGCACGACCGCCCAAGACCTACACGCATCAGGAGATTCCACTTATGGGGTTTGGAACTATGCATATGACCTTTTTGGAAATTTGGCATCTAGTACTGATCCTAAGGCTCAGAACATAGTAAATTCTTATGACGCATTGAATCGCAAACTCACAGAAAATTATACTGGAGCTAGTGGCACAGAGCACACATATACCTATGATAGTTGCGACAACGGAGTCGGTCGTCTTTGTGTTGCGTCGAGTACCTCTGCACAGACTACTTTTGATTATGATATTTTAGGTAATGTTGATAGCGAAGCTAAAAAGATTGGGAATAAGACTTATACGACGAGTTATACCTACGATAGACGTGGCTCTCCGCTTACGGTTACGCTTCCGAACGGGGTCACTCAGGGTTATAACTATAACAATGCTGGAACAATCGACTCTGTTGCTCATGCAGGAAATCCGATCGTCACCGATCTTAACTATGGTCCACACGGTAAACTTGCGGCAAAAAAGTTTGCTAATGGTATCGAGACACATTATGCGTATGACTCTAATGCGCTGTATCGCCTCGTGAATATTCTCACAACTTATACAAGCGGTTTGACTCTAAGTGAATCGTCTAGTAAGTCTCATTTTGCATTATCACGCCTCAAGGAAATTACTCAAGTTTTATTTGCTCCTAGTGTATATGCTCAGGAGATAGAAAATCCTTCGAATGAAGATGTTTCAAATCCAACACCTGAATCATCACAAGTCGAGCCCGCTGTTTCTGCTGACGAAGTTTCTACACAAGAAACAGAGAAAACTTCTGATGAAAGTTCTCCAAATGAGATTTCTGAGCCTGTCACTCCAGAGGAAGCGCTTATTCCTAAAGACGCTCCACCTGAACTTGAAACAGATGTAGAGACGCAAGATGAAGTCGTTTCTGATGACAAAACAATTGTCCCAATTGAACCTCTTATAGTTCCTGTGGTAGCAAGTACCACAGCTAGTACATCGGAAGCACGTTTGAGAACTGAGTCAAAAGTTGTTGAAAAAATACTTTCCGTTACACCTGCAGAGCCTGGTTCGATCCGAGCTTTGCTTGAAGGTAAGGGTTCTTATAAACGTGCGAACATTAAAGGTGAGGAGATTGCAAAGGCTGTTCGCGGTGTTCGTGAGAAACGTAAGGACTATACATTTGAGATAGTTTCTGTTGAGCCAATAGAGGGTGGTGTTCAGGTTTTTGTTCGAGCTTGGGATAGTAAAGGAAAACGAATAGGGTTTGGTGTTGATGGTACAGTCGACATGGAGCGTTTCCGCATCTTTAATCCTCCTATACTTGTGCCTGATGAGCGTGGAACCATTAGACAAGAGTGGACGCAGACAGATGTATCTACCGGTGAGGAGAAACAATACGTCCGTACCCTTCGTGAAGACCCTCGAGAGGCTCTATTGCAGGTCATAGAACATAATCTCTCTGTGATGAAAAATATTCACGGTCCGGAGCGGATTATAAAAGGGAAAAAAGGAAAAACAGTGAGTACTTTTTACTCAGCAGCAGGTCAGGCATCACCTGTCGATGGTATGGCGTATTGGAATGGCTCTGGTGATTGGGCTTCGGCGCATGATTCAAACGGTGTTATTTCTTGTGATACATGTGCAGGGGGTGAAGTAGGTATCCGTGTGGCTGACTACTATTTTCAAAATTTAGTACGAAACATATTTGGTTTTAACACGTCACTCATCGACAGTGATATGATTTTATCTGCCACATTAAGCGTTACTATGCATTCAGGAATGGGCGGAGGAACAAATCCTGGTGACTTTAAAGTTGTGGTTGATAAGCACGATGGTCCTGCAAGCTCAAACGCTATTGTGAATAATGATTATAATATTGCAAACTGGGATAGTGTCAGACAGTCAAATACCGAGATAGCGATTAACACAATTTCAACAAGACAATATTATAATTTTCCCTTCAATTCAACAGGACTTGGAAATATAAATAAATCTGGTAATACGTGGTTAGGTCTTCGTATCGGGCTTGATTTGGATAATACCAGTCCGGGTTGGCGTGATCACAGATCATACAACGCTGAAACTGTTTTCGCTGATACCACGGGAACGACAGAGGATCCGAAACTTGTAATCGAGCATACAGGACTGCCCCCTATAGAGGATCCTTTCCCAAATGCAAACGGCACTCGACTACAAGACATCCTCTACTATTATGATTCTGTTGGAAATATTACTTCGATAATCGAGGCCGCAACGTCATCTCTAGCACGCAAGGTTAATTATGCGTACGACGACTTGTCACGTCTTGTCTCTGCTTCAACAACAGCCACAAGCTCGGTCTCTTTCAGAGAGTTGTACTCATATAACAAAATTGGAAATCTCAAAGAAAAAATTCTCTCAAACCAAGTAGAGGATAACTTCCGTTCAACGGACCTTGAATTAAGTTCGAGTCAGTTTTGGTCTATTGCAGATGCTTCTCAGACAGGTCTCGACATGAGTACAGTTCTCACTTTTTCTGCATGGATAAAACCTGAGTCTTTTGACAACGGAACGATACAAACCCTTGTGCACAAAGGAGATGCGAGCCAAGAGTCTTATAAACTCTATATGTACAACGCTGGTGGTACCCACATGATGTTCTTCCGTCCATCGAGCAGTGGCGCATATGAAGAAACTCTCGCGTGGACACTAGGGAGCACTATTCCTACAGGTGCATGGACGCATGTAGTCTTTACTTGGACAGGGTCCGGTAGTGTAGGCGAACTATGGATTAACGGTGTGTCTCAGGGTACGCAAACAGGAAGTGTGACAAGTTTGTATAATAGCGCTAGAAAATTAGCGATCGGTGCGATGTTGGAAACTGATTCTGTGTCGACATACTATGTCGATGGTCTCATGGATGATGTTCGTATATGGTCTCGAAAGCTTACATCAACGGAAATCGGAAACTTCTACAGTGATCCATATAATTTCTCAAACGGTTCCAGCCTTCAGGGTTGGTGGAAGCTCGATAGCAATGGTCAAGATTCGAGTGGAAACGCAAATCATCTAACGAACAATAACGGTGCCACATTCTCCACTGATGTTGCTGTGAGCCAATCAGCACCTTCGTCTCTCTATCTCTATTCAGGTTCAGGTTACCTCAATCCTCATGCTCCTTCCGAGTATTTTGATGGAACTGCATCAACAACGTATACCTATGACAACAATGGTAACCTTACTTCTTCAATCTTTAGTTCTGCCACAACTACATATACTTGGGACTTCCTAAATCGTCTCGTATCAGCCACAACCACAGGTACAACTACCGCCTACACATACGACCACACAATGGCCAGAATGTCGGAAACAGTGGGTAGCAAGGTTCATCATTATCCAAATAAGTTTTACTCAGCCGAATATACTGACTCTACATATCAAACAGGCACCTCAACCTCATATATCTGGGCAGGAGACACTCTGATAGCCTATGTAGAGAGACCGATTGTAAGTGGTAGCCCATCAGGTACAGCTAAAACATACTATGTACACCCAGACCACTTAGAGAGTACAAATGTTGTAACAAATGAGGCAGGTGATGTTATTCTAGAGAAGGATTACATGCCGTATGGATCTATGAGAGTCGAAGATGGCACAGACTCAAATCGTGGTTTCATCGGGCAGTTTGAGAATGAGGGAAATAACCTCTCGTATCTGAATGCACGATATTATGAGGGAGCTCGTGGACAATTCCTCTCACAGGATCCGGTGTTTTGGGAAGTTGGATTAACTAATGATGGTATGGGGGTACTTACTAGCCCACAACTACAGAACTCATATGCTTACGCGGGTGATAATCCGGTTACACTGAAAGATCCGAGCGGAAGAATAATTGATACGATTGCTGACATTGGTTTCATTGCCTATGACTTGTATAGAGTTGGAGAAGCCATGGCTACAGGTGGAGACGTGCGCACCGAACTTAACTATCTGAGCCTTGATGTTGCTGGAGCGGTAATACCAGGAGTAACTGGTGTGGGTGTGGTCGCGAGAACTACGAAGGTTGTAAATAAGGTTGATAATGTCGCTGAAAAAAGTTTTGAAATATATGCGAAAATGAAAGACGATATAATTTATACAGGAAGGACAAGTGGTAAGAGTATCCCCGAGAAAAATGTAATAAAAAGAGACCGTACTCATCACATGAATGAGCAAGGATATGGACCTGCACGACTTATACACTCAACAAATTCATATAATACGGTCAGAGGGCTAGAGCAAATAGGGCAAGATGTTGCCAATTCAGTAGGTCGTTCTGGTAATGCGATTCGGGGCATCTCTCCTTCAAACAAGAATGCAGCTAATTACCTTAATATTTCACAGAAGGAAGTTGAGACGTTCGTTAATAATTTCAAGAGAATAACTGGAATAAAATAATATGAAAAAAACTGAACAGGATGTGTTCAAACTTTATCAGGGAGAAAAGGATAATTTGCCATGGAATCTCATTCTTACAGAAGGGTATTTAAAAGCTAAATTTAAAGAAAAACTTTCTTGGTTTTTATGTATTAATATCCAACTTCTTGTTTCTGAGAATGGTTCAATATCGAATATGGAAGATAAGATTCTGAATGATATGGAGGACGACCTATATCACAAATTTAAAGCTGTTGATGAGGTGTATCGTGCCGGACGATTTACACATAACGGCATAAGGAGTTTGTTCTTCTATGTTACAAACCCTCAAACAATTTCTTCAACGCTCAACAAGATTATCGAAAGTGGGTCTCAGGCTAGAGAATTTGATTATAGGATGGAAAGGGATCCGGAATGGAAAGGGGTAAGAGAAATATTGAAAATACCTAATTTATAGAGATACTAAAAGAAAGTAGAATAATCAAATGTTATAAATAAGCATAATTAACGTGGAAAAAATCGTATTAATAATAACTGGCTTCATAGCTTTGTATTTTTCAGGAAGATTTTTCATTGATCAAACGTTTGCAAGAAAATATGTAACCGAAAGTCCGAAAGCGTATATTTGGAGGAAAATATTCGGTATCGAGAAAACTATGATATTAACTAAGTATCTTTTTGCACCGGTAGGACTTGCGCTGAGTTTAATACTTATAGCCCTAGCTTTAATTAAGTAGGTTTTATATCCCTGATCGACGCTCGTAAAGCTTACTCCGATACGGAATTGGTCTTTGGGTTTATTCAGGAAGACGTTCAAAGCGTAGGGGTTTATAAAAACATGCTTCTGTAGTTAAGGTAGATTCTTAAATTGCACTTTGCAATCTAATTGATGTTTTTAGTCTTCATGAGTACCCGTCTGGCAATCTTTTCTTTTTGTGGATCAGTTAAGAGGGGAACCGGATTATTAATCGACATATCAACAGTCTCTTTAGGCTTTCCGTAAGCTCTCTCAAATAACCATGTTCTTGCCTGTTTATCGCCCCTCCTGGCTTGTTTGATGGCTTTTTCGATAATTGGCTCAAGATCAGCTGAAAGTCTTTGCACGATGAATTCACGGGCCTTTTCAGCCTCATACGCAGCAAAGCCTTTCTTCCGTCCAGCACCTTTTCTGTAGCCTCCTTTCATTTTGATAAGAATCAATTATTCAAAGCTAATAAATTAAACCAGCAATTTTTTTATTTGTTCCAGTGCGAGCGTGGGGAAGGGGTATTCAGTAAGCCAATCTATCGACCGGAAGTCTTGTAGAATATCGCTCGAAAATCGTCCAAGATGTTGAGCCCACAAAGTTTAAGCGCCTTTCGAGGCGCTTTTACTTTTTGTGACTCCGGGAAGTCGGTCTGTTAGACCGACGTGAAGGGATCGAAAAGGTTCTCCTATATTTTCGAGTATTTTCATGCGAGAAAATAGGAAACCTGTACTGCGCCTGTAAGGCGAGATATCCCTTACGAAATCAATAGGGATTGATTTCGTAAGGGATCGAAGCTCGATTGAGTCGTGTACTCGCGCCAATCGGGGTACTGACCCTGTAAGGGTCGATGTTCCTTTCCTCTACTCAATCTCGTCAATTTGCTATACTTCTATAAACTCTATGAATAAACTTAAAATTGCAGGCGCAATCCTTCTCATGCTCTTTGGTGTGTTTGTATTTGTGTACGGTGGATATGACGACAGTCCTGGTGCTCAAGGGCTCGGACTCCTCATTGTGATTTCAAGTATTGTTTATATTGTAAGGAGCAAAAGAAAAGATGGGTTGTTAAAAAATAAAACGCGAGTTTAATTTTTAAAACACACAAACCACCTTATCGGTGGTTTGTGTGTTTTAAGGCTCGTATCTTCTTACTATCTCTATCTTCGTATCATTTTAACAATCCAGATAAGAACAATTGCACCAACAAGCGCTACGAGAAAACCATATAGGTTGAAACCTGTGGCGTCTGTTTGGCCAAAAAAACTCATGATCCAACCGCCGATGACTGCACCAACAACACCAACGATGACATTGAGGACGAGCCCTTGTTCAGCGTTGGTTTTCATAATAATAGATGCAATCCAGCCAACAATACCACCAAATATAATCCAAAGAATAATTTCCATATAATTTTTTTAGTTACTTTCTACTTCGTTTAATTTTGAGGCGATTATACAAAAAACCACCCCATTCGAGGGCGGTTTTTTAAACAGGTGATTTAGTTTGTTGTTCTAAATGTTGACGGTAGGGTAACGCTCACATTACCAGATAGATCCGTTGTATGAATCATGTAGTAATATGTTGTGTTTGTCTCGAGGTTCTGTATAGAGAGACTTTGTGATGTGCGGAAATTAGTATCTGTCATTGCGGTATTACCACTGATAGTCACAGAGTGAGGGTATTCATAAACAGAAAGGGGACTTGTGCTGTAGTAAACTACTCCCTTTGTTGCTTCGTTTGTGTTCCATGCAACCGTTGCATTATTTCTACTTGAATTTACCCCTACGCTTATGATGGTAGGTGCTTGTGTAGAAACGTCAGCCATTCCCATTCCTCCTGCAGCCATTTGTAGGTTGAGTACAGGTAGTGTTGCTGGTCCAACTCGTCCAACCGCAGCGATACCATTACGTGTTTGGAAATTTGCTACTGCTGCTTTGGTAAGAAAACCAAAGTATCCCGTTACTATACCTTGTGGGTACAGGGTTCTGTCTTGGGCTAGGAACGTCTGAAGCGCTGAAACATCCGTGCCAGTCATTTCGATTTCGAGCTGTCGAGTGAGTGTTTCTGCACGAGCTACTGAGGGCATAAATCCAGTGGTAATAAGCATTGCGACAACAAGCACTGCTCCTGTAGAAGCAAGATGCTTTGAAGTCTTTGTTGTAAGAGAAGTCATAGATTTTTTAAATTAGTACCGAGTGTAATAAGAGTTGATCATGTGGCCAGTATAGTTCAGTGACCTTTTGTGGTTCATGAGCACTTTCTGCAAAACAATATCTAAAATACGAGTGAGGATTTTCCATCACAGACAATGAGATGTATCTGTGTATCGATCTATGGAACGAATGAGTCCTTACCGGTACTACTGATTAGAGATTTTTGCGACTTAGTAAGTATACACTACTTTTTGACAATAATAAAATTTTATTGTTTTATGACACACTAAAGTGTTTATACCTAATATGAGAGATTCACCGTCTTTTATTCGTTTTGTGTTAATAAGCGTGTGCGTGTCTTCTGCTATACTAGATTTATGAAGAATTTTTTGTCTTTTCTCTTCGTGTTTATTGTGGTGGCTGGAATTGTTTGCGTGAGTTTCTACGGAGAAATTATCATGACTCATTTTTCCGTGTCTTTTCATATCGCGATTTCTTTTTTATTTTTAGTTTCTTTTCTTTTTGCTTATTTTTATTGGCGCACACTGAGAGACAATGAGAATATAAAAAATGAGTTCATTACCATCGTCACTCACAAATTTCGCACACCGCTCACGTCGGTTAAGTGGACAATAGAATCCCTCAAAAAGAATATTACCCTTGAGGAGAAACAAAATTCTATCAATGAATTGACTCGGGCGAGTGAAAACCTCCTTGAAATGGTCGATATGTTGGTGAATTTTACAAAATTTGATAAAGGATCAGAGTACGCATATAAAGCGGTCTCTTTTAGGGATATCGTTGAAAAAACACTTGTTAAGTATTCTGATTTTTTGAAACAAAAAAAGGTCCATTTCATAATGGAGCCTGTTTCAGGACTACCTCTTATTATTATTGATGAGTCAAAAATTCAGTTTGTTATCGATGTTGTCTTTGATAATGCTATTAGATACACCCCAGAAGGAGGTACGGTGCATGTGCGTATCATCGATACAAAAAAGTTCCTTGTTTTCTCAATAGAGGATACTGGTATTGGAATGCGTTCACGAGATAGGCACAAGGTTTCAAAAAGGTTTTTCCGAACAGAAAAAGCTCGCACGATGCATACTGAGGGTTTGGGTATGGGTTTGTATATTGCTAAAAAAATTATCAAACGCCATAAGGGTACTCTCTCTGTTACATCAAAAGGGGAAAATAAAGGAACTACTGTTTCTATAGAGATTCCAAAGCACTAAGAGCGTAAGGTTTTCCTCCGGGGAATGTTTTGGTATATAGTTGTTGTATGAAAAAAATATACATCGTTATTTCTCTCGTGCTCATTTTCGGCGCTCTTTTTTATTTTCTCAAGAACGATAATTCTACTCAGGTCGTACACGGTGACTATAAAAATACAACATACATAATTGAAGGCGAGCCTGTTTCTTTACAGAATGGCTATGCTGAAACATCTCCCGTTGCTGGATCTGCCACAAAAACGATAACGCGTTATTTTGGCAATGAGGTGAAACACGACTTGAACGACGATGGACGAGAGGATGTTGTTTTTTTAGTGACTCAGGAGGCAGGTGGTACTGGTATTTTTGTGTATGCTGTTGCCGCGCTCAATACTCCTGATGGGTATGTCGGTTCGCACGCTTTTTTTCTAGGAGATAGAATCGCCCCACAATCGACTGTCATAGACGAGGGTGAAACAAGCAGGGGAACTACTAGAAAAAACGTTGTTGTTGTTAATTACGCTGTTCGTTTACCAAATGAGCCTTTTACAGCAGAGCCTTCTTTGGGTAAGAGCGTGTGGTTAAAACTTGATCCTACCACTATGCAGTTTGGCGAGGTTGAACAGAATTTTGAAGGTGAGACGAGATAGTTTATTTACTCATCTCATCGAAGATTGCTTTTGAGAGATTCTGTATTACGTATTTGAGATCCTCATATTTTTTTCCTTCAGTGAGTATGCAAAAAGTATACGGTTCGTCGCCATTTTTTGCATAGACAATACCGCAATCATGTAATTGCTGGATTATAATTGTTTCTTTTTCGTCCACAATAATCCTTTCTCCGAATTTATGCGCAACTTTTACATTTTTTGGTAAGAGTGCTGTGGCGCCGTCGGCGAATGTACTTTGAGAGAGGATGTCGAGTACGTTATTTGATGAATCACGGCTGAGGAAGGAGGCGTTGTAGAGAGTACGAAAAATACCGGCATATGTTTTTGCTGTGAGAATATTCTCTGTTTCGCCAGCTTTGGTCACTTGTAGGCCGAGTGCGAGGAGTACTTTGTTAAGGTAATCAGGGGATACAAAATTTGTTGAGAGCATTTGCGCTGAAGCGTTATCTGAATATGCAAGCATTCGGTAAATGAGCTCTCTTACGGTGTACATGTTACCAAGTACGAGATCTTCTTTCGGTTTTATTCTTTGGGACGATGAGTTTTCTAGTATGTTTGCGTTCGTGTGTTTAATTTGTTGTGAAAAAATGTCTGGAGTTATTTCGCTTAGTCTGAAATATGCAATCGCGAGGGGTACTTTGAGTAAGCTTGCCATTACAAAAACGTTAGTATCGTTTACTCCAACGAAGCGTCGTGTTTTGAGGTCTCTCGAAAAGACGCCAATTCTGTTTGCTTTTTTCTCAGCAAGGTATTTTTTGGTTAAGTCTTCGAGGTTGTCTTGAAGTGTTGACATGCTTTCAAGTTTTTTTTCATACAACTCACAATCTGGTTCTGGATTAACAAAAAAAAGATCTGATAAACAGTCTTTTTGTGTGCCCCGAGGGCTCGAATCAAATAATTTATAAGAGAGAATACCGGTCCCAAATGCCAAAGTAATTATCACTACCGCACAAGGTAGGGATTCCTTTTTAAAGATATTTTTCAGCGACTGTAGCATAGCTTAATAATTGTAGTACAGCTTATTAAAAAGGGAAGGGTTCTGATGTACACTGTATTTTATGTATATAAAAGTGTTTGTTTACCCAGAGGCTCGTACTGAGGGCGTACAAAACGATGGTGATGGGTATAGTATATCTGTTAACACTCCGGCCTCTCGTGGTTTAGCAAATAAAAGAGCGCTTCAGTTATTGCGTTGTTACCTTGGACCGTCAAAAAGAGTTATACGTATTGTGAGTGGCCACCACTCACCACACAAAATCGTACTCATCGAAGAAAAAAGTTAGAATTCATCACGATTGTGGTATATACTTTAAGTAAAGAAGTATGTCGGTGTGGTTGGTTTATGAGTTTTTCTTAATTTTTAATAATACACCATGAAAAAAACTATAAAAGTCACTAATATTGTGCTCACTCCGGGTATTTCTGATTATCTCGACAAAAAATTAGCATCACTTGATAGGTACTTGGACCCACAGGATGATTCGGTGATTGTAGATGTTGAAATAGCAAAGACAACCAATCGTCACAGGTCAGGAGACATCTTTAAAGCAGAAGCGACTTTGCATGGTAAACAGCTTGATATTCGTGCAGAAGTTGAACGTGACGATCTCTATGCAGCGATTGACGGCATGAAGGATGAGCTTATTGAAACTTTGCGCTCAAAGAAGCACAAAAGAATTGATTTCATCCGAAAAAGTGGTTTAAAATTGAAAAATCTTTTGCGAGGTTTTAGGAAAAATGATTAATTCATATGCATGCGGTAGGATTTAAAACACTAGGAGGTCAAATAACAGCGTTTGTCGCTCTTTGTGTATTTTTTGGTGCGAGTTTGTACTATTTTCTCACTACCGCTTTTGAAACGGGTATAGTTTTTGCTGAAAAAAATCCCGAGATCGCATTACAAGAAACTCCAATCCTCTATGCTCGTATTCATACCGAGGAGGGTGTTTTCAAAGTTCGTTTTTTGAGATCTAAAGCACCTTTTACGGTAAAGAATTTTATTCGTCTTTCAAAGAAAGATTTTTACAACGAAACTCAATTTCATCGAGTGATTAAGGGTTTTATGATTCAAGGAGGAGATCCTCTGACCCGAGAAGATGATATAAGCGTGTACGGAACAGGTGGTCCTGGTTATATGATTCCCGACGAAATTAACGATAGGCCTATGGTTCGTGGTGCGGTTGCTATGGCAAATTATGGTAAGGATACTAATGGCAGTCAGTTTTTTGTTTTGACACACGATACACCAAGGATTCAAGACAAGTTTACTATTTTTGGTGAGGTGGTTGAGGGTATCGAGATTGTTGACCGAATCAGTTCGGTCCCTGTCGATTCAAAGAATCTACCAAAAGAGCCTATACGTATACAAAAAATAGAATTACTAGAGGCTTTTTAGTTTTTACCAAGAGAGTAATCTTTCCAAGACATTTCTCGTTTTCCTTCTGGTGTTACTCGTAGAAGAGTAAGTTTCCCGTCTACGATAGTAGCGTCGTTAATGATTATTCTTTTTCCTTTTTCGAGGAAATACGCTTTTGGCCAGCCTGCAAAAGCTTTTATTTTGAGCAGGTTTTGATATACGTCCGCTTGCATATCAATGAGCGCTTCTTCTTTAGTCACTTTTGGCGCGTGTGTTGCCTTGCTATGATCTTGTTCTTTTTCTGATAGGGTGCCTTCAAGCCATTTCGGAATAGTTTTTGCAAGAAGAGCTCCTCCGACAGCGCCTAATTTTTTTTCAAGTTCAATCCGGTCTAGTGGCCACGGCTCAATGGTTACTTTTTCTTGGCTTACGATTGGTCCATGATCCATTTCGGCATCAAGTCTCATGATAGTGACCCCTGTTTCCTGCATATTAGCGAGAATTGACCGTTCGATAGGTGCAGCTCCGCGCAAAAGGGGCAGGAGGGATGGATGTACGTTGAGCGTCTTTTTTATTGGCATGAAAAGAATAGAGTCAGGGATAATTTTTCCATAAGACGCAACAATAAAGAGATCCCATCCATCTCCTCCTTTTTCTTTGAGGGTACGTTCGAATTCAGGAGATTTTATGCTGGACGGCTGTAGGGTCGGGATGCCTTCTCTATCAGCCCAGATTTTTACTGGAGGAGGGGTGAGGAGGAGTTTTCTGCCTTGTGGCTTGTCTGGCATTGTCACAATCAGGTTCGGAAGGAGGTTTTGTTTCTTGAGTTCTTCAAGAATAAAAACAGAAAATTCCGATGTTCCAAAAAAAGCTATTTTTTTCTTCATTGGTTTTTTGGAGGTAAATCGTGCACATCGGTTGCGGTGTCGGTAAAGAGTATACCGTTGAGATGGTCAATTTCGTGTTGAAATATTTGAGCGAGTAGTCCTGAACCTCCTAATTCAAACGGTCTCCCGTTTTCATCAAACGCTTTTATCTTTGCTTGTTTCGCTCGTTTAGTTTTTCCATAGAGGTATCTTACAGACAAGCATCCCTCCTCGACTTCTTTTTTTACCTTGGATAGTTTTATTATTTCCGGGTTTATGCAGACAATATCTTTATTATCAGATTCTCCTTTTTTATCAGACTCTTCTTTTCCAGAGATAAGGTCAAAAACTTTTCCTGAAATAATAAAAATACGTAGAGATGCGCCGATTTGAGGCGCTGCCAAAGCTACTCCGTCTTCTTGAGAGTCGAGAGCTTGCTTCATATCAGCAAGTATTTTTTGAATTTTTACTGAACCTATATCTTCAACGGGTACAGGTTTTGCCTGTGCTCTGAGTACAGGATTGTCTTTTTGGACGATAGGTACCATGAACTGATAGTAAAACGTAATACAGAAAAGGTAAAGGAGGTTTTAGAGGAGGCTCTCAGGGTCAATATTTACCGTAAAGGATTGGGGTAGGGTTTCAAGTATTTGAATAAGTTTTTTGTCTGGCCAGCTTTTCTTTTCAATACGGATGAGTGCGTGCATTCCCACATGTCCTCGTGGGAGTGAAACAAACGCAGGAAAGACATCCACGCCATAGTCGCTACATAGTGTTTTTATCGTTTTCATGTCTTCTGTAACACGCTCTTTTGTGCCACTCGAAGAGAGTTTAACAAGTACTGAAAATGGCGGAAAGTTGAGTGCGCGTCGCAAGATTATTTCTTCTCGAAAGAAGTCAATCATATTTCCTTTCCACGCGTAGGACAGGAGGGCTTCATCGGGCCTTCGTGTCTGCAGGAGGAACCTTTTGTGCGCAAGAGATCTCATTTTGAGAATGATAGAGAATATTTTTTCACTTATACGAAAATCCGGTATTGAAAAGTATGAGTCGAGGGTCGCTATAGCACAGTTGTCGATTTTTTTGTCGATGTAGGTGAGCGCCATTTCGGTACCTATGAGTATGCTTCCAGGAGAAGACATCCATTTTTCAGCGATGGAAACAGCTTTCTTGTGTGTGGTGGCGACTGTTTTATCAATACGGAATATTTTTGTATCAGGAAGTATTTCTTTGATTTTTTCCTCGACGAGTTCACTACCTATACCGAGTGGCTTGAGACGCCAGCTACCACATTTTTTGCAGGTTGTTTTTGCGTCGTATTTTTTTCCGCAATGATTACAGAGGAAAAAACGGTAATCATCTTTTCCGTGGAGGATAAGTGGTGTATTGCACTTTGCACAGGATAATACATCCTCGCAATCAGAACAGACTGTAGAAGGCGAGACACCCCTTCTCGCGGCGAAAACAAAGAGCAGTTCATTGTTTTCTTTATTCGTTTTGATGAGATTGATAAATTCATCAGATAGTACACGAAAACCATCTTCACGACCCGAATATTTTTTCATGTCTATGAGTTCGTCGGTTGCTGTTGAGAGAGAGCGGAATGACAGAGGAGCAAATTCGACAAAATCTCCCTCGTTGTGTCTCTCGATGGTTTCAACACGTAGACATGAGTCGCCAATCAGAAAATCTGCACCTATGTTTTTTGCTAAACGCTCGGCAACATAACGCATATCGAGGAAGGGTCTACCAATATTTTTGTAACCACGTGAATTGTCTTTTTCTACAATAATCATCCCAATATCAGAGCGTGGTAGAGATAGAAAAATACTCGTGCCGATGATGAGAATAGGGTGCTTTTCGCGAAGCGCCTTGTTCCATAAATCAACCGTTTCTTTTTGCGTCATGTCGCTGTGAAAAACATAGGTATAGTCCTGAATACCTTTTTCAAGATATGCTCTACCTTTTTTGAGATCTTCGATTGTAGGCATGAGCAAGAACACTGAGCGTTTTTTTGCAAATTTTTCACGCACGATACCTTTGTAATGAGCAAATCGATCATCATCGTTTTCTTGAAGTACAAAATGCTGTCGAATATTCGCGACATAGTGAGGCTCTGTACACTCGAGTACTGTGTCGAGATGGGTGAGTATTGCTTTCGGGATTATTTCGTAGAGCGCGCCACCGATTGTTCCTGTGTGATACGTTGCAGCCTCTTCAGCTGTTTTGATAAATGATTGAGAAAAAATGGTACGCGAACGACCCTCTATTTTTTTGAGTTCAAAGTCTGCGTTTTTTATTTCTGATTTTGCCTCTTGGGCAGGAGAAACTTTTATAACAAGTCCATGAGCCGTTTTTTTCCGAAGAGGGACAGTGACAACAGACCCTTCTTTTGGGGCTTCTTTTGAAAAATACGATAGGGAATCTGTTGCGATGCCCCGCGAGATAGGTATGACAGATACGAGAAACATAGCTTTTTAAGTATACCCCTAAGTTGTGGCTGTTTATACTCAACCAGATAAGTACACAGCGGTCAAACAAAAAGCCTTAGAGGTCTCTGAATGTTTCTATGTGTGCTCCTATTTTGTTGAGTCGCTCGGCAAGGTCTTCGTATCCACGGTTAATATTGTAGACATTTCTGAGTACTGAAGTACCTTGCGCTCCCATCATAGCAATCATGAGTACTACTGATGGTCGTAATGCTGGTGGGCAAACAATTTCCGTAGCTTTGAGTTTTGTTGGGCCTTTTACATAAAAACGGTGAGGATCGGCGAGGATAGTATCTGCGCGAAGCTTATCGAGTTCTTTGTAGTAAATCGCTCGTTCTTCATATACCCAATCGTGAATAAATGTTTCGCCTTCTGCTTGGGTACCAATGACCGCAAAGAAGGGAAGATTGTCCATATTTATTCCTGGGTACGGTTGTGCGTGTATTTTTTCTGTGAGCGCAGTGAGTTTTGAAGGTTTTGTTTCTATATCGACGAGGTTTGTTTTGCCGTTATCTGCTTTGTAGCGTTTGAGTATTTTGTACTTGAAGCCCATTTTTTCAAGTTTGAGAAGTTCGAGTTCGAGAAAATCAATAGGGCATCTCTCGATGACTATCGATGAATTCGTTACTATCGCTATGGTGATGAGAGACATTGCTTCGATAGGGTCTTCGGACAAGAAGTACTCAACATCTTTTTGTACGCTGGTGTCGAGGCCGTGTACGGTGAGTGTCGATGTGCCTATGCCTTCGATACGTACACCGAGAAGCTCGAGGTAGAAACATACGTCCTGTACCTGATAGTTTGCTGAGGCAAATTTAATCACTGTTGTTCCTGGTATGAGTGCTGATGCCATGAGTACTGCCTCAGTTACTGTGTCACCTGCCTCATACATAATGATTTCTCTATTTTTCTTGAGACCTTGATGCTCAACTTCGTAATACAGCGAGCTCGTCTCAATGGTGACGCCAAGTTTTTCGAGAGCGTATACGTAGGGTTTTATGGTGCGTGATCCCAATTTGCATCCGCTTGCTTGAGGTAGGTTAAATTTCTTCATTCGATGAATGAGTGAACCAATCATCATGACGACACTGCGTGTTTTTGCAGCTGATTCGTAGTGAATATCTTTGAGAGAAAATGTTTCTGGTGGAGTAATGTGGAGATCATTTCCTTTCCATTCTATTTTTACTCCTATTGATTCAAATACTTCAATAATACGAAACACCTCTTCGATTTTCGGAGTATTTTTGATGACCGTCTTGCCTTTGTTGAGTAGGGAAGCACACATGACTCCTACCGCTCCATTTTTAGATGTGCGTACTTGTATTGATCCTGATAGTTTTTTGCCACCTTCTATACGAAAATTGACCGTTCCTCCACGTGAGAGCGAGAGTATTTCATGGTTGAGTGCCTGACTTATTTTTGAGAGGGACTCAGTAGAGAGGTTTTGTTCTCCTTTTTCGATGCGCGCAATAACTGACTGGGTCGTGCCGATTTTTTCTCCTAGCTCCGCCTGAGTCATACGTCTGTCTTCTCGCAAACGTGCAATCATGTGTCCTATAGCAATCAATGTGTCCTCTGTTTTTTTCATACGCAAGGCTGATGTGTTAAAAGAGTAATGTCTTTATAGTATAGCATATATGCTATGTTAGTAAACTGTTGTTTATACACAGAATCAAGTCATATATATTCAAACAGTCAACTATCGCAAAACAGTAAAAAAAGCGTATAGTATAGCCACTCTATGTCATTATTTACTAAAAAACTTGGAATCGACTTGGGAACCGCAAACACGCTCGTGTTTGTACCGGGCAAAGGTATTGTACTCAACGAACCTTCTGTTGTGGCTGTTTCTGAGCAAGACAACAAAATCTTGGCGGTGGGACTCGATGCAAAATCAATGATTGGACGTACTCCAGAATCAATCATTGCGTACCGACCAATGAAGGACGGTGTGATTGCCGACTATCGTGTGACTGAGGCGATGCTCAAATACTTTATCGACAAAGCTCTCGGTAAGTGGAATTTGTGGAAACCAGAAGTTCTCGTCTCTGTACCCGCAGGCATCACTTCAACAGAGAGACGCGCTGTGGTAGAGGCAGCCATTAACGCAGGGGCAAAAAATGCATACGTCGTAAAGGAGCCCATTCTCGCGGCTATTGGTGCGGGTATTCCTATTCATGAAGCAAAGGGTCACATGATCGTAGATATTGGAGGCGGTACTACTGATGTGGCGGTTATTTCTCTCGGAGGAATCGTGTCGTCTACGTCTGTAAAATGCGCAGGTAACAAAATCGACGCGGCTATCGCCGACTATATAAAGAAAACATTCAATCTCGCTATCGGAGACAAGACTGCTGAGGATATAAAAATGCAGATCGGTTCTGCTGTGCCTCTCGAAGAGGAGCTCGTGATGACTATTAAAGGCCGTGATTTTATTTCAGGTCTTCCTCGTTCAACAGAAATAAAAACAAATGAAATTGTAAAAGCGATTAGTAGGGAGCTACGAGATATGATCAAAGCTATCAAAGACGTACTTCAAGAAACTCCGCCAGAATTGTCAGCAGATATTATTGATCAGGGTATTACTATGACAGGAGGCTCATCAATGTTGCGCAATCTCCCCGAGCTCGTGTTTCGTCGCACTGGAGTAAAGGCCGTGCTTGCCGAAGATCCTCTCTATTGTGTGGTGAAGGGGACAGGTATTGCTATGGACCATCTCGACGTATACAAAAAGACTATTATCGCCAAGAGGTAAGCCATAAAAACAGACACTTGACTTTATCAGTGTTTGGGTGTATACTACATTATAGTCTTCTTCACGCACGAATCTTTTTTGAGTGCCGTGTGTACACACAGTATAGGTAGACATACGTTTCGGTGGGCATCTGTTTGGGTCTTGCTCATGATTCTGTAACCAGGCTATCTGTACTGCCGAAGACTAGCCCCGCTCGTAAAAGAGTGGGGCTTTTTTCTTTCTCTCTGCTGTAGAGTGTTTTATACTGAGCCCATGTTTACAAAGGATTCTGTTCACCACGCATACATTATTTATGGAGACAAGGAACGTATTGTCTCCGAAGTGTGTGGCCTCCTCAAGGAGGAGCTCGGTATTGTGCGTCAGGGAAATCCTGATTTTTTCTATGAAGAGTTTTCTCATTTTGGTATTGATGACAGTCGAAAGATTCAGGGTATGCAGAATTATCGAGGATTTTCGGGTTCGAGAAAGATATTTTTGTTTTGTGTTGATTCCATGAATCACGAAGCTCAGAATGCTTTACTCAAGGTTTTTGAAGAGCCAACCGAAGGGACACATTTTTTTATCATCACATCATCACTTGAACGTTTTTTACCGACACTTCTTTCTCGTGTGGTAGTAATACGTCACTCGTCTGTCGACGCTCAGAATGAGGACTTTGATGCCAAGGTCGTCGCTTTTTTACAGGCACCATATAGTGTGCGTTTGGAAGCAATGAAGAGCATTATCGATGAAAAAGACAAAGTTAAGGCACAGCTTTTTGTGGAACGACTCATTGCTCTTGTGCACAAGAGGAAACTCTTCCTTGATCGCCATGATATATACGAGACATTAGTACGCTTTCAATCATTCTTGCGCGACAGATCGTCGTCGCTTAAGTTGATTTTGGAACATATCGCTCTCATGATGCCTCGTTTGTGATATACTAGTCTCTGATTGAGGTTTTGAACCATTTTATTTTTTTATTTACCACTATGGCATACAATCTTTCTTCATTTAAAGAAAAGACAAAAACATCTGAGGCGTGGCTTCAAAAAGAGCTCGGTACCGTACGTACCGGCCGTGCAAATCCGTCTGTTTTGGATACCGTAAAGGTTGAATCATACGGACAATTTATGTCTATCAACCAAGTTGCTGCTATCACGAGCGAGGACCCGAGAACAATTCGTATTGTTCCGTGGGATGCGAGCCAAGTGAAGCCTATTGAAAAGGCAATTACCACCGCAAATCTCGGACTCTCGGTTTCTGTTGATGAAAAAGGGGTGCGTGTTTCTTTTCCAGCGCTCACGACGGAGTCACGTACGCAGTTTGTAAAAATGGCAAAAGAAAAATTGGAGCACGCTCGCATTACTCTTCGAAAGTATCGTGACGAAGTTATTTCTGATATTGATAAAAAAGAAAAAGAGGGTGGTATGGGAAAGGATGAACACTTCAAGCTTAAACAAGAGGTACAGAAGATTGTTGATGAGGTAAACAAAAAACTATCAGATCAGTTTGAAAAGAAGGAGAAGGAAATAATGAGCTAGAAGTTATATGTCTATAATTATATTTCTCATTATACTTGCGGTGCTCGTTCTCGTGCATGAGTTCGGTCATTTTATTTCTGCAAAAAAGTTAGGCGTTCGTGTTGATGAATTCGGCCTCGGTTTTCCGCCAAAGATTTTTTCAAAAAAGTGGGGAGAGACCGTATATTCAATCAATGCCGTTCCGTTTGGCGGTTTCGTAAAAATATTTGGTGAAAATCCTGACGACGAGTCTATACAGGGTCCTGACAGTGCACGCAGTTTCGTGCATAAACCAAAATGGGCACAGGTACTCATTTTGTCTTCGGGTGTTCTCATGAACATTATCCTCGCGTGGGTATTCTTTTCTATATCTCTCATGTCAGGTCTCACGACAGGAGTTTCTGATATTCCGGCGCAGTATGTCGAAGACAGGCGTGTGATTATCACGAGTGTACTCTCAGAATCGCCCGCGGGAACCGCTGGTATACGTGCAGGCGAGGAGATTATGGCTATTGTGCGGGGATCAGAAAATGTTTTGCCTCAGACAGTAGAAGAAGTGCAAAACCTTGTCAAAGAATCGCAGGGAACTCCTCTTGATTTTGTTTTGCGTGAAGGAGCAAAAGAAAGAACGCTCAGTGTAACTCCTCTACAGAAAGCAGATTCTGATGTCTACGCTGTGGGTATTTCGATGGATATTGTTGGAAATGTTTCTCTTCCTATTCATACAGCGTTTGTAGAAGGGGCACGTCTCACTTTTGGACTTTTCGTAGGTATTAGTTCCCATATTTATAATTTACTCGCAGGTATCGTTACGGGTACCGCTGACTTTTCGGGTGTTGCAGGTCCTGTAGGTATTGCGGGACTTGTAGGCGAGGCGCGTGAACTTGGGTTTGCCTACTTGATGTCATTTACGGCTTTCATTTCGCTCAACCTTGCGGTACTTAACCTCATTCCGTTTCCTGCACTCGATGGAGGGCGTATATTTTTTGTTCTCATTGAAGCGGTAATACGTCGTCCGATAAAACCAGTTATTGCTAACACGCTCAATGTTGTTGGATTTGGTTTACTTCTCGTGTTTATGATTTTCATCACCGTAAAAGACGTGATGAAATTGCTCTAATTTTTTGCGACAAAAAAGAAAAAGAAGAAGGGCTCGTTCGATAGAATCGAACGAGCCCTTGAATTTTCCCTTAGTGTTTGCGTAGGGCGTGATACATAAATATCACCGCCAGACAAAACCAGGAGATACCATACATGACAAGGGGAGGTTCTTGTTTCAAAGCATTGTGCGCGATGGCTACACAGAGACCTGAAGAAACGATACTTCCGATGACGTGGATGGTGTTCCGGAGAAGGACATTCATGTGAGTGTTTCTCTAATATAATACCACAAATAAAAATAATCGCAAGGGTTTGTAAAAGCTCAAAATAAGCTATTATTATGGCCATGAGGCAATCTCTTCTCTTTACAAAAACACGCAAAGAAGCACCCAAGGACGAAGTGAGCAAAAATGCAGAGCTACTCATTCGTGCTGGTTTTATACACAAGGAAATGGCTGGTGTGTATTCTTTTTTACCTCTCGGTTTGCGAGTGATGAATAAAATCACGACAATTATTCGCGAGGAAATGAACGCTATTGGAGGTGAGGAATTATTTTTGACCGCTCTTCAGGATAAAAATGTATGGGACACAACAGGGCGTTGGTCAGACGCAGTTGTCGACAACTGGTTCAAAACAAAATTAAAAAACGATACTGAGCTCGGTTTGGGATTCACTCATGAGGAACCGCTCACTCATTTAATGAAAGATTACATCAGATCGTATCGAGACTTGCCTGTGTATACGTATCAGATCCAAACAAAATTCAGAAATGAAGCTCGTGCGAAATCAGGTATTATGCGCGGTCGCGAATTTTTGATGAAAGATCTCTATTCTTTTTCAAAAGACATACCGAGTCACGAAGCTTTTTATGAAAAGGCAAAAGAGGCATACATTCGAGTATTTAATCGTGTAGGTTTGGGCGATAAAACCTATGTTACCTTTGCTTCGGGCGGTAGCTTTTCAAAATATTCTCATGAATTTCAGACAATCACCGACGCGGGTGAGGACACTATCTACGTTGATGAAAAGAAAAAGATTGCCGTAAACAAAGAAGTGCTCACTGACGATGTACTCAAAGATCTCGGTGTAGAAAAATCAGATCTCGTACCAAAAAAAGCTGTTGAGGTGGGAAATATATTTAGTCTCGGCACACGATTCTCTGATGCTTTTGAGCTCACGTATGTTGATGAGACTGGTAGTCCGAAGCCTGTTGTCATGGGTTCATACGGTATTGGCCCAGGACGCCTCATGGGAACTGTTGTGGAAGTGCTCTCTGATGCGTCAGGCATTGTGTGGCCACAATCAATTGCTCCGTACGCAGTACATCTCATCTCTCTAGGTAAAGCGGGAAGCGAAACAGAAAAAGAGGCAGTGCGTATGTATGAGAATTTGAAAAAAGCTGGTATCGAAGTTCTCTTTGATGACAGAGATATGCGTCCAGGAGAAAAGTTCGCTGACTCTGATCTCATAGGTATTCCACTTCGTGTCGTAGTGAGTGATAAAACTCTCAAAGAACAGGGGGTTGAGGTTAAAGAACGATCAACAGGAAAAATCGAATGTATGTCTTTTGACACATTCACGTCTTACTTCAAAAAATAATACCGAAACTCTTTTATGAATCTACCTTTTCTAGAAAAACTGTATCGAATGTTTTCGAATGATATTGGCATCGACTTGGGAACTGCCAATACGCTCGTCTATGTAAACGGCCAAGGCATTGTGATTAACGAGCCTTCGGTTGTAGCTGTAAATCAGAAAACTGGTCGTGTAGTTGCTGTAGGTACACAAGCAAAAGAAATGCTCGGTAGGACACCGGGACATATTGTGGCTGTGCGACCGCTTGTCGACGGTGTTATTTCTGACTTTGAAGTTGCAGAGGAAATGATTGTCTACCTTTTGAATAAAGCACAGAAAAAATCTCGTACTTTTTTTGGACCTCGTGTTGTTGTAGGTATTCCTTCGGGAGTTACAAACGTTGAGGCTCGTGCTGTGAGAGATGCTACACGAAACGCTGGCGCTCGCGAGGTGCATGTTGTTGAACAGCCTATGGCGGCAGCTATTGGTATTAGGTTACCTATTCACGAACCTGTCGGTAATATGGTTATTGATATCGGTGGTGGTACTACTGACATTGCGGTTATCGCTCTCGGTGGTGCTGTGCGCTCAAAAAGTCTCAAGATAGCAGGCGACAAACTCAATTCCGACATCATGTCGTATATTCGAAACGAGTTTAAGATTTTGATTGGAGAAAAAACTGCTGAGCAAGTGAAAATTGCGATTGGTGTTGTTGTGCCAGGACGTGAATCACACGAAGCTTCTATTCGCGGTAGGGATCTCGTCACAGGTCTTCCTCGTGAAGTAGTGGTAACTGACGATGATATTCGAGAGGCAATATCACAGTCTATTGATCACCTCGTTGAGTCAATTCGAGAGGTTTTGGAAACAACTCCTCCAGAAATTCTAGCCGATGTTATGCACAGAGGTGTTTATCTCGTAGGAGGAGGGGCGCTTATCAAAGGACTCGATGAGCTCATCAGTGAACATATTAAAATTCCTGTTCATATTGCTGAAGATCCGCTCACCGCTGTTGCTCGAGGTACCGGTATTATTCTTGAAGACATTAGTAAATATCGGGATATTTTAATACAAGGCGAAGATGACTTACCTCCAACCAAGTAACCGTACAAAAACGAATGCGAGACGCAATGTTTTCGTATCTTTTGTTGTGTTGTTTATTTTTGCATCTGGATTTATTCTTGCGCCCAACTTTTTCTTTTCGATTACGTCAAAAGTTTTTTCGCCGATATGGCGTTTTGAATTTTTTGCATTAGGGTCTTTTGAAAATGCTCTTGCAATAATGAAATCAAAGTCATCTCTAGTGAAAGAAAACGAAGCGCTCCTTCTTGAGCGTGAGCGTTTTGCTTCTGAGCGTCTGTATTTAGCTGAAGTTGTCGCACAAAATGAAGAGTTTAAGGAGCTCTTGGGTAGATCAGAAGGTGTTTCTCGTGTTTTAGGTGTCGTCCTCAGACGCCCGCCATTTTCTCCGTACGACTCTCTCATTCTCGATGCGGGTTTGAGACAGGGGGTGTCGATTGGAGACAAGGTGTACGGTCCAGGACAAGTCCTCATGGGTGATATTGTTGAAGTTGAAAATTCGCTATCAAAAGTTGAACTCTACTCATCTCCAGGTAAAGAAACTCTTGTGCTTATTGGACCACGATCTGTGTCTGGTACCGCTATTGGCCGTGGAGGAGGTAATTTCATACTCTCGCTTCCTATTGATGTACTCGTTGAGAAGGGTGATGTCATAAAAGCTCCATCTATCAATGTCTCTATTCTGGGTATTGTTGAATATGTGGAGACTGATTCAGCTGAATCCATTCAGACCGTTTATTTTAAAAGTCCTTTCAATATTAATGATATCAACTTTGTCGATATATTTGCTTTGCCACAATAATCATGAGTCCACGTACCACTGTTAACATCGCTATTATTGTTTCCTTGTTATTTTTGCCATGGTGGGTGGCACTTATTTCTGCTCTTGTGGGGATATTTTTTGTAAGCAATTTTTACGAACTTGTGTTGTGGGGAGGTCTCTATGATGTTTTGTTTGGTATACCTTCAGATCATTTTCATTATACAGGGCTTATTCTCGGGGGTATTTTAGTGATCATTTCTTTTTGGCTCAAGAAAAGTTTTGCACGAAATGTATAATAGAGGGTACCCATGCTTTCTTCGTTCAAAAGACTTTTTACTAAAAGGTTCAGTTCTCGTTCCGCCAACATCGATCCGGACGAGATTTTTCTTGACTCAAAAAATCTTCCTCAGTTTGATACGTATCAGTTTGAAGGGCGTCTCGAAAAACCTATAAACATTTCAGCGGTGATTATCGTGTCGGCTTGTTTTGGTATACTCGTGGCGATTCTCATAGGGCGTGCATGGTTTCTCGAAGTCAAAAATGGGGCAGTGTATGCGGCACGGAGTGAAAATAATCGACTTTTACACGAAACTATTTTTGCTGATAGGGGCGCTATTTTTGATCGCAATGGCGTTCGTTTGGTATGGAATGCCACACATACAGAAGACGAGGACTTTTCGGAACGCAATTATATTAGAGACAAAGGGTTTGCTCATGTGCTTGGTTACATACGGTATCCATCAAAAGACAAAAATGGTTTTTATTTTAGAAAAGATTTTGAGGGTGTTCAGGGCGTAGAAAAAATTTATAACGATCTTCTCAAGGGAGAGCACGGTCTCAAAATTATTGAAACAGACGCTTTGGGTGAGGTGCAATCTGGTTCGGTTGTTGAGCCGGCTATTACTGGGCAAAACGTCTATCTATCTATCGATTCACGTTTACAGAAAAAGTTGTATGAATACATAGAAGAGCTTGCGCCCCGTGTTGGTTTTACGGGAGGAGCGGGAGGTATCATTGATGTGAAGACGGGCGAAATTATTGCAATGACGAGTTACCCAGAATACGATAGCCAAGCTCTTTCATCGGGCGATCGTTCTGCTATTTCTGAGTACAATACTGATAAAAGAAAACCATTTCTTGATAGGTTTCTTACCGGACTCTATACGCCTGGTTCTATTGTAAAACCATACATGGCACTCGCTGCGCTTTCTGAAAATATTATTGATCCGAACAAGGAAATAGTTACCACGGGTTCAATTTCTATTCAAAATCCGTATGATCCAACAAAAAAGACGGTATTTAATGATTGGAAAAATCACGGGTCAGTTGATATGCGCAAGGCGATCGCGGTTTCTTCAGACGTCTATTTTTATCAAATTGGTGGAGGTTTTGAAAAACAAAAAGGTCTTGGTATTCAAGCGATCGATGAATATCTGTCTCTTTTTGGTTTTGGAAAGGAGCAGACTCATCCTTTCTTTGCGGGTCCTGCAGGGGTAGTACCGTCGCCCGCATGGAAAGAAAAAGTATTTCCGGGTGATCCGTGGCGTATCGGTGATACGTATTTCACATCAATCGGACAGTACGGTTTTCAAGTAACTCCTCTTCAAATACTTCGTGGTACGGCGTCTATTGCAAATAGCGGATCATTACTCGAGCCATCAATTTTACGTGTAGCTACATCAAGTAATGAGGTAAAACGATTCGAATTACCATTCACTCAAGATCAGTTTAATGTTGTTAAAGAGGGTATGCGTATGGGTGCAACAATAGGTAGTGCATCAGGTCTCAATGTTTCGTATGTTGAGGTTGCTGCAAAGACAGGAACGGCGGAGCTTGGTGTGTCGAAGCAGAATGTAAACTCATGGGTTACTGGTTTTTTCCCTTATAAAAACCCCCGCTATGCCTTTGCGGTTATTATGGAAAGTGGTCCACGTGCCAATATATATGGAGGTACGTTTGTTATGAGAGAGATGCTCGATTGGATGGAGTTGTATACTCCTGAGTATCTCAAGTAGTCGTTTTTGAGCAGAGGAGAGGGTTGTTTGCCTTTTACTAAAAAATACGTTATTATCTTTCCATTACTTAATCAATGTCTATGGAAAATATAAAGTACCTTACCAAGGAGAAGTTTGCAGAGCTTTCAAAAGAACTTGAGGATTTAAAGACGGTTAAGCGTCGAGAGGTTGCTCAAAATCTCGAATACGCACGTTCACTCGGAGATCTATCCGAGAACGCAGAGTATCAGGAGGCACGTGAAATGCAGGCTACTATTGAAAACCGTATCGCTATTATCGAGGACACACTCAAAACAGCTGAAATTGTCGGAGACCGTCATGCGGATTCTGTCGGCATGGGTTCTACTATCAAAGTTCAGAAATCTGGAGGAGGAGAGGCTTCATTTAAAATTGTTGGGTCAGAAGAGGTGAACGCACATGAAGGCAAGATCTCTAATCAGTCACCACTCGGTTTGGCGCTCATTGGCAAGAAGAAGGGCGATTCAGTATCTGTTACAACTCCAAAAGGGGCAATTGCTTATAAAATACTTTCTATTCAGTAATTAATCTCTTTTCATGGCATCAGAGATCGAAATACGAAACACACGCATAGCAAAAATTGAGCTTTTAAAAAAAGCTGGTTTTGAGGCCTATCCGAGCAAGGTTCCACGAGACATGTGCCTCAAAGATGCACGTCTTGTTTTCGATGACTACGTCAAAACAAATAAAACTATTTCTCTCACAGGGCGCGTCATGGCTATCCGTGGTCAGGGGGCAATTTATTTTGTGGTGCTCGATGATGGAAAGGGAACCTTTCAGTTTGTTTTCAAAAAAGACTCTCTTGATGCGACCGCTTTCTCTCTCTTTGTTGATACGGTTGATATAGGAGATTTTCTGAGCATTACCGGAACGTTTTTCACCACTCAGAGAGGTGAGCCATCAGTGCTCGTTTCCTCGTGGCTCATGGCATCAAAGTCTCTCCTTCCTATGCCTGAGAAATGGCACGGTATTCAAGACGAGGATATTCGTTTGAGAAAGCGCTATCTTGATTTGGCAACTGATCCAGAGCTTCGAGATCTTTTTGTAAAACGATCAAAATTTTGGGATGTAACGAGGACATTTCTTAAAAAAGAAGGATTCCTTGAAGTGGAGACTCCTACACTTGAAATAACGACAGGCGGAGCAGAGGCTCGTCCTTTCAAGACACATCACAATGATTATGACCTCGATGTGTTTCTCCGTATCTCTGTGGGTGAGCTTTGGCAGAAAAGATTGATGGCGGGTGGCTTTCAAAAAACGTTTGAAATCGGACGGGTATATCGTAATGAAGGTTCGAGTCCGGAACATCTCCAAGAATTTACTAACATGGAGTTCTATTGGTCGTATGCAGACTATCGTGATGGTATGAAGCTCGTTACTGAGCTCTATCGCACCATTGCGCGTGAGGTTTTTGGTAAGACGAAATTTACTACACGAGGACACACCTTTGATTTGGCAGATGAGTGGAAAGAAATTAACTATGCCGATGAGATACAAAAGCAAACAGGTATCAATGTCTATACTTCTTCTGAAAAAGACATCAAAAAGAAGCTCGAAGAGCTCCATGTGAAGTATGAAGGGGACAATCGTGAGCGTTTAACAGATACTCTGTGGAAGTACTGCCGAAAAAATATTTCAGGTCCTGCTTTTCTCGTACATCATCCTGTGCTTGTTGCCCCTCTCGCAAAAGCGCTCTCAGACAAACAGACTGTCCAGATGTTTCAGCCTCTCATTGCGGGCAGTGAGGTAGGTAGAGGATATTCTGAGTTAAATGACCCTCTCGATCAACGTGAGCGTTTTCTCGCACAGCAGAAACTTACCCTTGCGGGTGATGAGGAGGCAATGATGTTTGACGGGGAATTCGTGGAAATGCTCGAGCATGGGATGCCTCCTACCTGTGGTTTCGGCTTTGGTGAGCGCTTGTTTGCCTTTCTTGCCGACAAACCACTACGTGAGACACATTTATTTCCTCTCATGAAGCCAAAAAAAGACTCAGAATAGCGTTTTTTAAACAAATTATTTTTTAAAAACAATTCCACACGGAATTGTTTTTTTGTACATGAAAAAGGTGGATAACTTTGTAGGCAAGTGGGTGAGAGTGTTATACAATAATATGTAAGTGGGAAATAGTGGTATGAATAATTTCTCACAAAAATATGCGAGCCATCACCACAACATACGTTATAAAAAATGGAACCACGTTCCGTGAAATAAAAATCGTAAAGATTGTAGGTTTGAAGATGCGACAGCCTGTGCGTATAAAAAGACCATAACCATGCTCATTGGAGAATACACACATGCTTTTGATGACAAGAATCGCGTCTCTCTGCCCGCAAAGTTTCGACAAGAGATGGGTAAAAAAGTTGTGGTGACTCCAGGTCTCGACAATTGTCTGTTTATTTTTGCAGTAAAGGAGTGGGAAGTTATATCTAAAAAACTTTCAGAGTCCTCAATGCTTCAGGCGGACAATCGTAGTTTCAACCGTTTTATGTTTGGAGGTGCGGTTCTCGTTGATGTGGACTCAATTGGTCGTATTTTACTCCCTGATTTCTTGAGAGAGCGTGCGGGTCTCAAAGACAAAGTGGTGATCATTGGAGTTCAGTCGCGTGCTGAGATTTGGAATGAAAAAGCATGGACCGACTATAAAAAGGTCGTAGAAAAGCAAGCAGATACGCTTGCAGAGAAGCTCGGACAAATCGGCGTTCTCTAAAAGTTGTGCGTATGAATCAGAGCATAAAATAATTTTTTATTTTCTGATTCAGACACACCGAAATATATGATGCACAAGAGCGTTCTTTTACATGAAGTTATCAAAGGCCTTTCTTTTGAAGATGGAGATGTTTTTCTCGATTGTACATTAGGGTCGGGCGGACACATCCTTGGTGCATTTGAAACAGGCAAAAAGATACAGGCGATTGGTATTGACCTCGATGAGGAGGCTATTACTCGCTCTGAAACACGCCTCGCTTCTTTTGCTGACAAGGTAACCCTTGTGCGTGAGAACTTTAGAAACATTGATACGGTTCTCGATGACGAAGACATCTCATGTGTAAACAAGGTACTCCTTGATCTCGGCGTTTCGTCTCATCAAATAGATGAGTCGGGTAGGGGTTTTGCAATAAAGCTCGATGAGCCTCTCGTCATGACTCTCTCAAAGAATCCAGACGAGGAATCTACCACTGCATATGATGTGGTAAACGAGTGGGACGAGGAAAACATAGCAGACATTATTTACGGATACGGCGAAGAGACATTTGCTCGGAGAATAGCTCGCGCAATTGTTCTCGCTCGGGAGGAAAAACCCATAGAGACAACCGGTGAGCTCGTGGCGATTATCGAGGAAGCTCTGCCACGGTGGGTACACATGAAAAAGATTCATCCCGCCACAAAGACATTCCAGGCAATACGTATTGCGGTAAACGATGAGTTGGGTGCCCTTCGGGAAGGATTACACAAGGCTTTTGATAGAACATGTTCTGGTGGAAGGATAGCGGTCATAACCTTTCATAGTTTGGAAGACAGGATTGTAAAACGATTTTTTAAAGAAAAAGAAGGTTTAATGCTCGGTACCAATCTCTTTAAGAAACCACTGATACCAAACGATGAAGAACTCAAGGCCAACCCTCGCTCTCGTAGCTCAAAATTAAGAATTTTTATAAAAAAATAAACATGACTCAATACGTTCTCAACAATGTAAAAAAAATGGAAACCCCTGTAA
Source organism: Minisyncoccota bacterium (assembly GCA_035438745.1). Classification (GTDB taxonomy): domain Bacteria; phylum Patescibacteriota; class Minisyncoccia; order Phycocordibacterales; family UBA6065; genus CAIMLU01. The sequence goes on along the minus strand of DAORIX010000002.1, from coordinate 3,998 downwards.
CCCTCTGGGTGGCATGTTCTCTTTTTGTATTACTCTTTGCTCTCTACATTTATTTTATAAACGGGGCTATTATGCTTGCCGTTGAGAGCAAGGATATCAATACAGAGAAGGCTGAACTTGTCGCTTCGATGAGTGATTTAGAGACAGAGTACAATGCCCTTCGTTCTACAATAAGCGAAGAATTTGCGTACGGTATCGGCTTTACGAAGCCAACGATAGATGCTCATTTTATTTCTCTTGTAGGTAATACAAACGTACTTTCTCTCCATAAAGGTTTATAATGTGAGGGTATGAAGTCTTCTCGGATTTTCTTTATTGGTTTTTTTGTAATCGCATGCGCCCTACTCTTTGTAGGGCGATTATACTATCTCCAGATTATGTATGGAGATCATTTTCGTAATAAGGCCGATCGACAGTACACAAAACAAGGGGATACTATTTTTAACAGAGGCTCTATTTTCTTTAGTGCAAAAGACGGCAGTCTTGTGTCAGCTGCAACTCTCAAGACGGGGTATACTCTCGCTCTCAATCCTAAACTCATAGAATATCCCGAGGATGTGTACAACAGTTTTTCTGATATCTTTGAGCTTTCTGAGGAAGATTTTTTACTCAAAGCAACAAAAGTAAATGACTCTTATGAAGAAATAGCAAAACGTCTTGATACCGATACAAAAACACGTATTGAGTCTTTGAAACTGGCAGGGGTAAACGTATACAAAGAAAAGTGGCGTTACTATCCTTATGGGAAAATTGCTGCTCATACACTCGGTTTTGTGGGCTATAAGGAGGAGAATGAGATTGGAGGCCTTTATGGTCTCGAAAAATATTATAACGACACTCTGAGTCGTTCTTCAGAGGGCGCATATCAAAACTTCTTTGCTGAAATATTTCTTAATCTTTCAGAGTCCCTCAAGGGGAAAAAATCAGAAGGGGATATTGTTCTCACCATTGAACCCACCGTTCAGGAAGAGCTTGAAAACCGTTTGCAAAAAATAGAGGACACCTGGAAGTCTGATTTGTCTGGAGGTGTCATTATGGATCCCTACACAGGAGAGATTTATGCTCTTGCTCTCGCTCCTACTTTTGACCTCAACGCATATAGTAGTGAAAAAGATTTTCGTGTATTTGGAAATCCTATAATTCAAGGTGTGTACGAGATGGGTTCTATCGTTAAGCCCCTTGCTATGGCTGCGGGTATTGATGCTGGTGTGGTTACTCCTGAGACTACTTTTACCGACAAAGGTTCGGTGACAATTGACGGTGCAAAGATTTCAAACTTCGATGGACGCGGTAGAGGAGAAGTAAACATGCAGAAGGTTTTGAATGACTCACTTAACACGGGTATGGCCTTTGTTGCGTCACGTCTCGGCAATAAACAGCTCACTGATTATTATGTCTCACTTGGTTTAGGTGAAGAAACGGGAATAGATTTACCGGGCGAGGTATATGGAAAAATAGAAAATTTGTTTAACAATCGTGCGGTGGAGCATGCCACTGCGGCTTTTGGGCAGGGTATTGCGCTCACTCCCATTGCAACAGTACGAGCTCTTTCGGCTCTTGGAAATGGAGGCATTTTACCAAATCCTCATGTGGTGAAGCGTATTGATTACACGACAGGACTTTCAAAAGAAGTTACTGCATCAGAACCTACTCGTGTTTTTAGTGAAAAGACATCAGAAACCATTACACGCATGTTGGTAAATGTGGTTGACGAGGCTCTTCTCAAGGGAACCGTAAAAATTCCTCGTTACAGTGTCGCGGCAAAAACTGGTACCGCTCAAATTGCACGTACTACCGAGCGAGGCTATTATGATGATAGGTACTTGCATTCGTTCTTTGGATATTTTCCAGCCTATAAGCCACGTTTTATTATTTTCTTGTTTACCGTGTATCCTAAAGGGGCTGAGTACGCTTCACATACGTTGACTGAGCCATTTATGGACATGACAAAGTTTTTGATTAGTTATTACTCTATTCCACCGGATAGATAGGGACGGAAGACTGAAGCTGGAATATTGAATCTAGAATCTAAACCCTCATTCATATGAAAAATTTTCTTAAAGGACTTATTGTTGAAATTCTCACTCTCGAGGCACGACTCGTGCTTTTTGTTCATAAGCCAAAAATTGTTGCGATCACCGGTAATGTGGGCAAGACGTCGACCAAGGACGCTATCTACACCGCCCTTCATAAACATTTTTCTGCTCGCAAGAGCGAAAAGAGTTTTAATAGTGAGATAGGTATTCCTCTCACTGTGTTGGGTTTAAAAAACGCTTGGTCAAACCCTCTCATGTGGCTTGTGAACATTGTTCGTGGCTTCTTTTCTGTTTTTACGTTTTCGTATCCACATATTCTTGTGCTCGAGGTTGGCGCTGATCGCCCGGGAGATATTCGAAATGTCACACAGTGGCTTCATCCTGATGTGGCGGTGTATACGCGCATGCAAAAAATTCCAGTACATGTGGAGAATTTCGGTTCAGTAGAAAAGGTGTACGAGGAAAAAGCCCATCTTGTGGGTGCTCTCAAGCGTGACGGTGTTCTCGTTATAAACGGTGATGATGAAAAAATGACGACATTCACCAAGAACTCACGCTCTGTGATGACTTTTGGTTTTGATAAAAAGGCGGTGGTGAGAGGGGAAACGTATACTCTCAATTACGAACCCCATACTCATGTTCCTGAAGGTATTAGCTTTAGTGTTCGTGTCGGAGGCGTAGAGTACTCATGCGTGCAGGACGGCATTTTAGGCAGACACCATGTGTATCCAACACTTGCGGGTATTTCTGTGGCGCTTTTATTTGGTTTGTCTCCTGATCAGGTTATTGCCCACTTCAGGGAGCATAAACCACCTCGCGGTCGTATGAATATTTTGCCCGGTATTTCAGGTAGTGTGCTCATTGATGACAGTTACAACTCATCTCCTATTGCCTTGGAAGAAGCGCTCACTGTGTTGAGCGAGGTTCGTCCGGGGGGTAAAAAAATTGCAGTCTTGGGAGATATGAAAGAACTTGGAAATTATTCAAAGAGCGAACATCGCCGTATTGGGGTACTTGCAGGAAAGTCTGCCCATACGGTCATAACAGTTGGTTCTGAGTCGGTGGAGATAGCGCAGGGTGCGCGCGATAGTGGTACACCTTCAGATTTCGTTGTTTCTTTTGAAAACTCTACTTTGGCCGCTGATTATCTAAAAGAACATGTTAAAACAGGGGATGTTGTTCTCATAAAAGGTTCACAGTCGATGCGTATGGAAAAGATTACTCACGCATTGCTCCATACCTCTCATAATCCCGAAGATCATTTGGTACGACAGGAGGTAGAGTGGAAAAATAAATAAAAAGATACCACGCAGGTTATGCGTGGTATTTTGCTTTTAGGCGGCAGCCTTATCTTCTTGTGAAGGCAATCGGGGTACGGAAATAATCCCGTTTTTGATTGCCCAGAGAGTAATGATGGCCGCTGTTTTACCTCCTAGTTTATTTAATCCCATCTTTTCTTGTATTGATGAGCGGTGTTTTTCAACTGTCCTGATCGATATGCCGAGGAAATGAGCGATCTGTTTCGAAAGAAGGCCCAGTGCTATGCAGGTGACAATCTCTCTTTCTCTTCGCGAGAAAACTGAGGGTCGTGGGTTGTATTGCATCCAATGTATACATTACATATTTATAAGAATGTGTCAATACCACCACTTGCCAGTTTTATAAAACGTGGTATTCTAATATCAGAACATTCTTTCAAAAACCTACATAGATATTCTTATGAATTCACCTGATTTACCTGATCCCACGACAACTATTGTTGTGTTGTACGAGGGGTTTTGTTCAATGGACGACAGCGAGTTTCAGGACGCGATTAATCACGTTCTCGACCTTGAGCATCAGATTGTTGACGAACCACCACGTGATAACCTCACTGTTCTGCAGTACGAGCGTTACAAGAAAACCGTGGGTACTTTTCTCACGAAAATTGCACGAGTTAAAGAAAACTTACCCTACAAGCCA
>DAORIX010000001.1:0-67764 GCA_035438745.1 Minisyncoccota bacterium | reverse complement strand
AAAATTACTTTTTGCGCCCTTGGCGTCTGGAATTCCGTAACGTCTATTCATTTTCATAAGTGTTTAAGTTGCAATACGAGGAAAAGTTTACACTTCATGAAGGATGAGTACACATGTTACTCGTGTTCGAAAAAACAAACGGGATCTTTTGTTCCATCAGAAGATGCTCGTAAAACATCAGAAGCATTGAGAAGTATAAAACCAGTGTGTGAGGCTTCGTGGAAACACGAATCAGCACCTATTCAAAAACCAACCGTTGTCGTTGTTCCGCCAAAGCTGTTTGATGGCTGTCCTGGTTTTTCAAAAAAAGCCCGTCCGAAGTGACGGGTTTTTACGCACTAGACAGATCCTGTTTTCTGTTGATAATAGAGCATGTACGCTCATTCCTGAATGGACCAAAACACACACACGTCAGAGCAGACCATTTGTCTGCATGCGGAGCCTGCCAAACAGGCTCCTGTAGTAAAACTACCAGAGTGGATGCAAAAGGGAATTGATAGACACAAACGTGAATCACAATATCGTGGTTCACAGGCTAGTGTCCGTCACGACCTCAGTGTTACCTACGAAGGTAGTGTGGGTGCAGTAGGGTAGAGAAATAAGGACAGGGAACACACACGTTCCCTGTCCTTTCTGTTTTTTTCATGTGCCATAGTATAATAAAAGAGATATGGAACATCTCAACACAGAAGATAAGGTGACATACTTCGCGCAGACTGATGCGCGAGATAAAAAAATACCTTTTGGTATTAAGTCAAAAGACAGGAGTAGGCACACGTACATCATTGGTAAAACGGGTATGGGTAAGTCTACTGTTCTTGAAAATATGGCCGTGCAGGATATTCAAAATGGTAACGGCCTCGCTTTTATTGACCCTCACGGCAAAACTGCTGACCTTCTCCTCCAGTATGTGCCGGAACATCGTATTAAAGATGTTTTGTATTTTGCTCCTTTTGATATTGAGCACCCTATTTCATTTAATGTGATGGAAGATGTCGGTGCTGACAAACGCCACCTTGTTGTCTCTGGTCTCATGTCTGCGTTCAAGAAAATATGGGTAGATGCGTGGTCAGCGCGTATGGAATATATTCTCAACAACATTCTTCTTGCGCTTCTTGAGTATCCAGACTCAACACTCATCGGCGTAAACAGAATGCTTGCCGACAAGGAGTATCGTAAAAAAGTTGTGGACAATATCACTGATCCATCAGTGAAGGCTTTTTGGGTAGATGAGTTTGCTAAATATGGTGAGAGGTATATGCAAGAGGCTGGTGCTGCGATACAAAACAAGATTGGTCAGTTTATTTCAAACCCTCTTGTTCGTAATATTATCGGTCAGCCAAAATCAACATTTGATATTAGAAAAATGATGGATGAGAAGAAGATTCTCATTATCAACCTTTCAAAGGGTCGGGTGGGAGAGCAGAATGCAAACCTCCTCGGTTCAATGCTTATCACCAAAATCTATCTCGGCGCAATGTCTCGAGCCGATGCTTCAGACGCAGCGCTTAAAAAGTTACCCAATTTTTATTTGTATGTGGATGAGTTCCAGTCTTTTGCTAATGAATCTTTTGCAGATATTTTGTCTGAAGCTCGAAAGTATAAACTTAATCTTACTATCGCTCATCAGTATATTGAACAAATGTCAGATGAGGTTCGTGCTGCCGTGTTTGGAAACGTTGGAACGATGATCGTTTTTCGTGTGGGAGCTTTTGATGCTGAGGTACTCGAAAAGGAATTTGCGCCAACATTTACCGCTGAGGATATTGTGAATTTGGGCATCTATCAAATTTATTTGAAGCTCATGATTGATGGTGTATCTTCACAGCCTTTTTCTGCAACCACGTTACCTCCTATCCAATTACCGAGCGTCTCCCAGTATGAAAAAATAATTGAACAGTCACGACTTACCTACGCCTCAAAGCGGGCGGGAGTTGAAGAGGAAGTTCGCAAGCAAGCCGGAGTAGACAAAGAAAGCCACCCACCTCAGCAAAGAGTAGAGAAACGACAGGAGGCCTTTCCTCGTAGAGAACATGGCTCAGAACCACAGAGGGATACGCGTAGACAGGACGGAGGCTCTTTTAATCGTGATACTCGTCCATCTCGTCCTCTCGATACTCAGCCACAACGAAATCCTCACAACCCTCCTGCTGATTTTGCTCAAAAAAGAACAGAACCGAGGACCGCTCCTCCAGCTTTCGATAAGCCTGTTTTACAGACACAGGATAACGATGATTTTGTTCCCCTTACAAAGACTGTTTCCCTCACGGAATTAAAACCAAAACCCCCAATTACTTCTGGTTTGGAGCACAATACAAAAAAAGTTCCTAGCCAAAAAAATGTTAACGATTTACGGCAGGCTCTCGCTTCTGTTGTTCCTAAGGTAGAAAAAACTGATACTTCTGCTATTTCAGCAACGAGTGAAAAAAATATTCCGAAACCACAACCAAAGGAGCAAATACCTACCCCTCCACCATCATCAAAACAAGAAGTACCGGAGGATGTTTTGAAAAAGATTCTCGATATGAATCAATAATTTCTATGATATTTCTTTTTGGTTCCGTTGCGCTCGCTCTCATTGCGGGACTGTCGTACGTAGGTGTTGTTGCTGTTCAAAAAAGTGCTCGTAACCCAGGAGATGATTTTGAGATTATAGAGTAATATAGATCTAGGCTATGACTACTATACCCGGAACAGACACGATTAAGCCTAAGAAAATACTCATCTTTTCTTTCGTCTACTACCCTCGCTTTATTGGCGGGGCAGAAATTGCTATTAAAGAAATCACTGACAGGATATCCTCCCAAGACATTGAGTTTGACTTGGTGGCTTTGCGTATTGATAAAAAACTACCTCGTTTTGAACGCATAGGCAATGTGAATGTGTATCGCATTGGTTTTGTGGGAAATCAACGTGCTTCTGCGGATTCTTTACCGTGGTATTTGCATCTCAATAAATATCTCTATCCGTTTTTGTCTGCGTATGTTGCTCATGGCTTGAATCGCAAAAAACACTATGACGCTGTGTGGGCAATGATGGCGAATTATTCAGGATTCGGGGCTCTGTTTTTTAAGCTCTTTAATATGTCTACGCCGTTTATTCTTACTCTTCAGGAGGGTGATCCGTTTGAATACATAGAAAAAAGAGTGCGTTTTGTTCGTCCGCTTTTTAAAATGATTTTTAAGAAAGCGGATTGCATTCAAGCGATATCGCGTTACCTTGCTTCGTTTGCATCATCTCAAGGAGCAACGTGTCCGGTAGTTGTCGTGCCTAACGGTGTCGACACCTCTCATTTCAGACAATCATTTGATGAGGGTGAGCTTGAAAACGTACGCGTGTCTTTAGGAAAAGAACCGCATGATATTTTTATTATTACTACGTCTCGGCTTGTGGTAAAAAATGCGGTAGGGGACATTGTTGCATCCCTCGTCCATTTGCCACCGTATGTTAAGCTCCTTGTTTTGGGTACTGGATACGAAGAGGCTTCGCTCAAAAAACAAGCACAAGACTTAGGGGTCATGTCACGAGTGCATTTTCTAGGGTATGTATCACACAAGGAAATGCCAAAGTACTTAAAAATTTCTGATGTATTTGTGCGCCCTTCTCTATCCGAAGGTTTTGGAAATTCTTTTATTGAAGCAATGGCTGCGGGTATTCCTGTGATCGCTACGCCTGTGGGAGGTATTGTTGATTTTTTGGTGAATAAAGAAACAGGTTTGTTGTGTGATGTTCATGATCCAAAAGATATTGCTCGAAAAGTTGAAATGTATATGCGCGATGTTTTATTGCGAAATGAGATTGTAGAGAATGCTATGCACATGGTGCTTGATCGATATGACTGGAGTGTTGTTGTTGAGCAGATGAGGGAAGGTGTTTTCGATAAGTCTTTCGGCGAAAAATAAGAGAAAGTGTATCAGGCGAACACGTTTCGTGTTATCGGTTTTTTATTTTATACTTACACATATGCGTATTCTTGTAGCTACGGGTATTTATCCTCCTCAGATTGGCGGCCCCGCAACGTATTCCAAGCTTCTTTACGATGAGCTTCCAAAGAGGGGATTTCAAGTTGATATTGTTAATTTTGGTGATTTCATATCAAAACCGAAAATTATTCGGCATATTCTTTTTTTTATAGAGCTTCTTAAAAAAGGACAAGGCGTAGATGTTGTTTATGCTCAAGATCCTGTATCTGTCGGCCTACCTGCTCTTATTGCTTCTCAGATATTACAGAAGAAATTTGTTTTAAAAATTGTAGGTGATTATGCGTGGGAGCAGGGTGTTCAGCGTTTTGGGGTCGAGGATACTCTTGATGTGTTTTCGACAAAGTATCAGAAATATTCTCCTCAGGTCAGGACCCTTAAAAAAATTCAAAAATATGTAGCTGATGGGGCTCACGCTATTGTCACCCCTAGTTCTTATTTGAAGGGTATTATTGCCAATTGGGGTGTCAAAGAAAGTAAAATTCGTGTTATTTATAATGGTTTTCATTCTCAGGATTTAAAAGGCACAAAAACAAATATCCGTAAAAAATATAAACTTCACGGAACAATCCTGATGAGCGTAGGCAGACTTGTTCCATGGAAGGGTTTTTCTACATTAATTGATGTGTTTGTTTCGGTAAAAAAAGAGATTCCCGATGCGATGCTTTTTATTGCTGGGGACGGTCCACTTAAAGATGAACTTGCTCTTAAGGTTTCAAGCCAGGGATTGGGCGACTCCGTTGTGTTTTTGGGTAGACTTGATCAGCAGGTATTGTTTGAATACATCAAAGCCTCTGATATTTTTGTTTTAAATACTCAGTACGAAGGTTTCTCGCACCAGATCTTGGAAACTATGTCTTTGGGGGTTCCTATTATTACTACACGTGTCGGGGGAAACTCAGAAATTATAGAGAATGATCATACGGGCGTACTCGTTTCTTATAATGATGCGGGTGCCTTGAGCGAGCATATATTTCGACTTGTACGAAATCCATCTCTCAGTCAGTCCTTGGTTCGTAAGGCACGGGAGAGAGTGAAAGGGTTTACGGACGAGCGTATGCTTAATGAATTTGCGCAGTTCATTTCTACACTATGATGCGGGTTCTCATGATTTCATCAGATGCAAAGATTTTTGAACAGGGTAGTCCTGTTCGCAGGCGTATGATTGAGTACGGCTCACTTTTTGATGAACTACATATTGTTGTATTTACAAAAAAAGTGCATTGTTCTCACGGTCGCACGTCTGTAGAGATTTTGTCTGATCGAGTGCGCGCATATCAAACGTGCTCATACTCGAGATATTTTTATTGTTTTGATGCTTTGCGAATTGCTTCACGGGTCATTACATCTAAAATGGGTGACTCCGGTATAACGATTATTACAACCCAAGATCCATTTGAAACAGGCATCGTAGGAAAGATACTCGCACAAAAATACACCCTGCCTCTGAATGTTCAGGTTCACACAGATTTTTTGAGCGGATATTTTAGGAAAGAAAACGTTCTTAATCGTGTTCGTGTAGCGCTTGCGCGTTTCGTTTTTGCGCGTGCTGCGTCAGTTAGAGTTGTTTCGCGGAGAATAAAAATATCTCTTGAGAAGAGTGGTTTGTTAAATAAAACATGCACCGTTTCTGTGTTACCTATATTCGTAGATATTCAAAAAATAAAAGATGCCCCCGTGGGCACAAATTTAAAAGCGATGTATCCGCAGTTTGACCACATTGTTTTAATGGCCTCGCGACTTACTCATGAAAAAGACATACATACAGCGTTACATGCCTTTATAAAGGTTTTAGCGCACTATCCACGCGCAGGTCTCGTTATTGTTGGTGATGGTCCGGAGCGAGATTTTCTTTCTCGTTTTTGTGAGAAAAAAGGTATACATTCTTCTGTAGTATACGTGCCGTGGATGAACCGTGATGATTTGTATTCTCTGTATAAAACAGCAGATGTCTTTTTGCTCAGTTCTCTGTATGAGGGGTATGGCATGACGTTGGTTGAAGCGGGTGTGGCAGGAACAGCGATTGTTTCTACTGATGTTGGGGTTGCGTCCGAGTTACTTTCAGGAGGGGTGGTGTGTCCACCTCGCGATGCGGAGTGTCTTGCGCATCATGTACTTGCTGCCCTTAAAGAGCCTCAAAATTATCGAATGACGGACTCTTTTGCCTTGATAAACAGTCGGGAAGTGTATTTGCAAAAATACAAAGAGTCTCTTTTGGTATAATCACATACGCACATGATTTCTTTTTTTAAAAACATAATCGCTCTAGCTACGGACACTCTTGTTGTTCGTTATATTTTTTCGGGAGGTTTTTCATCGTTTCTTGATATTGGTTTGCTTTTTGTGCTCACAGAATATTTTCATGTTTATTATCTAGCATCAGCAGTCATTGCGCTCACAACATCATTTATTGTGCGTTTTTTGCTTCAGAAAAAATTTACTTTTCGTGATACAAATACAGCAACGGTGCATAAACAACTTTTTTTCTATAGCGTGTTGTACGCTGTGAGTATGGTTGCTACTACGGGGTTTTTGTATTTTTTCGTGGAGATACTTCACGTGTGGTATGTTTTTGCACAAGTGCTTACTATCGGAATCATGGCGGGGGTAAGTTTTTTTGCTTATCGCTATATTATATTTCCAGAAAATGTTTCCACTAGAAAACCGATATGAAATTACTCATCATAACTCAAAAGGTTAATAAAAATGATCCTGTGCTGGGTTTTTTTCACCGTTGGATTTTTGATTTTGCTTCAGTGTATAAAGCGATTACGGTTATATGTCTCGAAAAAGGAGAGTATGATTTACCGCACAATGTTTCTGTACTTTCTTTGGGTAAAGAAGGAGGACAGTCAAAGTGGAAGTATTTAAAAAATTTCTATACGTATATTTTTTCAAAAAGAAAAGAGTATGACGCTGTATTTGTTCACATGAACGAGGAGTATGTCCTTCTGGGTGGTTTTTTGTGGAAACTCTTACGGAAGCCAATATACATGTGGAGAAATCATCACTCTGGTAGTGAGTTTACTAATATTGTTTCGCTTTTCTGTAAGAATATTTTTTGTACATCAAAATACTCATATACGGCAAAATTTAAAAAAACCATACTTATGCCTGTTGGTGTAGATACATCTATTTTTGCGCCGTATAGAAAAGACAGAAAACCTCACTCGATTTTATTTCTAGCTCGTATTGCTCCGGTTAAGAAACCTGATGTTTTAATACGAGCGCTCGGTATCCTTGCTACAAAAAAAGTGCCTTTTTATGCGACTATTATTGGAGATCCTCTACCAAAAGATCGAGAGTATGCAGATTCCTTGAGATACATGGCGCACAAGGAGGGTGTTTCCGATAAGGTCACTTTTTTGCCCGGCATCCCAAACGATCAAACTCCCGGGGTGTACAACGCTCATGAGGTGTTCGTAAACTTATCTTCATCGGGGATGTACGATAAGACTATTTTTGAAGCCATGGCGTGTGAGAGTCTTGTTCTTGCTTCTAATGAAAATTTACGCGGACTCATTGACGATGGTTTTATTTTCACCGAAGGTGATGTTGCTGAGCTCGCTTCTAAACTTGAGAGGATTATCCTCATGGACAAACCTTCTCGGGTTGCTCAAGGAGCGATTTTGCGAAATGTTGTGCTCAAGCAGCATAGTTTGGACAAGCTTAGAGATAGACTTGTGCAGGTCATTCATTAATTTTTTAACACCACCATGTTTTTTACACTGCGTAAGGTATACCAAGGTCAATCACTTTTGAGGATACTCATGAATCAAAGTTTCAAACAATTTTCTGTTTCAGGAAAAGTTGTTGATGTTGGCGGTGCCCGTAAGCCTGATTATTTTGACTATCTTAAACAAGAGTCTGTCACGTCCGTTGAAATCGTAGACGGACTACTTTCCAAGGTGGACTTTGAAAAAGATAAACTACCTTACGCTGACGGATATGCTGATAGTGTGGTGTTGGCAAATGTTTTGGAACACGTCTATAACCATGCTTTTTTAGTTGCAGAAGTTCATCGTATTTTGAAGAAGGGTGGAACGCTTGTTGGATTTGTACCTTTTCTTATACAGTACCATCCTGATCCGCATGACTATTTTAGATATACAAAGGAAGCTCTCGAAAGGATTTTTAAGTCGGCGGGCTTTTCTCAGGTACAAATCGTCACTGTAGGGAGGGGTCCTTTTTCCGTAAATTTTAATACTATTGTTCTCTCGTTTCCTCGATTGGTGCGTGTTTTCTTGTTTCCTTTCTATTATGCTACGGACGCTCTCTTTTTAAAGTTAAGGCCTCGTGTTGGTGAGCGGTATCCTCTTGGTTACTCGTTTATTTTAAAGAAGTAGGGTTTTCTTTCTTTGAGAGTATTTCGTTGTAGAGTTTTTTATATTCCTCATACATTTTTTTGTTTGAAAAGCGATTTGCGATATCGGTAGACATTTCAGAACTTAGAAAAGCGTACTGATTTTGGGGTAGGTTTATAAAGTATTCCATACCACGTTTTAAGTCTTCTTGTGAATCGGGTATCGCAAGGTAGCCGTTTTTTGTATGATTAATAATCTCTGGGAGCGCATCAATTGCGTATGCGACAACGGGTGTACCGCATGCTATCGCTTCGGCAGCAGTGAGACCAAAAGAGTCGCCTTGTGTTGGGTACAAAAGGACATCTGCTGCGCCTAGATATTCCGCTACGCGGTTCTTGTCAGTTAAGTGTTCAGTTGATTTGTAGTGAGGATACAAGGTTTTTACATTTGAGTTTCCTATAGACAGAAAGTACAGGTTGGAGTCTTTTGGTGTTGTTTCGATGATTTTTTCTACGGTATGCCAACCTTTCGTTCCAAAGGCTACTATTTTTTTGTCTAACGGTAATCCTAGTTTTTGTCTCGTTTTTATTTTATCTTTTTTTGTAAACACAGATGTGTCTATTCCGTTATAAATACGGATAATTTTTTGCATACCAAGTACACTGTTCTGTACCTCATTTTTCATCCAATCAGATACAGCGATAATGGTAAGTTTGCTGTTTCTGTATATCTTCGATTTTTTCTCTAGTAAGTTTTGAGTATTATCCCACAGATACAGTAGAAACCTTTTTTTATTTGGATTTTTCCGTGTAACACTATCGCTTGCATAGCCTGTAATTGCCCATAGATCATGCATTGTCCATATTACCGGTTTGAGTTTTGACATGTGTTTGAGTAGAGCAAGATCAAAGAAGTTGCTATGAAGGTTGTGACAGTGAATGATATCTGCCTCGAGGAATTCTTTTGTTTTAAGGATATATTTTGAGCGTGCAAAGATCAGGTCATTTGCAAAAATTTTTACAAGCCAATCTTGGTAGCGTTTTCGTGGTATCACAAAAACATCTGCTTCGTCTGAATATTTATAACGTACAAACGTGGCCACCTGATGACCTTCTTTTTTGAGGTTTTCCCGGAGTTCCCATGCTACTTTTGCAGCACCCCCTCTACAGTCTATTGTGCTGAGTACGCATATTTTCATATTATTTGATTGAGAGTTGTTCAGTTACTGACTGAGCAAGTTTTTTTGATGTGAGTGTGTTTTTATACAAAGCGAATCCCTGAGAGGCTATTTTTTCTAGTGTTTCCGGGTTGTTTTTTAGATAAAGTATTTTATCTGCTAAATCATACGGATCTCCTGGGTTAGCACATGCACAGGTTACGTTTTCCGTGAGGAGTTCGAGTACAGCTCTGTTTCGTCCAGTGAGATAGGGTAAGCCGAGCGCAAGTGTTTCATAGAGTTTACATGGAAGAGTTCTCAAGAGGCGAGGATGATCAGCCATTTGTCCGAGGCTAATGTGACATTGAAGCATTTTTTCTCGAAGTGTTTCGATAGGGAGTGTTTCGTTAATCATTTCTATATTTTTCGGTGCAAGGTTTTTCATAAGAGCATTAACTTCTCTATAGAGATGACCTGCACCTATAATTCTAAAATTGATTCCTTTTTCCTCGAGAATTTTTGCTGTTTTAATAACTGTGTCAATTCCTGATTCCGCGAGAAATCTACCCCTGAAGAGTACTGTGAACGTTTTTTCTTTTGTGTACTGAGGCTCAAAGAAAAATTCTTTCTCATTGACCCCTGTCCATGATTTAATGAGCTTTTCTTTTTTTACGAAAAAAAATCGGTGTATAAATTCAATCTGAGAAGGGCTTTCGAGTAATATTTTTGCAGGAAGATGGAATGACAAAATATCGAGAACCCACCACTTGAGTGCTGCTAGGGAATATTTTTTGACATCACGTGATATGACATTTGCCTCATATTGTGAAGATACCGCATTGTATACAATTTTTCGAGAAAAAAAGCTTGCAATGATGGCAAAAATTGGTGAGGTGAAACCTATAATGAGCAGATCGCTTTTTTTCTTATGCTCGAGAACTATTTTAATAAGATGAGAGTATTTTTTTAGTCCTGGAGTGTTTTCGTTTATATCGAGAACGGTGTGGCCATTTTCTCTAAGTCCGTCGATAAGATGTCTGTCGTGGGGGTATATATTTTTTGTATTTATGTATGAAATCAGCATATATTTTTTGTATTTTAGTATATCATCAAATCTGGTATAATAAGACATAATACTTTTTTCATGAAGAAGCTATTCCTTATATTCCACGGCCGATTTCCTAGTGAAAAAGCAGCTTCTCTGTTTACAGCAAAAAACGCTGAGGCTTTTTCAAGACAGGGTTTTGAAGTAACCGTTTTGGTTCCAAAAAGAAAAAACATCCCCACGGAAGACGCTTTTACGTTTTATGGAATATCTCAATCTTTCAAAATCGTTTATGTCCCCGTGATAGACATTTTCGACACGTTTCTTTTCAAGTACGCAGCTTTTGTGGTGAGCATGTTTTCTTTTTCATGGGGTGTTTTTTATTTTTTAAAGAAAAATTATACGGAAGGAGATATCGTTTATTCCAACGAAATTGTTCCTCTTTTTTTTGTTTCAAAAATAATACCCAATTGTTTTTATGAAATGCATGATTTTCCCGAGAGTAAGCTTTTCTTTTTCGGTCACGCCCTCGGTTTGATGAGATGGGTACTTGTTCATAATAAGTGGAAACTCAAGCGCGTGCATGAGCTTTTTCCTCGTTTGAGGAAAGATTTATTTCTGTATGAACCAAACGCTGTAGATGTTAGAGATTTCGACGTATCTATTTCTACCGCTCAAGCCCGAAAAGATCTTGGTTTGTCTCTGGACAAAAAAATAATTGTCTACACTGGTCATCTGTATGGATGGAAAGGTGTCGATACTCTCGCGGAGGCGGCTCGATTGTTACCTGATAACTGTGAGGTCATTTTTGTTGGAGGAACACTTCATGATGTCAATTCTTTTTTAAAGAAGTATGGAGATGTGAAGAATATACAGGTTGTGGGACACAAGCCTCATGCACAGATACCTCTATGGCAAAAAGCTGCAGATGTTCTCGTTTTGCCTAATACTGGGAAAGAAAAAATATCACTATACTACACATCGCCGATGAAGCTGTTTGAGTACATGGCATCAAAGAAGCCTATTGTTGCCTCTGACATACCCTCAATTAGAGAGATTGTTGGCGAGGACAGTGCTGTGTTTTTTGAGCCAGATAACGCGGTTTCACTTGCGGGTGCAATTAAGTCTTGTGTAGACGGAGATAGGTCGCGCTTGGTAGAAAAAGCTTTTCTAGTGGCACAAAAACACACATGGGATAATCGCGCTGAAAGAATTGTTCGTTTTATGCAATTAAAATAAATGAAAAATTTTTTTCAAAAATACCGTTTTTTTATCATTCTTTTTCTTTTTGCCTTACTGCTTAGGGTGGTGCTTTTTTCTGTAAATTTTACTGTAAATGACCACCAACTTATACCTACTATTAAAGGCGACGATGGGTACTATGAGCTGAGCCAAAATATTCTTTTAGGTAACGGCTTCAGTTTTGATGCAGAACCTCCTTTTAGACCAAATCCCTTGAGGCCTCCTCTGTGGCCTTACATTATTGCAGGGCTTGCCTCAGTTGGCGGATACCCGTTGGTTTTTGTATGTGAATTGCTTATGGCGAGTAGTATACCGATACTAGGCGTACTCATTTCGCGTTATTTCGTAACAGAGAAAATTTCGCGTTACGTGGGCTATTTCATGGCCATGAGCCCTTATACTATTTTGCTCTCTTTTTTACTTTATACGGAAACATCTTTTACTTTTTTCTTTCTTTGTTTTGTTTTGTTTCTCTTCCGTTATATACGGCACAAAACACTTCGTGCCATTATTTGGGCTTCTGTTTTTTTGGGACTTTCGATTTTAATTAAACCTACGGTTCAGTACTTTATCTTTCTCGTTCCACTAGGGCTTTTGTTTATTGAACGAAAAAGGCTATCAAAAATAGTTTGTCTTCATGTTTTGTTGTTTGCACTTTTTGCCTCGCTCGTTGTTATGCCATGGCTGTATCGTAATAAGCAGGAATTTGGCGTGTGGGGCATGAGTGCGCAACCTGCTTTCAATGCGTATGTATATATTGTGCCCACACTGCTCGCTATTGATAACAACACAGATTTTGCTACGGAGCTGAATTCTTTCGTGTATAAAGATGGTTTTGATCCGAACACGATTACATTAGAGAACGCTCAAGAGTACACAGATAAGGCCTTTGAAATCATACGCGAACACAAGAGTGCTTTGATACAATCGGCCCTCATTACACTCGTTACCTTTTTTACACATGATGGGGTTCTTACGATCTTGGGCAATATGGATATTCGTTTAGAGAATGTGGTGGCAAAGCCGGTCATTACTCTTCTTGCGCATCCCGGTGAGCTTTTTTCTGCCATTTCTCATTATGTATACGGCCCCGCTTTCTTTATTATTCTCATGAGATTGTTTTGGTATGTGTGTGCTCTATTCTTTTGTGTTGGCGCATGGCTTTTGTTAAGGAAAGAAGAAGTAAGACCGTATGTCATCACTGCGCTTTGTATGGTTTTGTATTTTGCTGTGACTACTGCCATCAACGGTTTTGGAGTAAACGCTCGGTTTAGAGTTCCTGTGGAGGTGTTTATTGGAAGTTTTGCTCTTTATGGACTGATTTCAGTATTTCGTACTATACTACTCAAACTGCAAAAACCACAAAAACTTATATGAATTTTTTTAAAAAAAACCTCGTAAAGATTTTTATTAATCGCAATAACCCACGATACTCTCGACTGCTTTTTTTGTTTTGTAGTAAATACATTGATTTTTGTTATGGGGATAATGCTTTTGACCGCGAGACAAACGGTGAATACTGGCTTCTCGAGAAATTACAGGGAAAACTAAAGGTGGTTTTTGATGTCGGTGCGAATATAGGGGATTACTCTAGAAAAATTCTCTCGAGCAATCCTGATGTGGTTGTTCATGCTTTTGAACCAGACGTGAGAGCGTTTGATCAATTACAAACGAATACGAAGGACTTTAAAAAAAGAGCCATTTTAAATAATTGTGCAGTGGGTGAGAAAAAGACCCAGATGCAACTATTTCGTCATTCAAAGACGGTTTTTAATTCTTTGTTTGATATTCACGAACAAGATAAAAAAGAAAAAGCACTTATGGTTCAGGTGACTACTCTCGATGAGTATGTAAAGGATCACAACATTCGCCATGTAGATTTCTTGAAGGTGGATGTTGAGGGTTATGAGTTTTTTGTTTTGAAAGGCGCAGAAAATATGTTCAAACAAGGTATGGTCGACATGGTACAGTATGAATTTTCTGGGGCAACTTTGGAGTCTCGATTTTTTCTACGTGACTTCTTGAGATTTTTTGAGCAGTATGGGTACGATATGTATCGTTTGAAATCCCGTTCTCTTGAGAGGGTCGAGTATTTCCCCGATCAAGAGCGCTTTACTCTTACAAATTTCGTAGCGGTTAAGAGGGGTCTTCAGATTGATTATATTTCTCAAACCACACCTTTTTATCACTAGAGTTTCTATGAAAAAGATTTCAATAGTTATACCGTGTTTTAATGAAGAAAAAACAATAGAAGAACTTCTTTCTCGTGTTTTTGCCGTCTCCATTCCTGGATGGTCAAAAGAGGTTATTGTTGTCGATGATGCTTCTACAGACGGAACCAAAGACATACTGAAGAAGTACGCTTCTCGTATTATTACAATCCATCAAGAGAAAAATGGTGGCAAGGGCACAGCGGTGACTCGAGGCCTCGAGGAAGCAACGGGTGATTATATTTTAATTCAGGACGCTGACCTGGAGTATCATCCCAAGGAAATTCCTCTTTTTGTCGAGGCTCTAAGTACGGGATCTCAGGTTGTATACGGTTCACGCAATTTACATCACGAAAAGAGAAAAGGTTTTTATGCTCAGCGTCTGGGTGTCTGGTTCATAACGCAACTCATTAACTTTTTATACGGAGCACGCCTGACTGACGTATGGACATGCTATAAGCTTTTTCCTCAGTCTTCAAAAAAACTATTTATCCCTGGTCAATTTGAGTCCGAATTACTTTTTACAGCAGCATTGTTGCGCGAGGGGCACAGTATTGTAGAGGTTCCTATTTCGCACACACCGCGGGACGCAAAAGAGGGTAAAAAGATTCGCTATAGAGATGGTTTCAAGGCGATACAATTACTTATCGCAGATAGGCTTCTTAATTTGAAAAAACCTCGTGCTCGCGAGGTAGACAATCACCTTCATCTTGTCTGTTGTCCTTTTTGTAAGGGGGACTTTAAGGTGAGCGATAATGGACTCGCGTGTTCTCTTCATGAGACTTTTATTATTGATGATTCGCGTCGCCCTATTTTGATTGAAAGAGTGGTGTATGAGCGCAATAGCGATCAGCATGAGTCTGGAGTTAATTGGCTGAAGTCTTTTTTGAAACAGTTTCCAAAGATTTACTATTCTATTTGGCATGTTTTTTGTCCGGTACTCATGTTGGTGAACGGCCCACGTATAATTCTCAAAAAGGTTCCACGGGGTGCAACAGTTGTAGATGTGGGTTCCGGACCAGAACGACTGGGGGATGAATTTATAAACGTCGATATTTTTCCTTTCCCCGAAGTCGATATTGTATCTGATGCGACACGGTTGCCTTTTAAGGATAATTCAGTAGACGCTGCAGTGTCTGAGTCTTTGTTCGAACATGTGCCTGATGCACACCTTGTTGCTCGGGAGATGGTGAGAATTGTGAAGCCGGGTGGTTATGTGTATGTGAGTGCTCCTTTTATGCATCCGTACCATGCATCACCTGACGATTTTAATAGATGGACTATTTCAGGACTCAAACATATGTTTTCTGATCTTGAAATTGTAGAGGCGGGAGTTCGTTCAGGTCCGTGGTCAACACTCCTCATGTTTCTGGCATACTGGCTGGGTGTTATTTTTTCTTTTGGTTCACGAAAAATTGCTCCATTTCTTGCTCATGTTTTTATGTTGGTTTTGGGTCCTCTCAAATATCTCGATTACCTCTTTATGTATATACCTGGTTCAGACGCTGTGGCGACCCATTTGTATATTGTGGGGAGGAAGAAATAAAACTGTCTATCATTGTCTTTTGAGGCTAAAAAGACTATAATTTTTCCATTATTTAGGTTATATATTCAGTTAAACTGTTAAATCACATGAAAAGAGCTCTTGTGTGTGGCGCCGGTGGATTTATTGGAAATCATCTTGTGACCAAACTCAGAAAAGATGGATATTGGGTGCGTGGTGTTGATCTAAAAAAACCCGAGTACGGTGTTTCAAAGGCCAATGAATTTGTCGTAGGTGATTTGAGAGATGTTAAAGTGTGCGCAAAGGTTCTCAATCGTTCTTTCGATCGTGTGTATCAGCTTGCGGCAGATATGGGAGGAGCGGGTTATATTTTTACAGGAAATCACGATGCCGATATTATGCACAATTCGGCGACAATCAACCTTAATATTGCTGAACAAGCACGAAAGGTTGGTGTGGGCACTCTTTTTTACTCCTCATCCGCGTGTATTTATCCTGAGCGTAATCAGGTTGATCCTAACAATCCAGATTGTAGTGAAGAGTCGGCTTATCCCGCAGCTCCTGATAGTGAATATGGTTGGGAAAAAATATTTAGCGAAAGACTTTTTATGGCATATGCTCGAAATCATTGTATGAATGTGCGTATTGCACGTTTTCATAATGTTTTTGGTCCAGAGGGCACATGGAATGGTGGAAAGGAAAAAGCACCTGCTGCGACATGTCGCAAGGTTGCTGAGGCAAAAGATGGGGGTGTTGTTGAAGTGTGGGGTGATGGAGAACAAACTCGATCTTTTCTCTATATCGATGAATGTCTCGAGGGTGTTGAGCGCCTCATGAGATCTGATTTTACAGGTCCGGTAAATATTGGCTCAGATGAAATGATATCGATAAACGATCTCGTTCATATGGTAAGTTCTATTGCTGGAAAAAAAGTTCGCCTCAATCATGTGCCTGGTCCACTCGGAGTGCGTGGACGTAACTCTGACAATCGACTTATCAAAGAAAAGTTGAACTGGGCTCCAAGTCGGCCTCTTAAAGAGGGGATGGCAAAAACATATGAATGGATTAATGAGCAGGTACAAAAGCAGAAAAAATCAAAACCACAAAAAACAAAAAAGGTTTTGAAAAAGAAAAAATCTCGTAAGTAAAATAAAAACACCCGTATGTACGGGTGTTTTTATCGGTGTAAATCCCCTAGGCTCTTTCCACGGCTCTTCTGAGGCTTATAATGGCCCTTTAGGGGGCTTTTGTTACTCCGCTGCACAGGGATTCTACCTTTTGCTTCAAAAAGCCCTAAAAATGCCTATGTGTGTGTTTTTAGTAATGGGCGAGTGTCGAGTATTTATTTTGGAAGAAGGTAGTTTTGTCTTTGTAGTATTCCCAGTCCATGTTTTCTTTTGTCATGATGATGTGGGGTATGTTGCCGTACCATGAGGCAAAGGCGCCAAAACTCGAATCTGAACCTAGAATTTCATCACAACTTGAGAGAAGGAAAAGATCAATCACTGCTTTTTCTTTGGAGATATGAATGTTGAGTCCTTTAAATATATTTTCTTGCACGGGTCCATCTGATGTAATAAGAAAAAGGGTTTTGTCTACTTGTATATTTTTTGCCACACAATATTCGTCAATAACTTTTCGTACCCTTTCTTGGGTCAGTAAGTATTTGCCATCTTTAAAGAACGCGTAATCTGCTTGGCGGATATGTACACCGATTATTGTTCCATAGCGATTGTCTATGTCGCGTATAATCGAAGTTACTTTTTTTGTGATAGATTCTTCCGGTGCAAATGCCTTCACAATATTTTGTCTATGTTTTTCTAATCCGAGCGGGTTTCTAAAGAGCCACCCCGTAAAGTAGAGCGTCTGGATGTTTTCATCGGGTACAGATTCCTGTGTTGGCGAGAGGTATACTTTTTCTCCTTTTGTGTTTTCAGAAGAAATGGTGTTTTTTTTGTTGAACAAAGTCAGCGTGTATACGTAGAGAATATATACCTTTCGCCATAGTTGGCTACGAAAGCTGCTGCGTCTTCCTGAGAAATTTTTGAACCAAAAAGAAAAGAATTTTGTCAGAACACTCTCGTCTTTTATGAAGTTGAAATACGAGTGGTATTCAAAAAAAGAAGGATTTTTTATGGATCTATTTTTTTCGATGCCATACGCATAGATGCTTATGTAGTTCCATAATTGATTTGCAAGTTCACCACCTCCGTTTTTAAGTATGATGACTTTTTTCATGTGATTATTTGCTGAAGTGATAGAGGCCTGTTCCGAACCCTTTGCGTGGATCATACGATGTATGTATTTCTTTTCCATAGATGTACTTTTCTTCCTTGAGATGTAGGTTTTTAAACAAGGAAAGCACATACTCTCTGGTGAATGCCCGGTGTGCATTGAAGTATGTTTTATTAATACTATCTACGGGTACAGAAATATAGAGGTTTCCGTTTTTAGCTAAAATCCGAGTAAGTTCATGTGCCGCTTTTTCGGTACCAAACTGATCAAGAGGGTCACCATAGCGTCCAAGTCCTATGTGTTCAATAACGCATATCGATGAGACAGACGATATTTCTCCGTCCTTAAAAGGGAGATGTGTTATGTCTCCCTTTATAAATGAGAGCTCAGGTAGGGTTACTGAGAGAGGGCGTATATCAATCATTGTTGTTGGTACGTATTGAGAGATAATACCCACCATAAGAGCTTGAGAGGCTATATCGTAGTGCCGAGTGGGCTTGTTTTCAAATATTTTCTTTGCACACCAACATCCTTGGAGGTAGTACACAGGATCTACATCAGTGTTCGCCGTCTTGTCGTATATTCGGGGAAAAAGGTCTGTTGTTTGTAAGAGGTACGTATTATTTTTTTCAAGTTTTTTGTACTTTCTGTAATCACTGAGAAATACAGCAAGTGCATATGTTCGTTTTAGAAAATTAGGTTTAATTATGAAAACCCTTGCGACAACCACAAGATATTTCAAGAGGGGAATTGTTTTAAGTTTCTGTTTCATTTTGGTTAGAAAGGTTTTTTGGTAGGAAACATACATTTAAAAAGTATGTATTTAAGAGGGTTGGTTATGCGAAGTTTATTGTAGAGTATAGACAAGACTCTCATTTTGTAGGCCGTCATGCTCCTTTTCGGCATAATTATTTTTTGTTCATCTCTATACTTTGTATTTTGTGAGCTTATTTGTCCAGGGCGAATTCTGAAATAGGTTACATGTGCTGGAATAGAATGAAGTTGTGCATGCTTAGCGAATTGTATACCGAGCCAGTAGTCTCCAGCTGATCTGAGGTTTTCTGGGATCGGTGAGACCTTGTCCCATAGTTCTTTTCTCCAAAAGGTACTCTCTTGTTCAACAAAGTATGTTTCTCTTCCGTAGATGCCTTTTTGTAGCCAGTCCCTGTTGTATGTTTTTAGGACTCCTTTTTTTATTTCTTTTCCTTGTTCGTCTATAAAACTGCAAATGCCTTTTAACCAGAGACCGGTGGGGTTTTTTGTAAACCACGTAGCGACAGTATCAAGTGATGTGTCGGGAGAATAAAGGTCGTCTCCACCTAGCCACGCGAAGATTTCTCCTGTTGCCAGCGAGAATCCTTTGTTAATGGCAGCGTACATACCTTTGTTTGTCTGGTAGTGATATTTAAGAGATAGTGAAGAGCAGAGCGGTTTAAGTTCTTTTGAGTCGAGCTTGTTTTGATACCCTTTGATAATCTCTTCAGTTTTGTCGGTTGAACCATCGTTTACAACAATATACTCTAGATCAAAATCACCACGCTGGCGTAGTACGCTCTCTATGGTGTGAGAGATAAACTTTTCCATATTATATGCCGGGGTGACAATGGAGATTTTCATTTTTATGGTTTAAGTACCTGAGCCATTTCCTGTGCATATCTTTTCCATGAGAGGTTTTTTCTGACGAATTCAATTCCATTTTTTGAAATCGATTCTAATTTTTTCGGATCATCTAGAAGTAGGGCTATTTTTTCCGCTATTTCCTCGGGGCTTTTTGGGTTTACGAGGAGTGCATTTTCATTATCAGTAAGTATTTCTGAGGCGCCACTCGTTTTACTTACAATGGTTGCGCACCCAGCAAGCATAGCTTCAAACACTGCAAGACCCCACGTTTGATTGTGGTTTGGGAATATAAAAATATCTGTTTTTGCATATGCTTGTATGAGCTCAGGCTCGCTTAGTCCCGTTGTTATATGTATATAATCTCCTACATTCTTTTTCGCTATTCGATCAACTATTGAAAGGTAATAAGAGGGAGCCCTGTCCGTAATGCCGTTTATATGTACGTTAAAGTTTGTATAGCCTTTGTGTTTGAGTATCTCGACCGCATCAACAACGTCTTCGAATCTTCTCCAGGGGAAAAAGATACTTGAGAGAAAGAGTTGATAGCGGTCTTTTTTAAAAACCTTTTCTATTGTGATGTTTTTGAACATATCAAGATCCATACCACCTCGTACAATTATCGAGTCTCGATTGTAATATGATTTTGCCAGCGCAACATTCCTTTTGTCTAAAACAACAATTTTTTTTATGTTTTTTATCTCGTACGTAGCAACGATTTTTTGAAGAAAGTTAAAGAGAGTGTTGTGAAGCCGGCTCTTTCCGGTGAGAGGAGGGCGTTGTACGTCATTCATTGTCCATACAATATTTTTATGTTTTATGAGTCGTGCTATTCGGTAAGCGGTGTAGTCGTGAACATTTATGGCGTCGTAATATGAGATACCTTTTGTTTTTTTTATAAGGTGTGCCAGTTCTTGTATGTTTTTTTCTGCAACAAAGAGATTCTTGATGAGCTTTAAGTAGATACCAGGAAAATACCAAAGCTTTGAAAAGAGCGTCTTTTTTTTGTTCGTATCTTTTTTTATTTCCAAAGGTTGTACGGAGTATATAGGAACTTTTTTACACAGATCAGCATATCCTTGTTTGTTGTCGTAATAGTAGCAATATACGTCAACTGTATTTCCAAGGTTCTGTAACTCGTTTGCGAGTTCAAGTGCAAGTCTTTGAGTTCCGCCTTTGAGGTTTAATTCCCAGATAACAAGTGCTATTTTCATGTTTTTTGATTTAGAGTATGTAGGTGCTTACGTTTTTGTAGTCAGGGTTTTGTTGCTCTGATCTCCATAAGTATAAAGGTAATTTAAATACGTAGCTATTTTTAAAAGTAAGTGCTACTTGAAAATTGAAATCCCGGTCAGCACCTCGTCCTGTAAATGATGGCCATATCCTTTCAGCAAGCTTTCGGAATTGAACGGTTCCCATCACCTCACGTTTAAACAGGGGAGAGTTTCCTGTTCCTGGGTAGGGTTGTAGTGAGCGAAAGAATAGTTTATTAATAATTTTTATACGTTTTTTTTCAAAATCAATTTTTTTGGATATCTTTGGAAACAAGTGGATGAGACCTCGTGTTTTCTTCGCAAGTTTTTCGAGCTCTTGGGGTGTAAGTATGTGAGGGTTGTTTTCTAAAAAAGTACGAGCGTCAAATTTTTTGTTGAGAAGGCTTACATCAAATTTTTGCCAATCGAGAACAACGTGGGTGGCGTTGTGTTTTGTGAGTAGGTCATATTGTACTTCTATACGATTATTAAAGGAGGCGTCGTCTGCATCTTGAAAAGTTATATAGTCGCCTTGTGCTTTTTCAAAACCATAGTTACGAGCCATGTACCCAGCATTGATATTTCTGCCTCTCTTGTTAATTCTCTCCGGGTCATCGTGTGGAAGTTTGTAGTAGTGTATTCTCGGGTCAGATTCTGAAAGTTTCTGGACAATACTCTGTGTATTGTCGGTACTCATGTCATCAATAACCAAAATCTCAATATTTTTGTACGTTTGATGCGTCATTGAGAAAAGAGCGTCCTGTATTGTTGACGCGGAATTATGAGCCGGAATAATGACTGAGATGAGAGGCTTTTCCATGGGTATTATAGTTTTAGGATTGTATCGATAAACTCACTATATTTTTTGCTAAAATTCTCTCGGGTGTGGTTTTGCGCTACAAAGTTCCAGGCTTTACGAGCCAGGGATTCTATCTCTTGAGTAGGGGACAGAGAAAATTCTGTAATTGTTTTTTTGATGAGTTCGGGCGTGGGGTTTTCAAGTATAATACCTCCCGCGTCAGGATCGATTCCTGTTTCGGGAGTGATGATGGGTACGAGTCCCGCGTGCATTGCTTGGATTACTGCACCCGATGTTCCTTCTGATGACGATAGGTGAATGGTCGATGCGCACATGTCTGCAATGTTTTTAAATTCCGCAGTTGTAGGGTCAATTCTCCCGTATATTTTTATATTTGGAGTTTCAAAAAGTTCTTTTTTGTACACCTCGATAAAGTCTTTTTCTGCCAACAGTGGTCCGCATATGTGGAGATGTAATTCTGGCGTACTTGCGAAAGCTTCCAGAACCATATCGAGACCTTTGTGTACTGCACCTCCGCCTCCAAACCAAAGGAAGTGTTTCTTTGCATTTTCCCAATTTTTGTTTTCAGGAAAATCAAAAGTCTGTACTGCAGATATGGGTATGTGGAATATGGGCTTGTTCGAGTGTTTGTATGTATCACGAACCTGTTTATTACCAAAACCTTCTATGAAGTCCGCGTACTCTAGGTTGTTTGATGGAGGGGATGTTCTTTTGGGCTGTAGTCTAACCCCTTTTCTTTTTTCAAGATTTTCTAATCTTTGGAGTTCGGCATTGTTTTGAAATTTCCAAAACGACCCAACAATATGGAGAACTTTTTTACAGTCTTTTGGAAGCAGATTTGAAATTCTCGCGAGGTTTTGGTGTATATCAACACATACGTTATATGGTTTTTGTGGGACAAAAGAGGTGTCGCTAAAGTGTATGATGTCAACATCATATCCTCGCGCCGTGAACAATCTTGCGATCTCAAAGCATTCAAAATCTGATGTGTGTAGATTGGAAAAACCTTCTTTGGGTGTATGTGTGAAAGGTTCCGTTAGGTAAGACAGGAGGACACTTCCTTTTTTTTGACCTTGTGCTGGCAAAAAAGCTCTTCCAAAAACTTTGTTGGATACCTTGTTCCTATATGCCCAGTAGTACGACGTGAGTTTATTCATGGTGTTTGTGATGTTGTTCGAACCACAGAGCGAGACAAAACAATGACCACAATCGAGGGGCATATGTTTTCATATTCTGAAAAGCCTTTTCTTTGATTTGTAAGGCTTTGTCGTACTTTATATAACTAAACATCGGGTGTTTTTGGTTACTAAATATCTCGGCAAGTTTTTTTTGTAGATCTTCTTTTGAGAGCCATGCTCCTATCGGTGCACCAAAGCCTTGTTTCCTTCTGTAAACAAAATCTTTCGGAAAGGTTTCAGACAGGATGTCTTTGAGTATTATTTTATTTGCATTTTTAGATATTTTAAAAGCAGTAGGGAGATTGTAGACATATTCTGCAAGTTTTGTATCTAGAAAAGGGGATCTGATTTCCAAGGAGTGCATCATGCTTGTTCGGTCTACTTTTGATAGTAGCTGTCCAGGAAGGTATATGTGTATGTCAAAATCATTTATTTTTTCGGTGTTGTTTTTTGCGTTTTTGAGAGCGTTTTTTTCAAAAGCCTTGTTGTTTTTCTGTGCACCAAGAAGCCCTTTTCTGTCTTTTGTTTTGAAGACTTCGATCACGTCTGTATAGGATCTCCAAGGAGTGGTGAATATTTTTTTAAGGAGAGGGGTGTGCCAGTACTTTTGGTACCAACCATAACCCATAAAAAATTCATCCGCGCCATCACCGGAAAGCGCGACTTTCACTTTTGAAGAAGCGAGTTTTGAAACAAAGGACTGCGGGTAGTTCGATGAGTCAGCATGGGGTTCGTCAAAGTACGCAACAACCTCAAGGAAACCTTCCATATTAAAATCTTCAGTAGTGAGGGTGTAGTGGTCACTGCCTATTTTTTCTGATGCAATTTTCGCAAAAGGGAGCTCGTTTTTGTGTGTGCCGTACCCGACCGCAAAAGTTTTTATAGGTCGATTCATGTATTTTTGCGCCTCGTGGGTTACGATTGTCGAATCAACTCCACCTGAGAGGAGTGAGCCAACTTCAACATCGGCGACCATTCTTTTTTTTACTGCATCACTGAATAGTTTTTTTATTTTTGTTTTAGCTTCTTCGTAGGAGTCCTCACACGGTGCTTTTTCTAATTTCCAGTATTGCCATGTTTCAAGTGCGCCGTTTTTAACAATACCCGCATGTGCAGGGGGAAGTACCCCGATGTTTTTATAGATACTTTTGTATGAAGGGATGTACATAAGACGCAAATAGTCATCGAGTGCAGAAGGATCGATTTCTCCTTTAATAATCCCTGTCGCAAAGAGTGTTTTTATTTCAGAAGCGGCAAAAAAGGTCTGGTCGACAGAGGTGTAGTACAGGGGTTTTTTGCCAAAACGATCGCGTGCCACGAAAAGCTCTTGTTTTGTTTCGTCCCATAATGCAAAAGCAAACATACCATCGAGATGAAGTACACAGTCTTTTCCATACTCTGAATATGCCTTGAGAATAACTTCGGTGTCAGAGTGAGTTGAGAATACATGACCTCGTTTCTCTAGGATTTCACGAGTTTCTTTATATCCATATATTTCACCGTTAAATACGAGTGTAAGATTGTCTTTGTTGTCACGCATGGGTTGGTGCCCACCGGAGAGATCAACGATAGCAAGTCTTGTTTGGCCAAGAACCGTAGGACCTATTCTTTCGAAACTACTTTCATCAGGACCTCGTTTTGAGAGAGTAGAAAGCATGCTCGAGATAGTTGTATCCTCGATTTTTTTTGTATTTTTCCCTGTTATAGCGAGTATTCCACACATATGTTTACATTTTTATCCACGAGGAAGGAATCACGTCATCAGTGCTGACCGTTGTTTTTTTGCTTTTAAACCACTCTTTTGGACCAATTACAATTTTGTCTGTGTTTCTTGAAAGCCATGCACCCCACCAACTAAAGCTTGAATTGGCGATGATGAAGTGTTTACAGTGAGACATTAAAGTCAGGTCTTCGTAGTTTTTGTCAGCACCATTTGAAATACACGTAACAGGGTAGGGTCGATTTTTAAAATTCTCTACCGCCCAAGGATAATCATCTGAGAATATAAAAAAATGAGGAGAGTCTACTTTCTCGGATATGTATTTGATGGCGCGTTCGTAGTATTCAAGTGAACAGGTACCGTGAACTGCGTTCGTGCTTGCATTGGTGACATAGTCGCCACGTCGTATGTGGAGGCAAACAGCATTGGTTTTTTGTATTTGATCGAGTACAGACTGACTATACGGAGAAAGTGGCTTTTTGAGAGTCATTTCTTCTTTGAGTTCGTTCTCGATATTTTTGAAATATTTTTCTGTTTGCCAAAAGCCGTCAAAGTACATGTTGTCTTTTTTAAACACATTGGGATCAAAATCAAATCGTTGCTCAGGATAGTAAAAAGGCATAAGTTTGCTTTTGAGTCGGAGGTATCTATAAAAAGTGTCAAAAAATTTGTGACGTTCTCGTATCCAAACAAAACCAAACATATCGCTTCTTTTCGCTAATTTTTCAGTAAGATTAAAGTGATTGAGTGCATATTTGTGGAGTTTGTAGTACGTCTCAAAAGGTGTCGCATCAAGCTTAAAATCTGTATTGAGTTTTTTTGATACAGCACGTGCGAAGGCATATTGAAAGAGTTGATTTCCTAAACCGCCTGAAAGTTTTACGATGATCATGGTGTTTGTTTAAAATGATTCCATAATGCCCGAGGGAGCCTTGCTAATAAGAGTACTGCAGCGAGAGGTTGATAGGGCGTACCTCGTAACGCTTCCATGTGGCCCTTAAAGTAAACATTAAACCTTCCAAGGGGGAAAATATAGTCTTTGGGGTTGGTAATGGTACGTTTTTGTGTCTCTCCGGGCGCGTCATTTTTTGTCGCATCGGGACTCGAGTATCCACCAAGTCTTTTTTTGAATAGTGTCTTGTTATCAATCTTTACGCCAAAACGCGAAATACCTGCCAGTACAAACATGTAGTCCTGTCCCCAGACAGATCGTTGGGGATACGCTTTCCATGTTTCTTTTATGGCGGCGGTTCTCCAGAGGCCATACATAATGTTACACCTTCCAAGTATTTCTGGTTCGAGAACGTAGTGGGTAATTGTTTTTACACTTGGTTTACCAGAAAGTTTTTCCAGTGAGAGTAGTTCACGAGCGGTTCTTCCATAAGAGTCTATTTCAGCGATTGTGGTTCCGGCAAGTCCAACGCGAGTATCATTGTCGAGAATCGAGACGCATGTTTCAAGAAATGTTTTTTCCCAGAGATCATCTTGGGCTGCCCACATAAAATATTCCGAGTTTGATTTCTCTAGGGTGTATTTAAAATTCTCAAACATACCGATATTTTTTGGCTGGCGGTAGTAGGTTATACGTTTGTCTTTTTCTACATAGAGGCGACAAATCGCTTCGGTAGAGTCGGTGGAACCATCATCAGAGATATGCATATTCCAATTAGAATATGTCTGCGAACACAGAGAGTCGAGGGCTTCTTTTAGGAAGTGCTCACCATTATATACAGGCATACCGATAAAAACTTTGGCCATTTTATTTAACTCTTTTTAGGTAACCTTTCGTGTTGAAGGTTGCGTTTTTACCAAACATATTGCAGTAAGAGTCATCAACGAGGAAGTTGTTGTTTGTTTCAAGAAATTTTTCTATTGCCCGAAGAGGTCCTCCATCAAGTTGTTTGTCTCTTTTGAGTTGAGTAACAATACCGTCCTCTATGATTAAATAAGAATCAATAGACACGACGTTCGAAAACTTCTCCATTGCTTCTAATGTGTCTTTAAATTGATGCGACGCATCATCAATGACGAGTATCTTTGAGAATTTTTTTGTATTTGAAAGATCGTAGTTTTTCCATCCGCCGTTAAAGCATTTTATGCGTGGATGAGATCGTGCTAGGGGATTAACTCGATCATCGATATCTATTGTGTGGATCTCTCCTTTGCCAAGGGTGTTGAGGATGTCAGCCAGGTATAAGGTTGTTCCTCCCACGTTTGTTCCGATTTCAATAATGAGATCTGGTTGTATCTTTGACACAATCATTTGATACATAACATAGTCAAAAGGGCATTTTAACATCGGTATAGAACGGTACGTCGTTTTAAAGTGCCCCTCGTAGATATTCCACACAGGGTAAGATCCCATTTTATATTTTAGGATCTTGTTTCTTATCGAATAGTATATTTTTTTGAGCATTGATTTTTGTTATTCCCATACTAGTCGAGGGCGGACAACTCCCGGTATACGCACATTGAAGTCGTGTTTCTTTGCACTGTGAATATCCTCAAGCACTTGGAACACAATAAGCTCTCTTTCATAGAGGTGTATGTTGAGCGGAATCATAGTTGAAAGAGCAACACCGATTGAGTAGGTACCTTCATTAAGGAGATTTCCGGGGACCCACACAGTTTTCGTGTGTTTTCCTACTTTATCATTTTCTTCTTTTACGTCAGCGTGGCTAATAAATGCATATTCCCCTTTATTTGTGAAAAAGTGAACATTGGGAAGAGGTGCAAAACCAGATTTGAGAACCTCGTAGGATATTTCTAATCCAAATTTTTTATTTGAGTAGACAAAGCTCGTGGTTTCTTTATTTTCATCAACAAGACGAACATGGTTTAGTCGTACAACATCATTTCCTGGACGCTTGTCTCCCTCCCATTTTTTTTCTGTTGCCTCTGACTCGGAATTGTGGAGGTAGAGGTTTACAATGTCTTCTGTGTCACCAACCGCTTTGATTTTTCCTTTTTCTAAGAGGATGCATTTTTTACAGAGATTTTGAATTGCTGCCATGTTGTGACTCACAAAGAGTATGGTACGGCCTTGTTTCTTGGTAACCTCTTCCATTTTTCCAAGGCACTTTTTTTGGAATTCTGCATCACCCACAGCGAGTACTTCATCCACGAGGAGTATGTCTGGTTCCATGTGCGCGGCTACTGAAAAGGCGAGACGGACATACATTCCACTTGAGTAGTATTTTACTGGGGTATCGAGGAATTTTTCTATTTCAGCAAACGCAACAATCGAGTCAAAGTTTTTTGCGATTTCACTTTTTTTCATTCCGAGAATTGCACCGTTGAGGAATATGTTTTCTCGGCCAGTAAGTTCTGGATGGAACCCCGTACCGACTTCAAGAAGGGAAGCGACTCTACCGCGCATTTTTATTTCTCCTGTTGTAGGAGGTGTAATGCCAGTCAGTATTTTGAGGAGAGTTGATTTTCCGGCCCCATTTCTTCCGATGATTCCAACCACTTCTCCTTGGAAAATGTTAAAGCTTGCTTCTTTGAGCGCCCAGAACTCTTCCTTTGTTCCTATTCCTGTGACTGCTTTTGCTTTTTCTTTTGCAAAGCGAAAAGGGTTTTTGACTATATTCATGATCACATCACGCAACGCAACATAGCCACCTTGGTAGTGCTTTATGTTGTATTTTTTACCGACATTTTTTACTTCAATTATGGGTTCCATTTTTTTATAAAATATCTGCAAAATAGCGTTCTATTTTTTTGAAATAGATACCACCAATAATAAGAAGACACAAACACGCCAAGGATGAAATAGCGAGAAGGAGCCAGTTGATTGGTGTTGTTCCGAGGAGAGCCGCTCGAGCAGATTGAATTACCCCCGTCATTGGATTAAGCGCCAGGAGCCATGAATAGTTGCCTGCAATTGATGCGGGATAAATAACTGGGGTAAGGAAAAGGAGTATTTGTATAAAAAAGGGCAGAGCATATCTAACATCTCGGTACTTAACGTTTACTGATGCTAAACATAGACCACTACCAACAGCAGCCATGAAGGTAATGAGGAGAAGGAGAGGAATGATGAAAATCCCTAGAAGGTGGGGCGTATATCCGTAATAGACCATCATTCCAATAAGGATGAGAGATGCAATTGCAAAATCAACAAATTTGGTAAGTACTGACGATAACGGCAAGATGAGGCGAGGAAAGTAAACTTTGGTTATGATTGCTTGGTTTGAAATAAGAACATTAGATGTTTCTGAGAGAGCGCTCGAAAAAAATTGCCAGAAAAGGAGACCGACGTAAACAAAGATTGGATACGGAACTCCGTCAGATGGCATTTGTGCCAACTTACCAAAAAATACAGTAAAGATGACCATCGTAACGAGAGGTTGAAGTATAGCCCACAGTGCACCAATAAGGGTTTGTTTATATCGAACTTTGAGATCGCGCCATGTAAAAAAATAAAGAAGCTCACGGTAGCGCCAGAGTTCTTTGAGGTCGTTTAGGGTGATGGTTTTTTTTGGGCGGAGTATTGTTACGGGAGTTTCCATATTATTTTCCTTTTATTATACAATTTAAAATGATTTCTATCTCCGCAGGCGTGTAGTCGGGACAATTTCCACAATAAAAAGCATTGTCGTGCAATACATCAGCACCAGGAAGATCAAATGTTTTTGACGTGTATTTTTTCGAGAATGGTTGCTTTTGCATATTTCCAGCAATCATTGGTCTAATCTCAACTCCTGCATCGTTGAATATTTTGATATATTTTTTTCTGAGCTCCGGTGTTTTACATATGAAAGGTATTGCAAAAGCAGAAATGGTTTTGAGGTGATCGTGTGAGATTTTTAGAAAATCATCATTTTTTAATATTTGTGCGTATATTTTTTTGAAATTCTTTTCACGAATTTTGATAGTTTTATCGAGGTGGGGAAGTTGATTGAGTCCAATAAAACCAGTTATTTCAGTAGGACGTAAGTTAAAGCCGAGGTCATAAAAAGTGTATTTTGCGTGAAAAGAAGATTCTACTTCATGTTTCTTGCGCCAGTGTTTTTGTCTCTTTGGGTGGAGATTTCTATCCCAACCATTAGCTCGAACTATTTTGAGCATTTCTGCAAAATCGTGATCGTCTGTACACACCATGCCTCCTTCAATTGTTGACATATGGTGGGCAACAAAAAAAGAAAAACTTGATGCAAGACTAAAATTACCCGTCTTTCCTGTATGGAGCACGGTGCCAAGTGATTCACAGTTGTCCTCGAGTACTATAATTCCTTTTTTTGCACATTCTTTTTCGATTACATCGAGATCACCAGAAAAACCTAGTACGTTGGTTATAAAAAAGGCTTTACACTTTTCTTGTTCAAGTCGGGGTAAGGCACAATGGCTCATTGAGTTGAGTGTGGTGGGGTCACAGTCGATAGGAACGGCACCAAGTCCCATTTGTAGGATGGGCATAACATTTGTTGACCAGGTAACAGCAGAGAAGCCTACTTTGTCATTGTCCTTGAGTGCGCCTAAGTTTTTGAGCGCTTGTATCATTGCGAGGTTTGCGCTTCCTCCGCTGTTGAATAAAATCGCGTATTTTCGACCCTGTTTTTTCGCGAACGTTTTTTCAAACTGAGCGCATTGTAAATCCATACTGAGGCGTGGGGCAGTGAGAACAAATTGTGAGAGTTTTGCCCTGACGCTCTTTTCCTCAATAAAAGCATTTTTCATGAGGGGTACTTTGTAGGGTACTGCTGTATTTTTTTTACCTTTTTTCATTTTTTTAGATGACATTTTTTTTGAACCACTCATAGGTTTCTTCAAGACCTTTTTCGAGTTCTATGTGGTGTTTCCAACCTAGGGTGTGAAGTTTTTCTACATCAAGTAGTCTTCGGGGAGCACCGTCTGGTTTTGTGGTGTCCCAGACAATTTTTCCTTTAAAGCCAACGATCTTGCTAATTTTTTCGGTGAGTTCTTTGATAGTGACGTCTTCGCCTGTACCAACGTTTATAATATCTCCCGAGGAGTAATTCTTCATGAGGAACACACACGCATCAGCTAAATCATCCGAGTGTAAAAATTCTCGTTTTGCTGATCCTGTGCCCCATGCTGATATCTCGTCAAGATTTTTGGCTTTTGCATCATGAAATTTTCTAATGAGTGCCGGAATCACATGACCTCTTTCGTTCGTGAAGTTGTCGCCCGGTCCATAGAGATTTGTCGGCATGAGTGATATGAAATCAGCTCCATATTGTTTTCGGTATGACTGGCACATTGAAATTCCTGCAATTTTTGCAATCGCATACGCCTCATTTGTTGGCTCAAGGGGACCCGTCATAAAATACTCCTCCTTTATTGGCTGGGTAGCTAGTTTTGGGTATATACACGAACTTCCAAGAAACAACAGTTTCTTTACTCCGTGGATGTAGGAGTTTTTTATTATATTATTTTGGATGTCGAGATTTTCGGAAATAAATTCTCCAGGGTAGGTTTTGTTTGCCATAATTCCACCCACCTTTGCCGCGGCAAGAAATACATATTCGGGCTTTGTTTTTTCAAAAAAATCTTTCACTGCTTTTTGATCAGTAAGGTCAAGCTCTTTACGAGATTTTGTAATGAGGTTTGTGTAGCCTTCTTTATTGAGCTTTCTCAAAATAGCTGATCCTACAAGTCCTAAATGGCCGGCTATATAAATTTTTGAATTTTTATTCATGTTATTTTCGTGCGAGATTTTGTTTGTTTTGAGTTTCTTCCTCAAGGTCGTATTCACACATCATTTTTACGAGACCTTTAAAATCAACGGTAGGTTTCCAACCCAGTTCTTTTTTGGCTTTTGATGCATCTCCAATAAGGAGGTCTACTTCAGCTGGGCGAAAATACGCAGGGTCAATCTCTATGATTGTTTTTCCTGTTCTCTTATCAATTCCTTTTTCATCAACTCCTTTTCCTTTCCAGACGAGATCGATATCGAGGCATTTCGCAGATTCTTCTATAAACTCTCGTACAGAATGTGTTTCTCCTGTGGCGAGTACGTAGTCATCCGGTTTTTTTTGTTGAAGGGTGAGCCACATTCCATATACATAGTCTTTTGTGTAACCCCAGTCACGCTTCGCGTCGAGATTTCCGAGATACATCTTTTCATCAATACCAAGCTTGATGCGCGATAGTCCGCGAGTGATTTTTTTCGTTACAAAAGTTTTTCCTCGACGAGGAGATTCGTGGTTAAAGAGAATTCCATTTACTGCAAATAGGTTGTACGCCTCTCGGTAGTTTTTTGTAATCCAATAAGCAAATACTTTTGCAACTGCATAGGGTGATCGGGGGTAGAAGGGGGTTGTTTCTGTCTGAGGTACCTCCATAACTTTTCCATACATTTCTGAGGATGATGCTTGGTAGAATTTTGTTTTTACTCCTGTTTCTCGTATTGCATCAAGGAGTCGCAATGTGCCAACCGCATCAACATCAGCGGTGTACTCAGGCATATCAAAAGAGACGCGGACATGGCTTTGTGCGCCTAGGTTGTAGATTTCATCTGGCTTTACTTTTTCAATAATTCGCGAGAGGTTGCTCGAGTCAGAGAGGTCTCCATACAAGAGTATGAGTTTTTTGTTTTTTGTGTGGGGATCTTGGAAAAGGTGATCTATTCTAGAGGTATTGAATGTTGAGGCGCGTCTGATGAGTCCATAGACTTCATAACCTTTCTCAAGGAGAAGTTCAGCAAGGTAAGAACCGTCTTGGCCTGTAATTCCGGTAATGAGAGCTTTCTTAGTTTTTGTTTTTTGTTTTTTGGCCATAGGATTAGATTTTACCATTTGTTTATTTTTTTTATTACTTTTTTCTTGAGAGAGAGGTATGACTTTACGGCTTCTTTCTCGAGATCAGGGGAGACCACTCGTAAAATTTCTTTTCCCATGATTCTGTATTGTCCTCCAACTTTGTTTGCACGCAGGAGTCCTTTTTTGAGGAGTCTCTTAATGGTGCTGTCACTAATACGGAGGACTTGTCTTGTTTCCTCTGTCGTATAGACGGCGTTGGGTTTTATTTCTTCTACCATGACAATGCTTATAATACTCCCCATTATGTAAAGGTGTCAAAAAGGGTCACTGTGTTCGTATTGACTTTGATGTTGTTTTGGTGTATAATATATATTGAGGTTAGTTCTTAAAATAATCAAAAGAAAGGTAATTGTGAACGATCGAATAGTGTTGGTAACCACCACGTTTATCAAAAGCGTGGATGAGGTCCGAGCACAGCTGGCACTTAAAACGTGTCGTACTGCTCGAGACAACGATTATCCGATTATCGTCATTGACGGTAGTCCGTGCGAAGAGTTCAAACAAGCTCTCCGGGAAACTGGAGCAACCGTTATTGATCAGGAAAAGCCGGGTATGGGACAGTCGCGTCGCGAATGTTTCAATGCTGGTCTCGCGACAGAAGCAGAGGTACTTGTCTGGCTTGAGCCGGAAAAATACACGCTTGTCCCCTTGCTTGGTCCGTGCATTGCGCGAGTAATGAGGGGCGCTACCGATGTGGTCATACCACGGCGACGGAATCTCGATGGGTATCCTCAGTATCAGCATTGGTCTGAACTGAGGGCCAATTGGGAGCTTGGCAATATCACAAAAAGGTTCGATATTGATTTTTATATCGGACCGCGGATCATGAATCGGCAGGCCGCCATGATAATGGCGGCATATCAACCGATACACTATGGTGATAATTGGGAAATCCTGTTCATACCACTTTTGTGGTTTCTGACAGGGGGTGTAGCCATCGATTCCGTAATCGTTGACTACGTCCATCCAGTTGAACAACTCATTGAGGATGATGAGTCGATGAGGTCCAAACGTGACAAACAACGCACAGATATCGTCTCAGCCATGCAAAGAGAAGCAGTTAGGTTAGGGCTTTCTTCGTAGAGGCTTTCAAGACGACACCGTAACAGGTGTCGTTTTTTTTGTTCAAAATATAGTTTATTTGGTATAGTTACGCGTATACAAACTTTATTAATTATTCGTTTATGAATCTCAAGAAAATTCTGCGTTTTATAATTCTGGGCGGTTTATTCACCGTTCCTTTTATTCCTTTTGTAGTTACAGGAAGTTTGTTTTTTCCTTTTATTACCGGAAAGAATTTTTTATTTAGAATTATTGTTGAGATCATTGGCGTGGCGTGGTTAGCGCTCGCACTCAGAGATGTCACGTATCGCCCGAAAAAATCTCTCATTTTGTGGGCGTTTACTGCCTTCGTGCTCATTATTGGTATTGCTGACTCTTTTGCGCCGAATGCATTCAAGGCATTCTGGTCAAACTATGAGCGTATGGAAGGGTTCATCACCATACTTCATCTCTATGTATATTTCGTAGTGGCTGGATGTGTTTTGCTTTCAAGAACACTTTGGGATCGACTACTCAATGTATATCTCGGAACAACTCTCTGTATTGGATTGTATGGCGTGGCTCAACTTCTTGGAAAATTCACTATCAATCAAGGAGGTGTGCGTGTTGATGCGACGTTCGGCAATGCAACGTATCTCGCGGTGTACATGATTTTCAACATTTTTATTGCAGGAATGTTTGCGGCGCGTTCTTTTACAGATATGAAAAAGAAATGGGGTTATGCATACAGCGTGCTCGCTCTTTTCTTTGTATTTATTCTCTATCACACCGCAACTCGAGGTGCGATTTTGGGTCTCATTGGGGGTATAGGCGTGACGACTCTTCTCGTGCTCATTTTTGAAAGAAAAAATAAAGTGCTTCGTATTAGTTGTGGAGTTATTTTAGGCTTGGGTATTGCTACGGTTCTTGGTTTCTTGGCCATTAAAAATACCTCTTTTGTTCGCGAAAGTCCTGTTCTCTCGCGCTTTGCCTCGATCTCGCTTAATGATGGAACTACTAAGTCGCGTTTTATGGTGTGGGATATGGCATGGCAAGGTTTCAAGGAGCGCCCGATTCTAGGATGGGGTCAGGAAAATTTCAGCTATGTTTTTAACAAATACTACAATCCGGGTATGTATGCTCAGGAACAGTGGTTTGATCGTACTCACAATGTTGTATTTGATTGGCTTATAGCAGGAGGTATTTTCGGTCTCCTTGCGTATCTCTTTTTGTTCGGTAGCGCACTGTGGAGTTTGTGGAAGTCTTCCGAGGAAACATTTTCATTTACAGAAAAAAGTGTGATGTCTGGACTTTTTGTTGCGTACTTCATACATAACTTTTTTGTATTCGACAATCTCACGAGCTACATGATCTTTGTTACTATGCTCGCATATATACACGGGCGTGTAGCGGTAACTTCTCACAAACTTTCACGCGTAGACACCGAAGTGGGAGATGATGATTTTAAGCAAATCATTTTACCGGCCTGTGTTGTTATGCTCGTGGTCATCCTTTATCTCGTTAACTTCAAGGCGTATGCGGCATCTCGGTCTCTTATTGAGGCTTTGAGAAAGTTAGGTACGGATGCGGGACAAATGGGCGCTCTTGCGGTGGTGGATTTCAAGGACGCACTCAAGAGAGAGTCTCTTGGTCAGTCAGAAATTAGAGAGAGAATTATTGAGGCGGTGAGCCAAATCAATCCATCAACTGCTCCGATTAATGTGAAGCAGGATTTCTTTGAGCTCGGTAAGGCGGAACTCGCAAAACAACTTGAACATACTCCTGACGATGCCCGCTATCAGCTTTTTACAGGAACATTTTATTCTTACTACGGTCTTTTTGACGATGCTCTCAAGTACACACTGCGCGCATCCGAACTTTCTCCAAACAAACAGAGTATTCTCTATCAGTTGGGCAATCTCTATTTGCAGAAGCAAGATTATGCGAAAGCGCTCGAGGTGTTTAAGCGTGCGTACGAGATCGAGGTGCGAAATGAAGATGCGTTTATGTACTATGTTATTGCTACAATTTATTCTGGTGACGTGCAAAAAGCAGAAGAAACGCTTGAGTCAAAGTACGGCACTACACTCGTTACGGACGATCGTCTCATCAGGGCGTATACTGATACAAAACAGTGGTCACGAGCGCTTGCTTTGTGGAAGAAGCGACTAGATACAGACCCATCAAACAATCAATACAGACTTCAGTATGCAGCAACATTTCTCGCTTCTGGTGATCGTAGAAGTGCGGTTGCTACCATCAGAGAAGTTATTGCGAAAGATCCTACATTCAAAGAGCAAGGTGAGTATTACATAAAAGAAATTGAGGCGGGCAGAAATCCTTAGGTCTTTGTTGAGGTAGTAGTAAAAGCACCAACATAATATTGTCTGGTGCTTTTATTTTACGTACAATGGCACCTATATGACTATCGAAGAGAACGTAAAAATCGCGCCGTACACTACATTTTGTTCGGGAGGGAGTGCACGATTTTTTTCTGTGGCGACAACTGAGGATGAGTTACATAAAGCGCTTTCTTTTGCCACAAAACAGCAGATACCTTTTTTTGTAGTAGGTGGTGGTTCGAATGTTCTTTTTTCGGATGCGGGTTTTGATGGTCTAGTTATGTGTGTGAGGACTAAGGGTATTTCTTATGCTGAAAAAGGGTCTTTTGTTTTTGTAACGGCCGAGGCGGGCGAAGAGTGGGATGCGTTTGTTGAGGATTCTGTTATGCATGGATTGTGGGGACTTGAGAATCTTTCGCTCATACCAGGAACGGTGGGCGCTTCTCCGGTACAAAACATAGGTGCGTATGGGGTTGAGATAAAGGATGTGATCGATTCTGTGCGCGTTCTCGATACACGTTCTGGTGAGGTCAAACCACTTTCTTGTTCTGAGTGTGAATTCGGATACCGTAGTAGTATTTTTAAAAAGAAAGAGCATAAACATCTGATTATTCTTTCAGTTACATATAGACTTACACGCACACCTACGCCACGACTTGCGTATAAGGACATACAGTCTTTTTTTGGAGTAAACACTAGTCCGTCGCTTAGAGAGATTCGTGAGGCGGTAATTAGTATTCGTCAGGGGAAATTCCCCGAACTTTCTCTGTGGGGTACCGCAGGTTCATTTTGGAAAAATCCAATTATTTCAAAATCCAAACTCGATGAGTTGAGGGTTCTGTGGCCAGAGCTTCCGGCTTTTTCTGTGTCAGAAAACGAATACAAGATTCCTCTCGCATGGATTCTCGATATGGGGCTTCACTTGAAAGGCTATATGGTTGGACGGTGTCGACTATTTGAGAAACAACCACTGGTACTTGTTGCGCATAAAGAAACACCATCTCACGAGATAGATGCTTTTGCACGCGCTATTGAAAAAAAGGTATATGATTCGACAGGTATCACTATAGAACGTGAGGTTGAACTCGTTTAAGCGCTCGGGTATTCATCATGCTTTTTTGTGGTACGCAAGGCGTACTACATGCTAGAATTGCTATCTATACACTTTTTATGGCTTCATTCTTAAAGAAACTATTTGGAGATCAAAACGCACGGAATCTCAAGCCTTATGAGGCCCTTGTTCCGCGTGTGAACGCTCTTGAAGCTGAGATAGCGGCATTGTCTGATAGTGCTCTTCGGGAGGAAACCACCTCTTTTAAAAAAGCTCTTGCTTCGGGTACATCTCTCGATGACCTGTTGCCACGCGCTTTCGCTGTGGTGAGGGAGGCGTCAAAGAGAACGCTCGGTCAGCGACATTTTGATGTTCAGATTATCGGAGGAGCAATACTTCACCATGCGGGTATTGCAGAAATGAGAACAGGAGAAGGAAAGACGCTTGTGGCAACGCTTCCTGTGTACTTGAATGCTCTGACAGGACTCGGTGTTCATGTTGTTACCGTAAACGATTATCTTTCTCGCAGAGACGCCGTGTGGATGGGACAGGTATACAATTTTCTCGGTCTTTCTGTCGGTGTTGTGGGACATAATGAATCATACGTATATGATCCACTTCATGGTAAAAAAACAGAAACAACAGAAGGGTCACGTGATCCTCTCGATGTGACGCGTGATGAAGTGGGATCGTTTAAGGTGATGCATGAGTTTTTGCGACCGGTGAGCAGGCGAGAGTCATATCAGGCTGATATTACCTACGGTACAAACAGCGAGTTTGGATTTGATTATCTTCGAGACAATATTTGTTATCGTAAGGAAGATTTACGACAGCGGCCTTTTAATTATGCCGTTGTTGACGAAATAGACTCTATTTTAATCGACGAAGCACGTACCCCTTTGATTATTTCTGCGCCGGCAAGTGATTCAGAAGCTTTTTATACAATGT
Organism: Minisyncoccota bacterium; assembly: GCA_035438745.1. Classification (GTDB taxonomy): domain Bacteria; phylum Patescibacteriota; class Minisyncoccia; order Phycocordibacterales; family UBA6065; genus CAIMLU01. The sequence goes on along the minus strand of DAORIX010000001.1, from coordinate 30,331 downwards.
TTGCGCGTATTGCAGAAACGCTCAAAAAAGATGAGCACTATACCGTTGAAGAAAAACACAAATCAGTTATTCTCACTACAAAAGGTATTGAGGCTGCAGAAAAAGCTCTTGGAGTTGAAAATATTTATACTGATAGAGGTGTGAAATATGTACACCATCTACAGACCGCAGTGCGTGCAAAAGCACTATTTCATAAAGACAAAGAATACGTGGTGCGTGATGGGCAGGTAGTTATCGTAGATGAATTTACAGGACGTATGCAGCCTGGCCGTAGATGGTCAGAAGGTCTTCATCAAGCTATTGAAGCAAAGGAGGGTGTACGTATAGAACAGGAGACGCGAACGTTTGCATCTATTACCTATCAAAATTATTTTAGGCTCTACAAAAAGTTGTCCGGTATGACGGGAACAGCCGAGACGTCATCGGAAGAGTTTTTTAAGGTGTATGGACTCACCACTATTGTTGTTCCTACTAACAAAGTCATTGCCCGTATTGATCATGATGATCTTATTTTTCAAACTGAAATTGGTAAATTTAAAGCTATCGCAAAGGCTGTAAAAAAGCTCAATCAAAAAGGTCAGCCTGTTTTGATTGGAACAGCATCAATTGAAAAGAACGAGTTGCTCTCTGCGTATTTGCGCACTGAGGGTGTGAAGCATGAAATACTCAACGCAAAAAATCATGAACGTGAGGGTGAAATTATTGCTCAGGCGGGACGATTCGGTGCGGTGACTATTGCTACGAACATGGCGGGACGAGGAGTTGATATCAAACTCGGAGGTAATCCCGCAACTCCAGAAGCATATGCGCAGGTAAAAGAAGCGGGAGGTCTTTTTGTTCTAGGAACCGAACGACATGAGGCAAGGCGTATCGACAATCAGCTTCGTGGTCGTGCTGGTAGGCAGGGCGATCCGGGTGCGACGCAGTTTTTTGTGTCCCTTGAGGATACTCTTATGCGTGTCTTTGCTTCGGACACGATCAAGAGAATGATGGGACGTTTTGGTATTCCCGAAGACGAACCAATTCAGAACGGTATTATCAACCGGTCTCTTGAGACGGCGCAGAATCGTATCGAAGGTTTCAACTTTGATGCACGTAAACATGTTTTGGAATATGACGACGTAATGAATTTACATCGAAAAACAGTGTATACTCGTCGATCAAAAATGCTCCTTGGTTCTGATGCTGACGTGCTCGCAGAGCTAGACAGTATTCTCGATCCTAACGACGCTGATTTTCTCTCAAAAATTGAGGAAAAGAAAAAAACTATGGGCAGTGATGTTTTTGTTAAACACGTGCGAGCACTTTTTTTGCAGACTATAGATATGTTGTGGGTGGAGCATCTTGAGGCTATGGATTATTTGCGTGGCTCAGTAAATTTGAGAGCGTATGGTCAACGTGACCCTCTCGTTGAGTACAAAAAGGAGAGCACTCTGCTTTTCAAAAACCTTATTGTATCGATTAATGCTCATGTTATTAGTGTTATCCCTTCTTTGGGAGCTACGGTGGATGTTCATGAAGCAAAAGCGCGCGCAGAGATGGAAGACGCGGCTCGTATTATTTCATCTACAGGTAGCACACAACGTGTCTCTGGTGAAGAAAAGAAAGGTAGAAATGAAAAGGTTGTCGTTGTAAAAAATGGCGAAGAAAAGGAAGTGAAGTGGAAAAAATTGAGTGATTATTTGGCTGATGGGTGGACACAAAAATAAGGATATTTCTCTGTAAGCGTTTTGTGTGTTCTGATATACTAGATATATGAAAATATTTATAACTCGTCCGATACCTGCTCCTGTCGAGGAACTTTTAAAAGGTGCAGGGTATACCGTTGAGGTAGGACATGATCAGCAAGGGCTCACCAAACCTCGTTTGGTAAAGGCTCTGCTCAAGGGAAAGTATGACGGAATGATTTCTTTTTTGACAGATACTATTGATAAGGAGGTTATTGATGCTTTTGGGGGGAAGGTGATTGCCAACTATGCAGTAGGGTTTAACAATATTGATGTTGCGTATGCAAAATCAAAAGGGATATGTGTTACAAACACGCCTCTCGTGTCACCTTCTGTCGCTGAGTTTACTGCGGGTTTGATTCTGGCCGCTTCAAAACGAATTGTTTCTGCTGATGCTTTTGTTCGTGAGGACAGGTATCGCGGATGGGACCCTCACATATTTTTGGGTAGGGATCTCCAGGGAAAAATTCTCGGTATTGTTGGTGCGGGACATATCGGAAGACAAACTGCGCGTATTATGAACAAAGGCTTTGGAATGAGTATTATTTATTTTGATACAGTCGTGTGCGCAGAACTTGAGACTGAAATGCAGGCACGTAAAGTAGAGTCGCTCGAGGGTCTTTTTAGAAATGCTGATGTTGTTTCTCTCCATACTCCGCTTTTGCCAGAAACCCATCATTTGGTAAATCAGGAACGACTTTCGTGTATGAAGGAAACAGCAATTCTGGTAAACACTTCTCGTGGACCAGTTATCGACGAAAACACACTTATTGATTTTCTTGATAATAAAAAAATAGCCTGCGCTGCGCTTGATGTGTATGAATTTGAACCCAAAATAGCCCGTCGCCTTCGTAAGTTACCGAATGTGATTCTCACTCCACACATTGCTTCTTCGACGCTTGAGGCTCGGACAGAAATGGGCACGCTTGTCGCTCATAATGTGATAGATGTTTTGTCCGGTAAGCAATCGACGTGCGCTGTTTAATTACTTAGTAATGAGATAATAACCATGTATAAAGATACCATTCGTTTTTTTGATAAGGTCGAAGACTATGCGCGAATTCATTTGTCAAAACACCCTATACCATATTCGATTATTGGAGGCGTTGGAGTGGTGCTCTTTTGGCGAGGCGTGTGGGAATCGGCAGACCTGCTTATGCGATTAGGTGTACCATTTCTTGCATGGTTTTTTTATCCGCCGGTTCAGGTTATTCTTGCCACATCTCTCCTTATGCTCACAGGACTGATGGTGTCGGTATTTATTGGAGATAGAATACTTCTCTCTGGATTACGACATGAGAAAAAAATTGAAGAGAAAACAGAAGAATTGGTCGCAGAGGAGGTGATTAGACTTAGTCACATTCGTGATGAAATTAGAGCTCTCCGTAAAGAAATAGAAGAACTTAAAAAGAAATAAAAAAATGCCCCCTCGGGGGCATTTTTTTATACGAGTTTCTTGCCGGTCATTTCTTGTGGTTGAGGTATGTTCAGGAGATGAAGTATGGTTGGCGCAATATCCGCGAGGCCTCCAGATGTGAGTGTGTAGTGTGTGTCGGTGAGTATCGCGGGGACAGGATTGAGTGTGTGTGCTGTATGTTTTTCTCCCGTGAGAGGATCAGTATTTACTTCGGCATTACCGTGATCTGCGGTAACAAAAGCAACACCGCCGTTTTTATGAAGCTCCTCAACAACTGCCTTGAGCGATGCATCAACTACTTCAATTGCTTTCACAATCGCTTTGCTGTTTGCCGTGTGTCCTACCATATCTGGGTTTGCAAAGTTTATAAAAATAAACTGAGTACCCGAGCGTATTTCAAGGATAGCTTTTTCAGCAATTGCTTCCGCGCGCATTTCTGGGGCGAGGTCATGTGTTTTAACGTCTTTGCGTGAGTCGAGAAGAATGTGTTTTTCTCCCGGGTAAGGTTTTTCTACGCCACCGTTGAGAAAATAGGTAGCGTGAGGGAATTTCTCTGTCTCAGCAATATGCGCCTGAGAGAGACCCGCTTTTGATATTTCTTTTGCGAGTGTTGTTTCTATTGATACAGGAGGAAAAGCAACGGGGCAGGTGAAGGCCTTGTCGTATTCAGTGAGGGTGACAAACACAATGTTTTCTTTTTCAGCTCTTTCAAGTATTTTTTTTGTAATTTGACGCGCTCTGTCTGATCGGAAATTGAAGAAAAAGACGCCATCATTTTTTTGGATAGGATAGTGTTTGCCGTTCTTATCAAGGAAAATAACTGGTTCCAAGTGTTCATCGAGAATGCCTTGGGAGTGGAGACGAGCAATCACTTCAGAAGGTATATCTCCTGGCTTACACACAGTACCCTTGCATTCAAAGAGTGCGTCTTCAGCTTTTTTTATTCTGTCCCAGTTTGTGTCTCTGTCCATCGCATAAAATCTACCTGTAGCAGTTGCGATAAAACCCACTCCTATTTTTTCGAGATCAGATTCGAGGTCTTTTAGGAATTGGCTTGAACTTTGTGGTGCTGTATCTCGTCCATCAGTATAGAGATGTATCGCTATGGTACTGATACCGGCTTCTTTTGCTGATCGTACAAATGCGACGAGATGATCCTGGTGAGCATGCACACCACCGTTTCCTAGAAGTCCTTTTACGTGAAGTGTCGATTTGTTTTTGAGTACGTGATCAAAGAGTTTTTTGAAGGCGGGCAAATTTCCAAATTCATTATCCTGTATTGCCTTACCAATACGTACAAGGTCAGTATCGATGACTTTTCCTGCCCCGATGGTTGTATGGCCTATTTCACTATTTCCCATTTGCCCTTGAGGTAATCCCACATGGAGACCTGATGCTTCGAGTAGGGTGTGGGGGTATTTTTTCCATAAGCTATCGAAAAAAGGCTTGTGAGCCTGTGCAATAGCATTGTGTTCGGCGTTTTCTCGATATCCCCATCCATCGAGAATAATAAGGGCTACTTGGGGTTTTTGGTGCATAGGTTTTTTGAGATGGTAAGGCTTCATTTTAATGGATAGGGCGCATGGGCACCTATTGACTTTTATATATTTTGGGTGTATAATTATACACGAAATGTCTTCTCGTTCATTGTCAGATATCGACGGAAGTCGAAAGTTAGATGCAGCATGCGATCGTATCGAAAGAGCGTCGCAGTGCTTTGACGGTCACAAACAACTCAACAAGGTTGATACCCCATGGACTCAACCTGTAGGGTTCGACCCGGACGAGCTCGCGCACGAGCAGTCGCTCGAAACTCGCCCCGGGAGACAGTTTATACCGATCGATGAAATGTCGATTAAGGACTGCATTCCTGGAGGAGAATGTGTTTGTGGACAGTGCCCTCCCGACCCTCTGACCAGTCTCGAGATGGCAGAGGAAGACGCTGTGATTCAAAAGATCATAGCGGCTTGGGCCAGGGAAGGCCGTACCGAAGGTCTCGTCCTCTTCATTAATCACGTTAGTGAAGAGTACGGACCAGCGTTTCGCAAGCGTTTAATTCACGCTGGCGTCGTTTGTTAAGTCAAAACACCCACCAAATTATTTGGTGGGTGTTTTTTGTAACTTCTTAATGTTTATTTTGTAGCGAAAGCCTCTTTTCCGGGAAAGAATGCTTTATCTCCAAGAGACTCTTCAATGCGTAGTAACTGATTGTACTTTGCGATTCTATCTGTTCGTGAAGCCGAGCCCGTTTTGATTTGTCCTGTAGCAAGTCCTACCACGAGGTCTGAGATGGTGGTGTCCTCAGTTTCACCTGAGCGGTGAGAAATAATAGAGGTGTATTTATTTTTCTTTGCGAGTTTTATTGCTTGAATGGTTTCGGTGACGGTACCTATTTGATTTACTTTTATGAGTATTGAGTTTCCTACTTTTCTTTTTATGCCTTGTGCGAGACGTTCAACATTTGTCACAAACAAGTCATCTCCCACAATTTGGATTTTATCTCCAAGTTTTTTTGTCATGAGTTCATATCCTTCCCAGTCATCCTCAGCGAGACCATCTTCGATTGATACGATAGGGTATTTTTTGACCCACCCAGCATAGTATTCAACCATTTCTTTCGAAGTGAGTTTTTTATTTTCTGTTTTGAGGTGATACATTTTGCCTTCGTAGAGCTCTGTTGCTGCTGCATCGAGCGCGATTGCAATATCGTGTCCTGGTGTATATCCCGCTTTCTGTATAGCTTCAATAATGAGCTCGATTGCTGCTTCGTTGCGATCAAGTGAGGGTGCATAGCCACCCTCATCTCCTACAGAGGTGTTGAGACCTTTTGAGTGGAGTATTTTTTTGAGCGCATGAAATACTTCTGCACCGTAGCGAAGTGCTTCTTTGAATGACGGAGCCCCGAGAGGAACAATCATAAACTCCTGAAGGTCAGTTGAGTTTTCAGCGTGCTTTCCGCCATTGAGGACGTTCATGAGGGGAACGGGAAGACGCATTTTTTCTTTCGTCCCACTGATGTCGTGAAAGTATTCGTAGAGAGATTCCTTGCGTGATCGTGCCTCTGCGTGCGCAAAAGCGAGTGACACACCGAGAAGAGCGTTTGCACCTAGGTTTCCTTTGTTTGGAGTGCCGTCGAGTTTTATGAGGGCATTGTCGAGAGTTTCCTGATCATGTTTTTTACCAACGAGCGCCTGAACAATAGTAGTGTTCACGTTTTGTACGGCTTTTGTTACACCCTTACCACCATAGCGTTCTTCTTTGTCCCTGAGTTCAACAGCTTCATGGCTTCCTGTTGATGCGCCAGAAGGCACGCTCGCTCGTCCAAACGAACCGTCCTTGAGAGTGAGGTCGACTTCGATTGTCGGGTTTCCTCGTGAGTCTAGTATTTCTCGTGCGTGTATGGCTTTAATGATGCTCGGCATGTGTATATTGTGGTAAAACGAATAATAGAACTGTATTATAGTACGCATAGATAGTATTCATAAGTAGACAAGTTTTTTTCTTCGTCGTTTTATACATACCACTTTATGCATTTTATTTTTCGTTTTTTGATTGTTAGTGCCGCTATTTTTGCCTTACCGTACTTGTTTTCTGATATCACGGTGAGCACCTTTGGCACGGCGCTCCTCGTAACGGGGGTGCTGGCGTTTTTTAATATACTTATTAAGCCCCTCGTCTCGCTATTTACGCTTCCTATAAATGTTATTACGCTCGGCCTTTTTGGTTTGGTTGTTAATGGTTTTTTCTTTTGGGTAACCGCTCATTTTATCGAGGGTTTTTCTTTGGAAAGTTTTTTGTCTGCATTTTTGGGCGCGCTCATTGTTTCTCTGGTGAACTCTCTTACACATCGTAATTAAATAAACATGTTTTTTAAAAAGAAATGCACAGTAGTTACTCATGACGGGTCATTTCATGCTGATGATGTTTTTGCGGTGGCAACCGTATCACTCTTGCATAGAGGCGCTATTTCAGTACGACGCTCTCGAAACAAAGAAGATTGGAAAAAAGCAGATGTTCTTGTTGATGTTGGCGGAGAGTACAATCCAGAGCAGGGACGTTTTGATCATCATCAAGAAGGCGCGCCCGCACCGCGTCCCAATGGCTCTCCTTATGCTGCCTTTGGCCTCGTTTGGAAACATTATGGAGAAGCGCTCTGTGGTTCCCCTGTAGTTGCTCGACGCATCGAAGAAAAGCTCGTTGAGAGTATCGATATTATTGATAACGGCGCTTACGACGCACCTCCTTTTTCTAACGGAGTGTACCCGTACACTATTCAGGATTGTATTGGTACTTTTAGCGCGACATGGAAGGAAACAGATTCACGGAGTGATGAGGGTTTTATGAAGGCGGTTACTTTTGCCGAGCACATTCTCATGAGGGAGATTATAAAAAATAAAGATTCTCTTGAGGCGCTTGATGAGGTGAGACGTGTATACACGTCTTCGCCAGACAAAAGGGTTATAGTTTTTGATCGTTATTTACCATGGAAGGAAGCACTCATTGATTTTCCTGAACCGCTCTATGTTGTTATGCCTCGAGAGGACATGGTTACCTGGGGAGTACATGCTGTGGCACGTGAGAGAAAAACATTTGAATTACGCAAACCTTTTCCGCTTGCCTGGGCGGGAAAAACAGGGAATGATTTTGTTTCAGTGTCAGGAGTTGCGGGCGCATTGTTTTGTCATACAAAAAGATTCATTGCTGTTGCTTCTTCAAAAGAGGGTGCGGTGCTGTTGACAAAAAAGTCTATTGGTGCTTAAATACACAACGGTTAGCTTAGCTGTTATCGTGTTGTTGTGTTCGCGGGCCCTTGTTTACAAGGGCCCGCTTTTTATTGGATTTTCTGGATTTATCACGATTTTTAGTGCATACTGCATAGATTAATGACCCCGTCGGGGCTTAGAACACATTTTTATGGCTTTTATTGACGAATTAACAATACATATCAAGGCCGGCCGTGGTGGAGAGGGCGTTGAACGCTGGAGACATGAAAAAGGAAAAGAACTCATGGGACCATCAGGAGGAAACGGTGGTCACGGAGGAAATGTTTTTGTCGAGGCTGTGCGTGATATTGGTGCACTCGGAGCTTTGAAGCATATCAAAGAGCTTGAAGCAGGCGTGGGAGAAGATGGAGGAAAAAATAGCATGTATGGTAAGGCGGGAGATGATCTCGTGGTAAAACTTCCTCTTGGATCTCTCGTTACCAATCTCGTAACTGGAGCTCGTCTCGATCTCATGAAAGAAGGTGAGCGTATTCAAATTCTTCGTGGTGGAGGAGGTGGTTTTGGTAATGAACATTTTAAATCTTCGACAAATGTTGCGCCTAAACAAATCACAGGTGGAAAACCAGGTGAGGAGGCCGATTTCAAAATAGAATTACGCCTCATAGTGGATGCGGGCTTTGTCGGTTTCCCTAATGCAGGTAAATCAAGCTTGCTCAATGCTCTCACCAACGCAAAATCAAAAGTTGCAAGCTATCAATTCACTACTCTTGAACCAAGCCTCGGAGATATGTACGGTTTTATTTTGGCTGATATTCCTGGACTCATCGAGGGTGCATCAGAGGGCAAGGGTCTCGGACATAAATTTTTGAAACATATTGCTCGTACGAAAATGCTTTTTCATTGTATTTCCCTTGAGCACGAAGACATTACATCGGCATATACAACAATCCGAAACGAACTTGAGGCTTTTGGTGAGGGGCTCGTGCAGAAAAAAGAAATTATTATTTTGACAAAGACAGACCTCGTTGACGAAAAAACTCTCAAGGAAAAAATAAAAGAAGCTAAAAAAATAAATCCTGATGTCTTTTGTGTTTCAATTATTAATGATGCACAGGTAAAGACTCTTGGTGACAATTTGGTAAAAACACTCAGGGCGCTATAAAATAGATAGTGACAATGAAAGACTATATAACAACAGTCGGGCTTGAGATACATGCTGAACTTAAGACACGTTCAAAAATGTTTTGTCCGTGCGCCAATAATCCACACCACGCAGAGCCAAACGCTCTCGTGTGTCCTATTTGTATGGGCCATCCTGGTACGCTTCCTACTATCAACAAAGAAGCAGTTAAGTCTGTTCTCAAAGTTGGTCGTGCGGTAAAAGGCACCCTCGCTGACTTCACCGAATTTGATCGCAAGAATTATTTCTATCCGGATATTCCAAAGGGATATCAAATATCACAGTACAAATATCCACTTGTTACTGGAGGAGAACTCGCGGGTGTTGCGATTACACGCATCCATCTCGAAGAAGACACTGCAAGTTCAGGTCATGACGAGGGAGACTACTCTCTTGTCGATTTTAATCGCGCGGGGGTCCCACTCATGGAGCTTGTTACCGAACCCGTGATTCATTCACCGGCCGAAGCAGGGGCTTTTGGTCGCGAACTTCAGCTTTTGTTACGGTACCTTGGAGTTTCTGATGCGCACATGGAAAAAGGAGAGATGCGTGTGGAGGCAAATATTTCAGTTTCAAAGACGAGCACATTCGGCACAAAAGTAGAGGTAAAAAACCTCAACTCCTTTAAGGCCGTTGAGCGTGCTATTGCGTACGAGACCGAACGTCATATTGATATGCTCGAGCGGGGAGAAAAAATCGTGCAGGAAACGAGAGGGTGGGACGATTCTACCCAAAAGACGTACTCTCAGCGTAAAAAAGAAGACTCCCACGACTATCGTTATTTTCCTGATCCTGATCTACCGAAACTGTATATTTCTCAAATACCTGACTACGATGAAAAAATCCTCGCCAAGGAAACACCAGAACTTCCTAGTGAGAAGAGGGTACGCTTCGCTCGTGACTATGGAATAAAAACTGAGGATATTGAGCTTTTTGTGACAGAGCCTGTTGTCGGAGATTTCTTTGAGAGGGTAGTTACTGATCTTGCGGGCAAAAAAGAGTCTACGGTACTCGCTTCAAACTACATTACTTCAGACCTTTTGGGTTTGATGAAAAAGAAATACGGAGAAGGCAAAATCACCCAAGGTTTTTCTGAACTTCCTTTTGTGCCTTCTTTTTTCGCCACACTCATTTCTATGGTTGAGAAAGGGGACATTTCTTCTCGAGGAGCAAAAGACATACTCTCGGTCATGTTTACAGAGGGGGGCTCTCCTGAAGATATTGCAAACGCACGAGGATTGAAACAGAAAAGTGATCCGGCAGCGCTCAAGAAAATTGCTCAGACTATTATTGAAAATAATCCCAGTGTTGTGGCTGAATACAAGGCGGGCAAACAAAACCTTTTGCAATTTTTTGTTGGACAGGCGATGAAAGCGAGTGGAGGTTCAGCAAATCCCGCTGTACTGCAGGGGGTGTTTAAGGAATTACTATCATAATTATTGTTTCAATGAAGTCATTTATCGCGTCTCACAAAAATACGAGTGTGATTGTTCTCCTTGTTTTTGTTATTACTCTTTTTTTCTTTTTCTTTGGTCCACAACCTCTTCATAATACCCAGGATCAGAGGGGTGACATGGAAAAAATCCACGTACAGCTAGGGCAAAAAACCATAACAGCATGGCTGGCTAACACCGAGCTCCTCAGGGCACGTGGACTTTCAGGAGTTTCTACGCTTTCTGGATCGCAGGGAATGTTTTTTTCTTTTGATGAGTCGGGTATTTATGGTTTTTGGATGAAAGACATGATTATTCCTATCGATATTTTGTGGCTCAATACTAATCTTGAAATTGTTCACATTGAAAAAGGAGTTGCGACATCAACATATCCAAATATTTTCTTTCCAAAACGTCCTGCACGTTTTGTTCTTGAGGTTGCATCAGGTACCGCTTCTTTTCTGGGATTAAAAGTGGGAGATCGTGTCGCAACATCTACTATTGATTAAGACGGAGAGGTCTTTTCTACTGCAGAATCTTTTTATTATTTTCTTTAACACAAAAACATGACACAGGGTCATGTTTTTTTTCAAAATTAATTCTTAAATCGCGTTATGTGCTAACGCTTGTGCGTGAGGAGTGTTTACATTTTTTTGTTTGTGTATCTTGGTGGTAAAAAAAACTTTTTTGCTATTTTTTTTAAAAATTCTTTAGGATAAAATTATCCAGAGAAATTATTAGCGTATTTATTAATGGCAGTTTTTATTACATTGTTATGGCGAAATCAGTAAAGAAGTCATCTAAAGCACAGGAGCTTATCAAGAAAGTTCAGAAAAGAAATGGTCTCATTGTTCCCTTTGATTTTCAAAGGATTGTGAGCGCTATCAGTAAGGCAATGCTTCAAACCGGAGAGGGTAGTGAAGCAGAAGCTGAGATGGTGGCAAATAAAGTACTTGCCGATTTGGTACGTATTTCAAAAAAACACAAAAACTTTATTCCTCAAGTTGAAGGAATCCAAGATTCTGTAGAAAAGGAGCTCATTTTGAGTGAATATGTAAAGACCGCAAAGGCTTATATTCTCTATCGCCAGGAGAGAGCACAACTTCGAGAGCTTCGTGGTGTTGAAATCCCAGAAAAAGTAAGAAAACTTGCTGAGGATAGTAAAAAATATTTCCGAACAGCGCTCGGAGAGTTTGTGTACTATCGCACATACGCTAAGTGGATGGATGACGAAGGCCGCAGAGAAACATGGATCGAGACAGTTGATCGATACATGTCTTTTATGAAAGAAAATCTCGGCAAAAAACTCAAGGACTCTGAGTACGAGGAAGTTCGTCAGGGTATTTTGCGACAAGAGGCTATGCCATCAATGCGCCTACTCCAATTTGCAGGCAAGGCTGCTCGCACAACTAATGTGTGTGCGTATAACTGTTCATATATCGCACCTGAATCTTTCCAAGATCTTGCTGAGATTATGTACATCTCTATGTGTGGTACCGGAGCCGGCTATTCAGTAGAAAGCGCGAACGTACAAAAGTTTCCTCAAATCAAACCACAGACAGGTGAGAAACTCCCAACCTATGTAATTCCAGACAATAAAGAGGGATGGGCGGACTCATTGGTATACGGTATGAAGGTGTGGGCAGAGGGCAAGGATGTCGAATTTGATTTTTCAGGTCTTCGTCCAGCAGGAGCGCGTCTCAAGACTATGGGAGGCAAATCATCTGGTCCTGCACCACTCATACGACTTCTCTCTTTTGCACGCGAGACTATTCTCAAGAGACAAGGAAAGAGACTTACTAATATAGATTTGCACGATATTATCTGTATGATTGGCGACTGCGTGGTTTCTGGTGGCGTGCGACGTAGCGCTATGATTTCTTTGTCAGATCTCGATGACGAACAAATTCGCCATGCGAAGGACGGACAGTTTTATCTCACTCATCCGCATCGTGCACTCTCAAATAACTCAGCGGTCTATATCAACAAGCCAACCGCAGAGGAATTTTTGAAGGAATGGATGGCTCTCATTGAAAGCAGAACAGGCGAACGTGGTATTTTCAATCGAGGATCACTCGCAAAAACTCTACCAGAGCGTCGCATCAAAGCTCTCAAGGAATACAAGGGTTATTTTGATAGCACCGGTGAGCACATTATCGGTCCTATCGGTACTAATCCATGTGGAGAGATTATTTTGCAATCAAAACAATTCTGTAATCTTTCAGAAGTAGTGGCACGACACGAAGATACTGAAGAAACTCTCATGCGAAAAGTTCGTGTTGCTACTATTATTGGAACATATCAGTCAACACTTACTCATTTCCCGTATCTCTCAAAGGAATGGAGAGAGCACTGTGAGCGAGAGAGACTTCTCGGCGTATCGATCAGTGGTATGTGGGATTCACCACTTGTTCGTAAGCCAGAAATGCTCGAGAAAATGAAAAAAGAGGCGATAAAGATAAATCAGATGTTCGCAAAACGTTTTGGTGTTGGAGCATCTACAGCAATTACCTGTGTAAAACCTTCAGGTACGGTATCTCAGACCGTGGACTGCTCTTCTGGAATGCATCCACGTCACTCAGAATTCTATATTCGTCGCATTCGTATCTCTGCAACAGATTCATTGTTCAAGATGCTTCGAGATCAGGGCGTTCACTATCACCCAGAAGTGGGACAAACTATGGAGACAGCTTCAACCTATGTTTTTGAATTCCCTGTGCGGGCTCCAAAGGGTTCAATTTACAAAGACGACATTTCTGCAATTGAACAGCTTGAGTTCTGGAAGACAGTAAAGAATCATTTCACCGAGCATAATCCTTCAGTAACTGTGTCGGTAGGTGAAGAAGAGTGGATCGAGGTCGCGCATTGGGTATACAAGAATTGGGATGTGGTCGGAGGACTCTCATTCCTTCCTCGTGAGAATCACGCGTATCAACTTGCTCCATATGAGACTATTGATGAGAAAAAATATCTCGAACTTGCAAAGAGACTTGAGCATATCGATTTTTCAAAGATCATGAGTTATGAAAAGGCAGATGAAGGTGATCTCAAAAGAGAGCTTGCGTGTGCCGGGGGAGTTTGTGAGGTGGATGTTGTACCTCAAGATAAAGCAAGCAAATAAAGGGTAGATTCATAAAAAATCAAACACTAAAAGGTGTTTGATTTTTTATTGTTTTGGTGGTATAATTATGGGAGGTAAGCTTGATAATTGCGCCCCGTATCTAGCAATAGATGTGAGGTGAGGAAAGTCCGAACACTCCCCGTTTAATAGCGGGAGCAGGGTAGTAGGTAATACCTATCGAGAGAAATACTCGAGGTGCGAACAGAGACGCTGGTGTTCGAAATGAACAACAGCATCCCTTCGGGGATGAGATCCTTTGGTAACAAAGGAGGTGCAACGGCAAAACCCTTACTTGAGTGCAAGACCGTGCCTCATGCTTCGTGCATGAGGAGAGTCGCTTGAGGTGTACGGCAACGTACATCCTAGATAAATAATTATCGCTTGTTTTACGACAAGAACAGAATTCGGCTTATAAGCTTGCTTACAACATGAAAACATCCACCTTAACGGGTGGATGTTTTCTGTGTATTTGTGCACATTGTTATATGCTCACGTGTCATCTATAATAATGAGACATTATTAGCAGTATTTATAGAGATACAAGAAGTATGTTTACTAATCCAGAAACTAACGTAAGTTTTTTTGACCGTGCATTGTTTGTTATTTTTCAAGTAGTTGTTTTCCTTTCTCCTTTGTTTTTTGTTCCTTTCGCATCAGTACCTTTCCAGATAGGAAAGACTGCCTTTATCATGTTCGGTATCCTCATTATTTTCTTTGGATGGGCTTTGTATAGGCTCAAAGACGGCTCATTTGAAATACCAAAGAGTCTTTTGTATCTTTCAGCCATAGTGTCTCTTGTAACCTATGGTTTGGCTACTCTTTTTTCGGGAAATACTGCCAGCTCGTTTGTAGGACAAGGCTTTGAACTAGGTACTCTTAGCTTCTTTGCTCTTTCTGTTTTCTTCTTCCTTCTCACTCCTCTCCTTGTAAAAACAACAGAACGTGTTTTTTACACCTACACAGTTCTTTTTGTCTCTGCTCTCATTGTGGGTCTCTATCAGGTGCTTCGGTTTTTCCTCGGTGCGGATTTTCTTTCTTTCGGTATTCTCACTACGGCAACATCAAACCTTATCGGTAAGTGGAATGACTTAGGCGCATTCTTTGGTTGTATCGGACTTCTCTCAGTAATTACGCTTGAGCGAGTTGTTCTCAAAAAACTCCACAAAACTATCGCATGGTCAGCGCTCGTTATTTCTCTTTTTGTTATGGCGGTTGTTAATTTCCCGACAGCGTGGATTACCTTTGCTTCTCTTTTGGCAGTGTTCTTTATTTATGAATTGTCTGTAAAGAAAGATCTCGGTACAGGAGAGTTCAAGAGAAAGACTCCGGTTATTACACTCATTGTTCTCATCCTCGCGTGTGTTTTTGCTTTTACAAACGGAACACTCGGTAATGTAATCGCAAGTTCGTTTGGTATTTCTCAAGTCGAAGTTCGTCCTTCATGGGAATCAACGCTTGAGATTACAGGCAAGGTCCTTGAAAAGGATGCTCTCTTTGGTGTTGGACCAAATCGTTTCCAAACTGAGTGGCTTCTCAATAAACCCGCAGGTATAAATAACACCGTTTTCTGGAACGTTGATTTCAACTACGGTATTGGTTTTATTCCAAGCTTTATTGTAACTACAGGCCTTGTTGGTTTTGCCGGAATTGCTTTGCTCCTTGGTCTCTTTTTGCTCACTGCATTCAAGGCGATATTTATTGCTCGTGATTCTGGATCGCCTGTATCAGCATTCCTCGTCCTTTCCTCATTCTTTGCATCGCTTTACTTGATTGTTTTCTCAGTGGTGTATGTTCCAAGTCCGGTGCTCTGGATTTTGATGTTCCTCATGCTCGGCCTCTTCGTTTCTTCTGTCATACTCCACGGAGCAGGATCTACTATCAGATTCTCTTCAGGAGAAAGTCAGGTAAAAAGCTTTTTCTCAGTACTCCTCTGTATCCTTATCATAATCGGAGTATCAGTTGCTCTCTACAAAACAACTATTCGTGTTATTGCTAATGTGTCTTTCCAAAAAGGTATTACACTCATTAACGTAGACGGTAATCTCGATGAGGGTGAGAAATTTATAGCACGCGCAATTGAATTGTCTCCAAGTGACGTCTATAGTCGCTTTATGTCTGAGTTGTATCTTGTACGTACAAGTAATGTACTCAACGACACCACAATTTCTCAAACAGAAATGGCTCAAAAGTTTCAGAATGTGCTCGGTGTCTCAATCGAATCAGCTCGTGAGGCGCTCAATTACGATGAGACTAATTATCAAAACCACGTAGCACTCGGTCGTGTATACGAAGCGGTGGTTCCACTCGGTGTTCAGGGTTCATACGAGAGCGCAAAAGCTGCATATGAGGGCGCGATCGCTTTGAATCCAGAAAATCCAGAGCTCTATTTGCTCCTTGCTC
Source organism: Minisyncoccota bacterium (assembly GCA_035438745.1). Lineage (GTDB taxonomy): Bacteria > Patescibacteriota > Minisyncoccia > Phycocordibacterales > UBA6065 > CAIMLU01. The sequence continues at coordinate 14,329 of DAORIX010000001.1, read as the reverse complement.
GTCTTGAGGTTGCAAACAAAAATGTTGATGGCGCACGTACATACATCAGTACTGCTCTCCAAAAGAAAAGTGACTACGTAGATGGTATTTTCCTTCTTTCTCAAATTGAAATCGGACAGGGAAGACTTACTGAGGCGCTCCAGACAGTTGAGGCTCTCGCAATTCTCTCTCCAAATGATCCAGGAGTATTCTTTCAGCTCGGTCTTCTCAGATACAATCAAAAGGATTACACTGGTTCGATTCAGGCTTTTGAACGAGCAGTTACTATCAATCCTCAATACGCTAACGCAAAGTACTTTCTCGGCTTGAGTTACTTCCAGGTAGGAAACAAAGAGGGCGCACAGGCGCAATTTACGGATCTCGTAGCCTCAAATCCTGAGAATGAAGAAGTAAAAACAATTCTTTCAAATCTCAAAGCGGGCAAGTCTCCGTTTGCTAATCAGGTCGATTCACGACCAGAAAAACGAGCAACTCCACCGCTCGAAGAAGAGACCGTTTCTGACGAGGATTTCTAGGTTCGTATGGTAAAGAAGATTCTTTTATTTGTTAGCAAAGAGATAAGCGGGCTCCACGAGGCCGCTTATCTTTTGGCATTATCTTCTGTTGCGTCTCTAGTTTTTGCTGTTATACGCGATAGACTTTTGGCGCATGTGCTCGGAGCGGGAACAGAGCTCGATGTGTACTATGCGGCTTTCCGTATACCAGATTTCATTTTCGTCACGGTAGCGTCTCTCGTATCAACATCAATACTCGTTCCTTTTCTCGTTGAGGCAAAACAAAAAGGTGTAGAATCACTCAAAGAATCAATTCAGCATCTTTTTTCTTCTTTCTTGGTGCTTATAGTTGTTGTGTGTGCTGTCGCGGCTATTTTTATGGAGCCGTTACAAAAGTTTCTTTTCCCTGCGCTTTTTGATGCGGGATATGGAGACGTTCTCGTGTCCACTTCACGAGTATTATTGCTTTCTCCTATTTTGCTTGGCTTTTCTTCTTTCTTTGCTTCTCTCACTCAGATTCAAAATAGATTTCTGTTGTACGCAATAAGTTCACCTCTCTACAATATCGGTATTATTGCAGGTATTATTTTCTTTTTGCCACGATGGGGAGTTCAAGGTTTGGCGTGGGGAGTGGCATGTGGAGCGCTCCTGCTGTCTCTCTCTCAAATACCCGTGGTTATTAAGGATGGTTTATTTCCTCGAATACGTTTTGTTTTTGCGTGGTCAAAGATTAAAAACATAGCGTTACTTTCTATTCCTCGCACAGTAACCCTTTCTTCTCAGCAATGTACATATATTGCACTTGTTTCTTTTGCTTCGTTTCTTGGCGCTGGATCAATTTCTATTTTTAACTTCGCCTTGAACCTTCAGTCTGTTCCTCTCTCCATTATCGGCGCTAGTTACTCCTCAGCAGCTTTTCCGGTTCTTGCACGACTGTTTAGTGAAAAAAATACTCATGTGTTTACTCAGAAAATGGTATCTGCCGCACGTCACGTTATTTTTTGGGCTATTCCACTTTCCGTTCTTTTTATTGTGTTGCGAGCACAGATCGTTCGAACTGTTTTGGGCTCCGGAGAATTCTCTTGGTCTGACACGAGACTGACGGCCGCTGCGCTTGCGCTCTTTGTTGTTTCTGCTTTTGCTCAAAGTCTCACTCTCCTTTTTGTGCGTTCTTTTTATGCAGAAGGGAAAACAGCAAAGCCTCTCTTGATGAATGTTGCCTCTATGATTGCAACTATCGTTCTGGCTTTTTTCCTCTTGAGTATGTTTAATCAGTATGATTTCTTCAAATATTTTGTGACCGCTCTCATGAAAACATCGGGTTCTGGAGATTCTTCTGTTCTCATGTTGCCTCTGGCATTTTCTGTGGGTGCGTTCCTCAATCTTCTTCTCCATTGGGTATCATTTTCTCGTGCGCATGCTGGTTTTTCAGGATCGGTGCTCAAAAGTTTTTTTCATACCGCTGGCGCATCGATAATCGGTGGATACACAGCATACCTTTCTCTGGATGTGTTTGATGATATTTTTAATCTATCCACAGTAGCAGGTGTGTTTCTCCAAGGTCTACTTGCTGGAATTGTCGGCACCATAATTATTATTGGTGTTCTCTATGTTCTGAAGAGCGTTGAGCTTCGTGATGTGCTCGAAACGCTTCATCGTAAAATTTGGAAAGTGGACAGGTCATCTCTCGATCAACTTCCTTCATAGAATTATTTTTCTAGTGCTTCCGAGGCTAAAACCTTTATTTTTGGGGTTTTTCTGATAGTATGTCTGTATTCCTATGGATATCTCACGAATACGAAATTTTAGCATTATTGCCCATATCGACCACGGCAAATCGACCCTTGCGGATCGATTGCTTGAAATGACGGGCACTATTGAAAAACGAAAGATGCAAGAGCAGGTTCTCGATTCAATGGAGCTTGAGCGCGAGCGTGGCATTACTATTAAAATGCAGCCAGTTCGTATGAAATATGTACACGAGGGAGCGGAGTACGAGCTCAACCTTATCGATACACCGGGGCATATTGATTTTTCATATGAAGTTTCTAGAGCACTCAAGGCTGTTGAAGGATCTATCCTTCTCGTTGATGCAACACAGGGTGTACAGGCCCAAACGCTCACTACGCTCAATATGGCACGTGAGACAGGGCTCACTCTCATTCCTGTAATTTCAAAGATTGATTCTCCTCTTGCACGTATTGATGAAGTTAAACTTGAAATCGCAAAGCTCCTCGCTATTTCTCCCGATACGATTCTCGAAGTTTCTGGAAAAACCGGAGAAGGTGTGGCACATCTTCTTGAGGAGGTGGTAAAGAGGGTTCCGTGTCCAAAAACTACTGCTCAGTCAAAAGATTTTCGTTCGCTCGTTTTTGATTTTCAATACTCAAATCATCGTGGCGTTACCGTGTATACACGAGTGATGGATGGCGTGGTGACAAAAGGGGACACGCTCGAATTTATGGGGGCGCAAGAGAAATTTATAGCCCTTGAGGTAGGAATATTTTCTCCTCAGGAAGTTCCTACAGGAACTCTCGGAGCGGGTGAGATTGGCTATATAGTGACAGGTGTTAAGGAGCCAGGTGTCGCTTCAGTGGGAGATACCATTACACGAGAACACTCTCGCCTGGAGCCTTTGGCAGGCTATATGAAGCCTTCTCCGATGGTATGGGCATCTATTTACCCTGAAAGTCAGGATGACCTCGTTTTTCTCCGTCAGGCGCTCTCTCGTCTCTCTCTTTCGGACTCCGCTTTTACCTACGAGGAAGAGTCTTCTGGTATTTTGGGACGAGGTTTTAGATGTGGTTTTCTAGGAATGCTTCATTTGGAAATCATCACCGAGCGACTTCGCAGAGAGTTCAATCTTGAGCTCATTGTTACGACACCATCGATTACGTATTTGGTTACCAATCAAAAAGGGAAAAAGGAGATTGTGTATTCGCCACCACTTTTTCCTGATGACGGGGCTATTCAGTCCGTTGAAGAGCCGTGGGTACTCATGAAAATAATTACTCCTCATGAATATATTGGAAAACTCACCCAGCTCGTATTTGAGCACGAAGGATCAATGACTCATTCTGATACATTCGGAGAAAATAGAACTGAGCTCGTGATTGAGATGCCTTTGCGGGAACTCATGCGTAATTTTTTTGATGAGGTAAAAAGCGTGACATCTGGATATGGTTCTATTTCCTATACGCAAACAGGAATGAGAACCGCTGATGTAGTGAGGCTCGATATTCTCGTTGCTGAAGAGCCTATTCCGGCGTTTACACGCGTTGTCTCAAAGAAAAAGGCATATGAAGAAGCCGAAGCGGTGGTTGAAAAACTATTCGGTATTTTGCCACGCCAAATGTTTACAACAAAAATACAAGGAAAGGCTATGGGACGCATCCTCGCTTCTCGTACATTGAGCGCGCTTAAAAAAGATGTGACGGGACATCTCTATGGTGGTGACATTACGAGAAAGAAGAAGCTCTGGGAGCAACAAAAAGAGGGAAAGAAACGACTCAAAGAGAGAGGCGTTGGAAACGTAAACATTCCTCAGGATGTTTTTGTAAAAATGATTCGAAGCGGGGAAAACTAAGAGTAGAGAGCTGGAAGATAGAGGAGTATCATGCTCACAATAATAAGAACCGCAAGTATTGCTGATGCGATATTGAGGTGTTTTCGTTTTTTTGGGTCTATAATCATGTGATACAGTATAAAGACAGGTAAAAAGTTTAGCAACATCTAAACGATACGCATGAAAGAGTTCCAAAATAGACGCAGGTTCAAGCAAATGCTCCATTCTCGGTATGCTCTCGGGGTACTTTTTCTATTGTGCCTCCTCATGATTCGACCAGTTTTCAATGCGCATGAGAAGTTTCAAAAGAGTAAGCTTATACGGGCTCAAACCCAGAAAGAGTATCTCCTGGTAGAAGACAGGCGAGATATGCTCGATAAAAAAATTGCTGCCCTCGGAACACTCCAAGGAAAAGAACGAGAGGTTCGTGAAAAATTTGGCTTTGTGAAGGAGGGTGAACGTGTTGTTGTGCTTATTGAGGACGAAGCAGGTCAAAAAAACCCTGATACTGTATCTGAGGAGGGTATTTTTAAACGCCTTTTCTCTTTTGTGAAAAGTATTTTCTAATGAGTATTCCTGTTTTTTCATTGTGGTATACTTGAGTACACATTAATTTAGAAAAACATATGAAAAATGTATTGATCTATTCAACACCTACTTGTACGTACTGCACGATGGCAAAAGATTTTTTTAAGAAAAATAACATAACATATACGGAGTTTAATGTTGCTTCTGACGCTTTGCGTAGAAAAGAAATGGTAGAAAAAAGTGGTCAAATGGGCGTGCCTGTTATTGATATTGATGGTCAAGTTGTTGTTGGTTTTGACAAGGGCACGGTAGCTGATCTTCTCGGGGTAAAATAGTGTTCATTCGCTTTTTATACCAAGCAAAAAACAAAGCCTCATGCTTTGTTTTTTGCTTGGTAGGTGGTAGTTTTAATAAATCGCCCCTGTAGTTCAACGGATAGAATAGCTCACTCCTAACGAGCTGATCCAAGTTCAATTCTTGGCAGGGGCACTAGGCGTATTCGTATTACTCGTATATACCGTGGCGTGTGTTGATTTTAAGGTATTTTTTGCTATACTCACCCCTGTATGTCACCAGAAGAAAAAGACCTTTTAAAAAGAACGTTTGAGCTTGCGAAAGAAAACAACGCTTTGCTTTTAAAGATGAAAAAGGCAGTGTTTCTCGGTACAGTTATGAAGGTTGTTTACTACGGACTCATTCTTGGATCATTCTTTGGTGCATATTATCTGATACAGCCATATCTTGAGTCTTTTGTTGGTAGTGTTGAGCAGGGTTCAAATGACATGCTTCATCCGGGCTCTTTGCTCAACAACACGCTCGATAATTTGAAATCGCTCACAGAATAATACTTGCTTGGATAGCTCAGTTGGTAGAGCATTCCCCTGAAGAGGGAAGGGTCCCCAGTTCGAACCTGGGTCCAAGCACAAGCAAAAAACGGCATAGGCCGTTTTTTTCTTGTGCTTGGAAGGGCAGTGCGGAGGCACTGCCCGCCCCAGGTTCGAAGCCCGATTGAGTACGCGTTCTTACGCGTCCAATCGGGGTACTGGTCCTGTAAGGACCGAACCTGATTCGAAAAAGTTTTAGTCGAGGGAGAAACCCTGGGTCAAAAAACCACCTCTCTCGAGGTGGTTTTTTCTTTATGACGACTTAACTTTGAGTTTGTTATTTCGTGCTTTGTCTATTTTCGGCAAGCGTATAATGAGAAGTCCGTGTTTTTCTATTGCCTCAGCGTCTTCAACTTCGATTTCTTCGGGGAGAGATATGGTTCTAGAGAATGTTCCCCAATAGAGTTCTCTAAAAAAGTAGTCATTATCACGTACCTCACGAGATTCCTCTCTCTTTCCGCGTATTGTCACCATGCTTCGGGTGATGTTTATATCGAGATCGTCAGGACGAACACCCGCAATCATTGTTTTGATTACTATTTCTTCTGGTGTGCGATACACATCAACCGCGAGCTGTCCGTCTGTTGGATCCTCATCGAGAATGCTCGGGTTAGGCACATTGTCGTGGGCCATGAGCTCATTCTCGTCATCTATTTTGACGGTACCAGTAAGTCTTTCAAAGAATGATTTTTTTGACTGGAGCATGGTTATGCGTTTAATTTTTTTAGTTTCTCAAATAATAGGAGGAGTATGATTGTACCCGTCCACAGAATTCCAAAGATCAAAAAGGTTTTGCTTCCGTTGCTGTCTATTATAAAGAAATTAAAGGTTGTATGCAATATGATTGCGGTGACAACTCCGCCAATATTCCAAAAGATTTTTTTCCAAAAACTCATGTAAAACGAGTGTGCAATGGCAAAGCCGATTGCCGCCGAGGAGACCACGTGGAGAAGGCTCGCACCGAGAAATCGTAGGTTTCCTACAATAAACCCTTGTACGATGTCGTGTGAGAGGAAATGGGGGAGGACAAAAGCTGCGTTTTCGAGGGCAGAAAATCCTAAAGCCACCGTGATGGTATACATGAGCGCATCTACAGGCTCATCAAAATCTTTTGATTGCAGTGCAACGAGGAGTACCATCATGTATTTTGCTAACTCTTCGATGGCAGACCATGAGACGAATAGCTTTATTTTTATGAGAGTTGCCGCACTTTGGAAAAAAGAGTAAAAATCACCATCAAAGCCGAGATAACGTGCTACAAATCTTTCTGGTCCAATCACAATCAGTACTGCGAGCATTCCAGCGATAAAACAAAGTGCAATGCGTCCCCTAGGTTCAGGATGGAGTTTGTCTTCTCGCAACCAAAACCACAACCACGCGAGAGCGGGCAATATACCGGCGAGACCTGCATACGTGAGGGTGCTAATTGAGTTCATAAGGCCACGTCTCTATTATAAGGTCTTTTTTGTTTGGTAGGGGAATATCTTTCCAGATTTCTTCTGTTACGAAAGGAACAAAAGGATGAAGAGTCTTTAGGATGAGTACGAGTGTATGGAGGAGGAATTGTTTACGAGATTTCTTTTCAGTATCTGTGCCCTCGAGCAGAATCTTTTTTGATTCCTCGAGGATGATGTCGGCAAATTCATGCCATGTGTACGCGTAGAGCTTTTCTCCTACGAGATAAAACTTGTATTCATCCATTTCTTTGGTGATTTCGGCGAGCAAGGTCTTCTGTTTCAACATGAGCTCTTTATCCTGTGCTGAGAAAGCGGAGAATGATGGTTCGATAGTTTCTCCCTCTGTTGAAGAGAGGACGAATCGGGTGATGTTCCAGAGTTTGTTTGCAAAGTTTTTGTAGGCACGGATTTTATCTTCAGACATTTTGGTGTCGTTTCCGGGTCCTGTACCCACAATGAGGCTCATGCGTACGGCGTCTGTTCCGTAGGTGTCGCACATTTCGAGAGGGTCTATTGCTCCTTTTGATTTAGACATTTTTGATCCATCAGCATTTCGAACAATTCCGTTGAGGTATACGGTTTTGAATGGAATGGTTCCTATGAGATAGGTCGACATGAGAATCATGCGTGCAACCCAAAAGAATATAATGTCATATCCGGTTTCGAGTACCGATGTTGGGTGATATGTTTGAAAATCTTTTGTCTTCTCTGGCCAGCCAAGTGTTGAAAATGTCCACAATCCCGAAGAAAACCACGTATCGAGAGTGTCTTCATCCTGAATCCAGCCTTCTCCGGGGCTTGTGAGGCTTACTTTTTCTTCACCGTCTTTGTACCAGACAGGTATTCGGTGACCAAACCAGATTTGGCGTGAAATACACCAATCGCGAAGGTTTGTGATCCAGTGCGTGTAGACTTTTTCGAAGCGTTCCGGCAAAAAATCAATTTGTTTATTCTCTACTGTCCCGAGCATTAATTCTTTGAGGGTTTTATTGTCTCGAGCGGGTATTTTTTTGTTTACATCAATAAACCACTGATTCATTATTTGAGGCTCAACAATACCTCCGGTTCTTTCTGCGGTAGCGATGTTGTGCGTATAGTCTTCTTCTTTTACGAGAAGTCCTTTTGCTTTTAGTTTCTCAACAATTTTTGGTCGTGCATCGAGTATTTTCATGCCGGCAAATTCCTTGGCGATAGGGAGGAGTTTTCCGTAGCTATCGATGATAGGTTCCTTTTCTAGTTTGAATTTCTCAGCAATATCAAAGTCTACTCGTGAGTGCCACGGAGTGATTGTCATAACGCCTGTTCCGAATGCCATGTCGATTGACGGGTCTTTTATAATTGTCGCTTTCATTGGTCCGTTAATCCATTCGATGTCTAACGTGTCGCCATGTTTGTACTGCGCATAGCGTTCGTCGTCAGGATGCATCACGACATATTTGTCACCAAATTTTGTTTCGGGACGAGCCGTTCCAATGGTAAAGGGGCCGTAGGTGAAATAGTAGAACTTTGTTTTTTCTTCAACGTATACGATTTCGTCATCAGAGATAGTTGTTTGTCCTTTCGGATCCCAGTTTACGATTTTGTGACCTCGATAGATGAGCTTGTCGTTATACATCTGCTTGAATGCCTCAAACACCGCTTTTTCACGTGGTGCATCGAGCGTGTAGGCTTCTCGTGACCAGTCGAGTGAAGCACCCATACGCTTTGTTTGGTTTACAATCGTGTCGTGACTCTCACGCGCGAATTTTTCAATTCGTTTGAGTAATTCTTCGCGACCCAAATCGTGGCGACGTTTGCCTTCTTTTTTGTAGATTTCACTTTCAACCTTTGATTGTGTGGCGATTGCCGCGTGATCAGTGCCTGGTATCCAGAGAGTTTTGAATCCCATCATGCGCTTGTAACGAACCATGATGTCTTGGATAACGAGCATCGATGCGTGTCCCATGTGAAGGGTTCCCGTAACGTTTGGAGGGGGGAGTACTATTGAAAAAGGTGTTGTATGGCGTGAAGGCAAATTGTCAGGATTAAAATAGCCTGAATCAAGCCACTTTTTGTACAAAATCTCCTCAGTTTCCTTGGGGTTGTATGGTTTTAGAAATTTCTCAGGTATCGCTGGATCTTTGTGTATCATAGATATGAAAAATCATAGCAAATTAAAGAGTTTTTGTCCTTTGTGTTCAAGGGTAACGCAGAGGTGTATGATAGAGATATAGAGTAACTATTTTTAATTACATATGGCTATTTTTGACACCATTGCTTTGTTTCTCATATGTGCTGGTTTCGTCATCGGTCTCGGAGCGGTTACGGTGATCGATCTCCATGGTTTTTTGGGTAGAAAATCATCGTATTGGACGGAGGCAACGATTCGTACTCACAAAGTGACCAAGCCTTTGATTTGGATAGGAACTTTTTTGGTAATTACTGCGGGCACTTATTTTTATTGGGGTGAAGCTCTACGTGGTATACCTCTTTTCCACGCTATCGCTTTTGGTGTTTTGATTTTGAATGGATGTTTTTTGTCGTTTTATATTAGTCCGTATTTGCTCCGTCAGGAGAGGGAGGGTCGCTCGTCTGAGCTGTTACCTCGTCACATTCAGCAGTTGATAACGGTGAGTTTCGTGATCTCTTTTACTCTGTGGTGGAGCTCACTGTTTCTGCTTATTTTTTATCTTACTCGTTAGATTATTTTAATTTTTGAAACATATGATAACCAAAAAAATGTGGTTCAAGTCAAAGCGCTATGGCTGGGGTTGGACGCCTTCATCATGGGAAGGATGGGCTGTTTTGGCTCTCTATATTGTCGGTATCGTATACATATTTGATGGCATACACGCTTCGACACCGGTATCCGCTGATATTGTTTTCTTTGCCGATGTGGTGCCTTCTCTCGCTCTCACTCTACTACTCATTCTCGTGTGTTATCTCACCGGCGAGAAACCACGTTTTCGTTGGGGTAAATAAAAAATCTGCATGAATAAAAAAACTATACTTTTCGTACTTATAATCGTTTGCGTTAGTGCGTGGTTTTTGTTTTTCAAAAAAACACCTCTCACCAATTATCCACCCCAAGGAAATACAGTGATGATGTTTGGCGACAGTCTCGTCGAGGGCGTCGGTGCGACAAAGGGCAATGATTTGCCATCCCTCATTGGTCGTGGAATCGGTGTTCCTGTTTTAAATTTTGGAAAATCAGGAAACACAACATCTGACGGTGTTCTCCGTGTCCCTGACGCTCTCGTAAAAAAACCGAATGTCGTTTTAATTCTTTTGGGAGGCAATGATGCACTGCGTCGTGTGTCTCGAGTCGACACCGAAAAGAATTTACGCTCGATTATTTCTACATTTCAAAATGCTGGTGCAGTCACTGTACTTCTCGGTGTGCGCGGAGGCATTCTGGGTGATCCGTATGACTCAATGTATGAGGACATTGCAGACTCAACGGGCTCAGCATACATTCCTGATGTTTTGAGCGGTCTTTTTGCTGATTCTCGTTACATGAGTGATGCAATACATCCTAATGACGCTGGGTATGCAAAAATTGCTTTGAGGGTTATACCTCTCGTAAAAGATATTCTCGGAGGCGAGTACTAGGCGGTCGTATCAATACGGAGATTTCCTTGCGCTTGTATAGGTGTATTTCCTGTCTGTGCCTTGTCTCGATTCAGGTAGCCTGCGAGCGCTATCATGAGCGCATTGTCTGTTGAGTGAGAAATGAGTGGAATATGAGAGGTGATATTTTTTTCTTGGGCAAGTTTTGTGAGCGCATCCCTAAGGTGTGCGTTTGCAATAACACCTCCTCCAATAATGAGTGTTTCTGAGCCGTAGGTTTCAATTGCTTTGCGTGTCTTTGCAATGATTACATCGGTGATTGCTTCCTCGGCTTCTCGCGCGATTCCTTGTTTTACTTCTTCGGTGAGGGTACCGATTTTTTGTGTGAGATAGAGTACCGCAGTTTTGAGTCCCGAAAAAGAAAAATCAAGATTGCCCGAATGAAGCATGGGTCGAGGGAGTTTTTCTGGTGAGTGTATGTTGTTTGTGCGTGCTATGTCTGCAAGGCGCGATATTTCTGGTCCTCCAGGATAGGGGAGCGAAAGAGTGCGAGCTATTTTATCAAAACATTCTCCGACGGCGTCATCGAGCGTCTGGCCTACGACGGTGTAGGATTTTTCTTTTTCCATGTGTACGAGTTCGGTGTGACCTCCTGATATGAGAAGTGCGAGGGCGGGATAGGTGAGAGTGTGTAGGGTGTAGCGTGTAGCGGGAGCAGAAACAGTTTTTTCTTTTTCTTGCCCAAGAAGTGAAATGAGTATGTGTCCCTCCATGTGATTGCTCGGCACGATAGGTACATTCCAAGCGAGGCTGAGTGCGCGTGCGCAGTTTATGCCGACCCAGAGTGCCGGCTCAAGTCCTGGTCCGTATGTTACGGAGATGATATCGATAGGAGGTGTTTGTAGTGATGAGAGAAAGGGGAGAAGGTCTCCAGCGAGTTCTTTTTCTTTTGCGAGGATCGCGACGATGTCTTCGTTTGTGGGTGACGGTGGTTTTGGCACATTCATTCCTGCTTGAGTGAGCACTTGTTTGAGGAGGGGTGTGAGATTTTTTTGATGCTCTCTCTTTGCGAGTACGGGAAAAACTCCTCCATAGGCAGAGTGTATATCTACTTGTGATATGAGGGCATTGGCGAGAAAGGTAACCGTGCTCCCGTTTACTTCTACTATACTGAGGGCCGTTTCATCACAACTCGTTTCTATACTGAGTATCTTCATGTTTTCATCCTAAATGAATATTGAGTAATACACAATCAGAGGAATTTTTGTGTTGATTAATATAGAGTGCGGGTGCAGAATTAGAGAGAACAGCGTGCACATTGATTTTGTTACCACCATGAGTCCTGATTCTTTTGTTCAACGTTTGTTTGCGATTATAAAGAGGGATGAGCCGTCGAAAGGCAAGAGGAATGAGTTGCGTGCCGTGGCTGCGTTTCAGGCAGAGTTCTCTGGAGTTCCCAAGTGGTTTGTTTCAATCGAAAATGCCTGTCTTCGTTTGGATAGCGCCGGCGTGGATGTTGTCGTTCACACAGATATTTGGCGGGACATTCACGTTCAGATAAAGAGTTGTGAGGAGAAAGCTCGTCTCTTCCGTTTGGATCAAGAAAAGGGTAGGTACAAGAAAGATATTGTTGTGGTTGTCATTTCTGAGGAGTACACACCTGCTCAGGTGAGAGCCGTAATTCTATCAGCGGTTGCTGTGGAATACCGTAGATTGGTATCCGCACTGACCGCACATGCAGGCGCTACGTTTATACCTGCATAGAAATATCAAAACTGTCTCGCCCGCGAGACAGTTTTTTTGTTTTTCGAGCTATAAAATAGCTTTGGTAAGTTGTATTTAAAAGTGTTAAAATTGTATTGTGACTAAACGGCAATCTATTGAGGAAATACAGACAAAATTTGATATCAATGCTATTTTTGCGCATCGTGTTTATTCAATTGCAGACAAGAAGAATCTTTTTGAAGATGTGGCGCGCATCATTTCAGAAAAGCCAAAGCCATTCGTGAAATGGGTTGGTGGCAAAAGACAACTCCTTGCTCAATTCAGAAGGCTCAATTTATACCCACCAGAGTTATTTGATGTTAAAACCGGTAAATACTTTGAACCGTTTGTTGGGGGTGGTGCAGTATTTTTCGATCTACTTCCTGAAAGAGGGTTTCTCTCAGATTTAAATAAAGAATTAGTTACCACATATAACATTATTAAAAATAATGTTGAGGACCTGATTGCATCACTAAAGAAGCATAAAACTGAGAAAGAATATTTTTTGAAGGTCCGCGCCCAAGATCCAAATAAAATGAGCGATTTAGATGTCGCTTCTCGTTTTATATTTTTGAATAGAACTTGTTTTAATGGAATGTATAGGGTAAACAAAGCAGGAGGGTTTAATGTTCCATACGGCAAATATGGTAATCCTTTGATTTGTGACGAGGATAACCTTAAAAAAGTTTCCAAAGCATTACAATGTATTGAGATAAAACATCAGGATTACAAAGAAGTGCTTAAGAAAGCGAAAAAAGGTGATTTTGTATATTTTGATCCGCCGTATTATCCAGTGAGCAAGACCGCATCGTTTACAGCGTATACGGCAGAGTTGTTTCTTGATAAAGAACAGATTGAGCTTCGAGATACGGTTTTAGAACTAAACAAGAGAGGATGTTTTGTTATGCTTTCAAACTCGGATACACCTTTTATTAATGAGATATACTCAGGTTTCAAGGGTATACGGATCAATAAAGTTGAGGCTGGGCGAGCAATTAATTCGAAAGGATCAGGTCGGGGAAAAGTAACTGAAGTCTTAATAACTAACTATTGAAGTCACTATGAGGATAAATGGTATTGGCGGAGGAAGTACGATAACAGGTCTTAATTTTGAAAAGGAAACAGACATCCTTACTCTGTTGCAGTCTACGGTTGGATATTCAGTAAAAGATAGTGTTATTTATTATGAAAACAAGGAGGTTGCGCGAAGCATGAAGAAAAATGCTTTGTACATTTATCTTGCTTCTAGGGGTGTTGATTACAAAACTATTCTTTCTAAAAAACTCCTACCCGATGAGGCTATTTACGTGATTATAAACAACACTCTTTTTGTCATTGAGGTGAAGTTTCAGCAGGTTGCAGGATCTGTTGATGAGAAACTACAGACATGTGACTTTAAAAGAAAACAGTATGCAAAATTAATGGCCCCTCTTAATATTGAAGTCGAGTATATCTATATTTTAAGTGATTGGTTTAGAAATCCTGTATATAAAGATGTTTTGGACTATATTATTTCAGTGGGTTGTCAGTATTATTTTAAATATTTACCTCTTCAGAAGCTAGGTTTACCTATACCTAATTAAAATATAAAAATGCCAACAATAAATAATTCGACAAAAAAGGCCTACAATTCACTTTTCGATAAAACTGTTTTTAATATTCCTAAATATCAAAGAGCATATTCTTGGGAAGAAAATAATTGGAGGGAGTTGTGGGATGATATTAAAAATATTGTTCTAGAAAAAGACAAAGAGCATTTTCTTGGAGCAATAATTTATTATCACGGATCAAGTAATAATCATAAGTATAGTCACTATGATGTAATCGACGGTCAACAGAGACTGACAACCTTAACTATTTTAATGAGGGTGATATATGAAAAACTAAGAGAAAACAATGAAGAAATATACATTAGATTCTCTGATGAGATTTATAAAAAATATATATGTAATAAAATTGACGAAACTTTCTTTTTAAATCTTAGCAAAAAAGACGATAAGTTTTTTAAGGATTATGTACAGCACGTTAATCCAACAAGAAACAAACAAGGGAAACTAGTTTCTAATAAAAACATAAGAAAGTGTTTTG